>CAZEAM010000150.1:0-5937 GCA_964510285.1 uncultured Frankiaceae bacterium | reverse complement strand
CGGTCGCGGTGCCGCTGCGCGGCCCCGCGACCGCGGTGATCGTGATGGCGACCTTCATCGGCTTCGTCTCGTTCTTCTGGCCGTTTCTGGTCGCGCCGAACCACTTCGGGACCACCTACACGCCACTGCTGATGTTCGGCGTACTTCTCTGCCTGGTCCTCGCCGTGCTGTTCGCGGAGGTGGCCAGCGGCAACATCGACGCCAAGGCGATCGCGATGCTCGGCGTGCTGTCGGCGATCGGCGCCGCGCTTCGACCGCTCGATGCGGGCACGGCGGGCATCGAGTTCATCTTCTTCACGATCGTTCTCGCGGGCCGGGTGTTCGGCCCCGGGTTCGGCTTCGCGCTGGGTGTGACGACGCTGTTCGGCTCGGCGTTGATCACGGCGGGAGTCGGGCCGTGGATGCCCTACCAGATGTTCGGCTGCGCCTGGATCGGGCTGTTCGCCGGTTGCCTGCCCCGGTGTCGCGGCAAGGTCGAGATCCTGATGCTCGCGACGTACGGCGCGGCGGCCGGGTACCTGTACGGATTCCTGTCGAACCTGTCCTTCTGGCCGTTCTCGCTCGACCCCGGAAGCTCGATCGCCTACGCACCCGGCGCGTCCGTCGCCACCCAGTGGCACCACTACCTGGTCTTCGACGCCACCACGTCGCTCGGCTGGGACACCGGACGCGCGATCACGAACTTCGTCGCGATCTGTGTCGTCGGCCCCGCCGCGCTACGCACCTTCCGCCGAGCGGCGCGCAAGGCCGCCTTCTCGGCGCCAGTCGAGTTCAGCTCGACGTCCGCCTGACCCGGCCGGCAACCGCCACCCACAGCGCCACGAGAGCCACCGCAAGGCCAGCGATCGCCAACCCGCGATCGGTGCCGTTCGACGTACCGGTGTCCGACGACGCCGGCTCGTGCGGGGCGGTCAGCTGCACGGTCGGGGCCGGGTGCTCCGGCTCGGGCGAACCCGGGGGCGCGGTCTCGATCCAGCGCACGACCTTGCCGTTGCTGTAGGTCTGCAACGCCTTGAAGATCAGCGGGCCTGGCTGGTCGGGCACGTGTCCGACCGAGATCTCGAAGTCCTGATAGCCACCGACCGGCACGCTCCCGCCGCTCCACGTGATGGTC
This sequence comes from uncultured Frankiaceae bacterium, assembly GCA_964510285.1. Lineage (GTDB taxonomy): Bacteria > Actinomycetota > Actinomycetes > JAFAQI01 > JAFAQI01 > DASZTV01. The sequence continues at coordinate 4,823 of CAZEAM010000150.1, read as the reverse complement.
CAGGGCACGACGTCGAGCCGGCCGCCGGGAGTCCTGATCGGGTGCGCGAGCTTCTTGGTAGTCATCCGCACCTGCCATCCGGCGACCGGGCGCACCAGCACCCCGGTCACCGGGGTGTCGGTCGGCAGGAAGATCTTGACCTTCACGGTGCGCGCGTCGTCCATCTCGTTGGGAACCCGGAAGGTGAGAACCGAGAACGACGTCCCCGCCGGCTCGGAGTCGGGGTGAACCGTCACGTGGCCGGCGGCGGGCTGCGCTGCGGCCAGGACGAGCCCCAGGCCGATGGTCATCGCCAGCCCGGCCCGGCGAGCGCGCATGGTGAGCATCGAGAAGGCCTCCTGGGTAGTACTGCTAGCGAACATGGATGGTGGTCTCGACCGCGACTGCCGTGATCGACGACGTCTGGACGCGAAGCTGCAACGACCAGTCCCCGGCACTTGGGAAGGTAACGGTCGCGGCCTCGCGGCCCAGCGCTGACCCGGCGAACGTCACCGGCAAGGGCCCGATCGGCGGGTTGACCTCGGTGAGCGAGCCGGTTATGTGCGCGATGCGCTGCGGGGTACCGGCCCGGGCCGCCGAGACGAGCAGATGCGCTTGTCCGACCCCGGTCCGGTCGACGTGCACCGTCACGGTGAGGCCTCCGGTCGTGGCCGACCGGGTAAACGCCGGAGCGTAGGTCTGCGAGGCCAGGGGCGCACCGGTGAGGAACCCGGTGATGCCGAGGATCACAGCGGCGCCGAAGGCCTCGGCGCCCACTGCCCGGCGTAGCAGCGGGACGGTCGCCTCACCAGAACGCTGCGCGGCCTGGCGCCGCGAGACCCGGGCGATCGCCAACAGGACGAGCACAAACGCGCTCTTCCATAACAACAGGTGCCCGTAGTGGGTAGCGGTCAGGGCGCCGAAGGAGCGCACGTTGCGCCAGGCCGAGAACAGCCCCGTGGCCACGAGCAACGTGACGGCGTTGAGTGCCCACTCAGAGAACGCGGCGGTCACGCCGAGCGGCGGGTCGGCCCGCGGGTCCTTGCCAGCCAACGGACCCACCAACAACATCGCGATCCCACCCAGCCAGGTGGCCATCGCGGCGATGTGCGCCCAGTCCGCCACGAACGCCAGAGGCGCGAGGTCCCCGGTGCCGGAGTGACCGGCGTACGGCCAGGTGGCAGTGAGCGCTGCCAGCACGATGCTGACCTGAACGGGCGACACGCGCCCACGCCGTCGGCCGAGAATCGCGAGTTCGGCCATGGCGATGACCAGCACCAGGCGAGCGCCAACCGCCCGCCCGAAGCGGCCCGCCATCCCGAGCTGCAGCGTCGAACCGTCGAACGCGTCCCCAACGGACACGCCGGCTGCAGCCGCTCCCTGCAGCACGACCGATGCGAGCGTCCCGGCGACGAGCAGGACGACGCCGCCGGCGAGGAGCCACTGGACACGCCGCCGCCCGAGACCGGTCGGCCACAGCCAAGCGATCACCACAAGCGCGCCGGGGCCCGCGACCAAACCGGCGTAGCCGAACCCGCGGACGATCGCGGCCAGACGGCTCGTGGTCGGATCGCGGCCGTTCGCGGGCGGAGCGCCACTCAGCGCCGTGGCGTGTCCAACGGAGAAGGTGAACGAACCGGAGACGACATGCGTATCCGCAGAGGTGACCCGCCACGTGACGACGTAGGTCCCGGTCCGAAGCGGGCGCGGCAGGTCGACGCCGACCAGGTCACCGTGACCCTCGAGATGTCGCACGGCGCCGATCGGCACGGCGCTGAGTCGATCGTCGTAGAGCCGAATCGCCGCGCCGGAAGCGATGACCGACTCGCCGAAGGTCAACGAGATCTGGTGCGGGGAGCGCTGCAACACGCTCCCAGCGGCGGGACTGCTGCGCTCCAGCTCGGCATGCGCAAACGCCGGCGCGATCAAGACGAATGACGTGACGAGGACCGCCCCGACCACTACACCGAGGCGGCAGCCGTATCGCATGCGGTTCGGCACTATGACTGGGCAGCCGCCGCTTCGAGCAGCTCCTGCCAAAGCGCGAGCTTCACCCGCGCGTTGCCGCGCCCGCTCCCGCGAGCGATCTCCGCGGCGTCGATGGCGTTCCACCCGCGGAGGTCGACGACCTTGACGCCGCGCTCCTCGAGCGTCGCCCGTGCCGACCCGGCGGTCACGTCACGCGCCAGCAGCCGGTCGAGATCGGCGAGCAGGGAGGTGACCGCCGCCTTCGCGTCGCTGCGGTTGGTGCCGATCACGCCGGTCGCGCCCCGGCCGATCCAGCCGCAGGTGTACTCACCGACCTCGACGCAGCCGCCCACCACCCGGTGATCGTCGTTCGGGATGACGTTGGACGTCTCATCGAAGGGAACGCCCGGCATCGGCGTACCGATGTAGCCGACCGAGCGGAACACCAGCTGCGCCGGGATGTCGTACGTCGTGCCATCCGGGCGCTCGCACCGCAGAGCCTCCGCATGGTCGCTGCCCACGATCTCCACCGGCTTGGAGTGGAAGTGCAGGTGCAGGCGCCGCTTCGCGCCGGTCAGCGGGCGATGAGCCCATTCCTTGAACACGTCGAGGTTGCGCTTGACGTCCTTGTCGTCGGACTCGACGTGGTCGACCTGTGCCGGGTCCACGACCACGTCGACGCCGGCGAGCTCGCCCATCTCGCGCAGCTCCTTGATGGTGAACTTCGCGTGCTCCGGGCCGCGGCGGCCGACGATGTGCACGTCCGTCAGCGTCGACGCGCGCAGGGCCGCGAGGACGTCGTCGGGAACGTCGGTGGTCGCCATCTCCTCCGGGTCGCGCACGATGACCCGGGCCACGTCGATGGCGACGTTGCCCAGGCCGATCACCACCGCACTCGTCGCCTCGAGCGAGTACGGCTCCACGAAGTCGGGATGGCCGCTGTACCAGTTGACGAAGGCGGTCGCCGCGATGCTGCCCGGGAGGTCCTCACCCGGGATCCCGAGCTTGCGGTCGATGGACGAGCCGTACGTGTACACGATCGCCTGGTAGTCGGCCAGCAGCTCGGCCACGGTCACATCGGTGCCGACGTTGACGTTGCCGAAGAACCGCACGTTGTCGTGCTCGAGGATGCGCTGCAGCGTCGAGGCGAGGTTCTTCATCTTGAAGTGGTCGGGCGCGACGCCGTAGCGAAGCAGCCCGAACGGCGCCGGAAGGCGGTCGTAGATGTCGACCTGCACCGGTACGCCGGCCTGCGCGCAGAGCGCGTCAGCGGTGTAGATACCGGCCGGTCCGGCCCCGATGACAGCAACCCGCAGCGTCGTTCCGGCACCCGTCACGCCTTCCATTCTGCTAAAAACCAGCACACCGACCGACGCCGGGTCGAGATCACGGGAGGCGAGAGTGCCATCTCAAGCCACTTGCTGAAGCTGCTCACGATCCCGGTCTTCACGGGGATCATCGGCTACGTCACCAACTGGAGTGGCGTGGTGATGCTGTTCTACCCGGTTCACTTCCGGGGCATCCGGTTGCGGCCGCTCGCGCCGTTCGTCGGGTTGTTGCCGCGCAAGATCCAGCAGATCCCGGGCATCATGCAGGCCGGGCTCGGCTGGCAGGGGATCATCCCGTCCCGCGCCGCGAAGATGGGCAGCATCGCCGTCGACAAGGGCATCTCGAAGCTCGGTAGCCCGCGCGAGTTCTACGAGCAGCTCGAACCGGACAAGATCGCCGAGCAGATCCTCGTCAACTCCCGGCAGGACGTGCACGACCTCGTCGACCGGATCCTCGAGCGCGAGCACGGCCAGCTGTGGCGCGACCTGCCGCCGCGCGCCCGGCAGGCGATCCACGACCGGGTGGACCAGCAGCTGCCGCAGGTCGTGCGCCAGGTGACGCAGGAGATCGGGGAGCACATCGACCAGCTGCTCGACATCAAGCTGATGGTGATCCGCCGGATCGAGGCGCAGCCGGAGCTCGCCAACCGGATCTTCCTGGACGTCGGGCGCAAGGAGCTCCGGTTCATCCAGAACTTCGGGTTCGTCTTCGGCCTGCTGCTCGGCGTCCCGCTCGCCTTCATCACCGACGCGCTGCCGTACTGGTGGCTGCTGCCGATCGGCGGCGTACTGATCGGATACGCGACCAACCTGATCGGGATCTGGATGATCTTCGAACCCGTCGCGCCGAGACGGTTCCTCGGAATGACCCTGCACGGGTTGTTCATGCGCCGCCAGCCCGAGGTCGCCGACGTCTATGCCGGAATCATCGCCAACGACATCGTGACGATCGCGAACATCGGCGACGACCTGATGCACGGGCCGCGGGCCGACCGGACGCGGCGGCTGATCGAGAACGCCCTTCGACCGGCGGTCGACGACTCGCTCGGCCGGGTGTCCGGCCTCGTGCGCGTCGCGCTCGGGTCGAACAAGTACGACGCGATCCGCGAGTCACTGGCCACCGAGGCGGTCGCGTACACGATGACGCCGTTCACCGACCCCGAGTTCGGAGCCCGGCAGAACAAGGCGATCTTCAACCTCCTGGCGGCCCGCATGCGCACAATGGCTCCGCACGACTTCGCCGAGATGCTGCGGACGGCGATCAAGGAGGACGAGTGGCTGCTCTACCTGCACGGCGCGGTCCTCGGCTTCGGCGCCGGCCTGATCCACCTCGCGATCTTCGGCTGAGCCGGCGCGCGCCGCGCGGGGTGGGCGGGTGAGTCAGCGCCCGCTGGTGCCCGACGTCATCGGCGCAGACGGTCAGGACGTGTCCGCCGTGTTGCGGGCGTCGCCGTCGCTCGCCCGATTCGCTGTCGCCGCCTGGTGGCGGACCTCGGTGTGGTCGCTCTGAGTCGCCCTCAACACCGGAAACCGGGTGTTCAGCGCGGT
>CAZEAM010000149.1:0-7301 GCA_964510285.1 uncultured Frankiaceae bacterium | reverse complement strand
CACCACGCGGGCCACGCCCGACGGCGCCATCAGACCGCCGCCGCCAGCCTGACACCAGCGTCAGAGAATGTGCAAAACTGAGCCGTGACCGAGGCGCAGCTGACGACTGGTTCGATCCCCGAGGCGAGCCTCGGCGAGCGGCAGGCCACGGGTGACCTGACCTCCCTCGTGGACTTCTCCTCGCCGCACGTACGCTTCCGGAACCTCACCCAGGCCGGCGGCTTCCTCGTGCCGATGGAAGGCCTGGCCATGCAGTTCGATCGGGAGACGATCGAATACGTCCTGCACCATCCGGAGTTGTTCTCCTCGCGGATCGACCTCGGTCTGGGCAACGTCCGGCCGCTGATCCCGCTGAACGTGGACCCGCCGCAGCACTCGAACTTCCGACGGCTGCTCGACCCGCTGTTCTCGCCGAAGAAGATGACGGCGTACGAGCCGGACATCGCGCGACGAGCCAACGCCCTCATCGACACCTTCATCGAGAAGGGCAGCTGCAACTTCACCGACGAGTTCGCCGACGTCCTGCCGAGCACGATCTTCCTGGACCTGACCGGGCTGCCGCAGGAGCGCCTCGACGAGTTCCTCCACCTGCGCGACGGGATCCTGCATCCGGAGAAGCTGGACGAGATGGCGGCCTTCGAGCCGGAGGCGCGCACCAAGGTGCTGTTCTCCACCGGCGAGAAGATCTACGCACTGTTCACCGAGCTCATCGAGGAGCGCCGCAAGGAGCCGGGTGATGACGTCATCTCCCAGTTCCTCGCCGCCGAGGTCGATGGTGCGCGGCTGACGCACGAGGACATCCTCGACATCCTCTTCCTCTTCCTGATCGCGGGACTCGACACCGTCAGCGACACCCTGACCTGCATGTACGCCTTCCTGGCCCGCAGTCCGGAACACCGCCGCGAGCTCGTCGACAACCCGGACTGTCTGGACAACGCCGTCGAGGAGATGCTGCGTTGGGAGGCACCGGTTCCGTTCTCCTCGCCGCGGTCGGCGACCGAGGACGTGACGTTGCCCAACGGCTGCCCCGTGACCGCCGGCTCGATGGTGCTGTGCGCCTACGGCTCGGCCAACATCGACCCGACCGAGTACCCGGATCCGCACGAGGTCCGCTTCGACCGGATGCGCAACCGGCACATCACCTTCGGGATGGGCCCGCACCGCTGCCTCGGCTCACACCTGGCCCGGCGGGAGCTGAGAGTCGCCTTGCGTGAGTGGCACAACCGGATCCCCGACTACTGGCTGACGCCCGGTCATGAGCAGCTCGTCTACCCGCCGGGGCTGCGGCACGTGAAAGACCTCATGCTCACCTGGAAGTAGCCGCCTCGGACGGGCGGTTGGCAGGTCGCTCGCCGGGTATGCGGACAGGCATGAGCGAAGCGATGAGTGAGGCGCTGTCCGCCGCCAAGGAGCACGCCCCTTCCCTGCCCTCGCCGGCCGACGTTCGTGACGCCGTGCAGTCCCACCTGCCGTCTGTCGACCTGGACTCGGTCCGGTCGATGGCTCGCAAGAAGGCGTCCGGCAAGCGGAGCGGGATCGCATGGGTGGTCGGCGCGCTGGCGGCCGCTGCTGCGCTGATGAGCCTGATCCGCCACCGCCGTACGTCTTCCCCGATCCAGTACCCCATGCCGTAGCACGCCGGCGCGACTACTGCAGCACCGGCAGCTGCGCAGCGGAGTCGAGCGTCGTCCAGTGGTGACCCGCAGTTCGCGCCCGAACACCTCCCATGCGCCCGAGCTGCCGAGCTCGTCGAGGGCCGAGAGGTCGTCGTCGCCCAGCCGCTCCGGCTTCAACACGATCGCAGCACGCGCGGCGGGGAGGTCCGAGCGCCACAACCGATCCGGGTCCGACTTCACATCATCGTTGGTGCGGTGGGAGCGCACCGAGCGAGGATGGTCCTCCGGGTCCCAGCCGTCGACCGCGAAGGCGTCCCGCTTGTGCAACATCAACCACTCCTCCTTGCCCGAGGAGTCGGTGCGAGTCCGGATCAGCACGAAGCGCCCGCGCAGCTTCTCGCCGTCCAGGTCGATGTGCAGCTCACCGGCGACAACCGCAGCCGCGGATCGGATGTGCCGTGCGGCTGCCACGTCCCGGCATCCCAGACGATGACGTCACCGCCGCCGTACTCGCCGGCCGGGATCACCCCTTCGAAGTCGATGTACTCGAGCGGATGGTCCTCGACATGGAACGCCGCGCGCCGCACGGTCGGGTCGAGGGTCGGTCCTTTGGGACCGCCCAGCTGACCAGTACGCCGCTGATCTCCAGTCGAAAGTCGTAGTGCAACCGGCGAGCGCGATGCCGCTGAACGACGAATCGGGCGGCCGCGCCTCGGGTACGACCGGGACGCGCCCGGCCCTTCCCGGCCGGCTCCGCGGTCTTCGTGAAGTCGCGCTTTTCCCGGTACTTCGCCAGCGGGTCCTTGCGGCTACGCCGCCGCGAACTTGTCGACGAGCTCATCGCAGAACGCCTTGAGGTCGTCCGGCTTCCGGGAGGTGATGAGGACGTTCGGACCGCCGGTGCAGGTGACGACCTCCTCGTCCACCCAGGTGGCGCCGGCGTTGCGCAGGTCGGTCTGCAAGCTCGGCCAGCTGGTGACCGTGCGCTCCCGCACGACATCCGCCTCGACCAATGTCCAGGGTGCATGACAGATCGCGGCAACCGGCTTGCCGGCGTCGAAGAACGACCTCGCGAACCGCACCGCCTCCGGATTGGTGCGCAGCTGGTCCGGGTTGGCCACCCCGCCCGGAAGGACAAGGCCGTCGTAGCTGTCGGCACTTGCCTGCGCGACAGCCGCATCGACCGGGAACGTGTCCGCCTTGTCGAGGTGGTTGAACGCCTGCGTTCGGCCGGCTTCCGGTGCGATCAGCTTGGGTGTGCCACCCGCGGCCTCGACGACTTTCCACGGCTCGGTCAGTTCGACCTGCTCGACTCCTTCGTTGCCGACCAGGAAGGCGATCGTCTTGCCGTCGAGTTCGTTGGCCATGTCATAGCGCCTTCCCGAACCCGGCCGGCATATGCCACTAGGCGGGCAGGCGCTCCGCACGCAGCTGGGTGCGCCGCACCTTCGCGGCGTCGTCCCGCAGCGGTTCGTCGACCCGCTCGAAGGTCCGCGGCACCTTGTACCTCGTGAGGCGTTGCCCACACCACGCCGCCAGGTCGTCGTCACTGACCTCCGTGCTGAGCTGGACGATGGCGTGCAGCCGGTTGCCCAGGTCGTCGTCCGGAAGCCCGATGACGCACGAGGACATCACCGCGGGATGCTCGTCGAGCGCCGCCTCTACCTCCGCCGGGTACACGTTGCTGCCACCGACCAGCACCATGTCAGTGAGCCGGTCGTTGAGGTAGAGGTAGCCGTCCTCGTCCATCCAGCCGAGATCGCCGAGCGACTCCCAGCCGTCTTCCCGGGCACGAGCTTCGGCGCCGATATAGGTGTACGTCGGGCCCGCGTTCGACTTCAACCAGACCTCGCCCACCTCACCGGGGGGAAGCGGCTTGCCGTCCGGATCCAGGATCCGCATCTGCCCGACCAGCGGCTTGCCGACGGAACCCCGGTGCGCCAACCACTCGACGCCATTGATGAACGTCGCCGCCTGCGCCTCGGTCCCGGCGTACAGCTCCATGATCCGCTCCGGGCCGAGCCAGTCGATCCACGCCTGCTTGAGATAGGGCGGGCACGGCGCGGCCATGTGCATCGCGGTGTGCAGGCTCGACAGGTCGTAGCGCGACCGGACCTCGTCAGGCAGCTTCGTGATGCGCGACATCATCGTCGGCACCAGGTACACCCATCCGGCCGCGTGCCGCTCGATCTGCTGCAGGGTCGTCTCGGCGTCGAATCGCCCGGGCAGCACGACGTGGCCACCGGTCGCCAAGGTGATCGAGGAGCTGTAGAACGGTCCGTTGTGGTGCATCGGCGCCGTGATGAGCGCCGTGTCACCGGGCTGGATCCGCATCGCGGCGCCCACGAGGGCCAACAGGTCGGTATCCGCCGGACTGGCGGCGACGATCAGCTTCGGCCGGCCGGTCGAGCCCCCCGACATGGGCGCCTTGAGGCTGGGAGACATCACGTCGGGCAGCGGGTCCGGCGCGGCGCCCTCCGGCTCAGGCAGCGCCAGCATGGTCGGCGCCCATGCGCCTCCGTCGAACCCGATCGCAATCCCCGGCTTTGCGAGCTCGAGAACGGCGTCGAGCTCGGCGCGCGGCATGTTGGCCGGCACCGGTTGCGGCGTCGCTCCGACGATCCAGGCCGCGACCGTCGCGACCAGGAAGGACGCGTCGCTGGGCAGCCCGATCGAGACCAGGTCGCCGACCTTGACCCCCTGGGCCAGGAGCTCGTGCGCCACGACGTCGGCGCGTTCGATCAACTGCCGCCGGGTGAGCGTCGCGGTGGTGTCGGTGACCGCCGGAACGTCCGGCGCCTCGGCGGCAAACGCGCGAAGCGTGGCCGGAATCGATGGCATCGCTGGTACCCCCGTCGCTGTTCCGATGATTCAGTGTGGCTGGTCGGTCCGAGCCGGTCCGCTACGCCCCGAAGACCTGCCTGGGGTAGGCGTTGGAGAAGATTCGCTCGGGATCGACCCGGTCGCGCACCTTCATCGCGTCGTCGAACCGCGGGTAGCGCTCACGCAGGGCGTCGGCGTCCAGCCAGTGCAGCTTGCCCCAGTGCGGTCTGCCCCCGGCTTCCCTCGCGATCGCCTCCACCGCGCGGAAGTACGGCTCGAAGTCGACCCGATGCCATTGATGGACCGCGAGGTAACCGCTCGCCCGCCCCGAGGCGGTCGACAACCAGATGTCATCGGCCGCCGCCACCCGAACCTCGACCGGGAAGGAGACGACGGTGCCGGTGCGGTCGATCCACGACCGGACGGCCCTGAAGAAGTCGACGAGCTGGTCGCGAGGTACGGCGTACTCCATCTCCCGGAAGTGGACCCGCCGGGGCGAGACGAACACCCGGTGGGACACGTCGGTGAACGTCCGCGCGCTCAGCGCCCGCGCGGACAGCCGGTTGAAGCGGGGGATGGCGCTCGGTCGGCGGTAGGCGATCCGCTGCACGATCTCGAACACGCCGTTCGACAGCAGCTCGTCGTCGACCCACTCACGCCAGCGCGGCAGCCGCGCCTCGCGAGCTGCCTCACCGGGCCGGTTGTTGCGCTTCGTCAACGCGACGTCGGTGTGCGGGAACCAGTAGAACTCGAAGTGCTCGTTGCCATCGGCGAGCTCGTCGAAGCCCTGCAGCACCTCGTCGAGCGGCATCGGCTGCTCAACCGCGGTCAGCCGGAACAGCGGCTCGCACTGAAGGGTCACCGCCGTGACGATGCCGAAGGCGCCGATTCCGACGCGGGCAGCCTGGAAGAGGTCCGGGTCGGCCGATTCCGACACCTGCGCGACCGACCCGTCAGCCAGCACGAGCTGAAGCTCGCGGACCTGCGTGGCGAGGCCACCGAGTCTGGCGCCCGTCCCGTGGGTCCCGGTCGAGATCGCGCCGGCGATCGTCTGCGCGTCGATGTCGCCGAGGTTGCTCATCGACAGGCCGAGCGCCTCGAGCTCGGCGTTCAGCCGGTGCAGCGGCGTCCCGGCGCCGACGGTGACCAGGCCGGCCGAGCGGTCGACCGACAGGATGCCGTCGAGCTGGTCGAGCCGAAGCTGGATGTCGTCGGCCAGCGCGGCGGCGGTGAAGCTGTGCCCAGAGCCGATCGCCTTCACGCGGCGGCCGTCCTCCGACGCCCGCTCGAGGATCCGGGACACCCCGTCGACGTCAACCGGAGTCGCCACCTCCCGTGGGGTCGATGACTGGTTGCGCCCCCAGTTCCGCCACACCTCGTGTCCCACGACCGCTGCGCCCTCCGTCGGATACCTTGCGCGGGTGCCGCTCGACGACCTGACCACCCCAGCGCTGATCGTCGACTCGGCTGTCCTCGACCGCAACCTAGCGGCCATGTCGGCCGCGTGGCCGGAGGGCTCGCTGCGGCCCCACGTCAAGGCGCACAAGACGACCGGCATTGCCCGGCGTCAGGCCGCCCTCGGCCACACCGGCTTCACGTGCGCCACCATTCGCGAGGTCGAGGTCCTCGCCGCGGCCGGGCTCGGCGAGGACCTGTTGCTCGCCAACGAGGTCGTCGACATGCGTCGCCTCGGCGCCGTGGTCGAGTCGGGCGCCCGGGTCACCGTGGCGGTCGACTCCGAGGCGACGATCGAGGCGGCGGCCAGGGGCGGAGTCCGCGAGGTGCTCGTCGACGTCAACGTCGGCACGCCGAGGTGTGGCTGCCCGCCCGACCAGGCCGGGGCCCTGGGCGACCGGGCCCGGGCGGCCGGTCTCGCGGTGCGTGGCGTGATGGGCTACGAGGGCCACGTGATGTTCGTCGAGGACGAAGCCGAGCGCAAGGCCCAGACCGACGCCGCGATGGCCTTGCTCGACGCGGCACACGCTCAGGTTGGTGGCGAGATCCGTTCCGGCGGCGGCACCGGGACGTGGCGCACCAACGCCGGCGTCACAGAGCTGCAGGCGGGCTCGTTCGCCCTCATGGACACCGAGTACCGCAAGGTCGCCGGCGTACCGTTCGAACAGGCGCTCACCGTTCTCGCGACGGTGATCTCCGTGGGGGACGGTTGGGCGGTCGCCGACGCCGGGCTGAAGGCCTTCGGAATGGACCACGGCAACCCGGCGCTTCCGGGCATGCTGGTCTGGTACTGCTCGGACGAGCACGTCGTCTTCTCCGCGCAGGAGGCCGGCGAGCTGCCGGCGGTCGGGGACCGGGTCCGCCTCGAACCGGCGCACATCGACCCGACCTGCGTGCTCCACGAGCGGATGCACGTCGTCGACGGCGACACCGTGATCGACGAGTGGCCCGTGGACATGCGCGGCTGGTAGCCGCCGGCTCGCGCTTGCGCTCTGCCGCCCGGCGATGTAGAGATTGAGAAAGACTCTCAATTTGTGGGGCGTCGCGCTTGACGCGAAGTCCGACGAGAGGAGGACCCGAGTTGTCCGAGAGCGAGAATCCCCGAATCCCCTCCCCCGAGCCGACGACCGCACGGCCGCGCACCAACCGGGACTGGTGGCCGAACCAGCTGGACCTGTCGGTACTCCACAAGAACACGGCGGAGTCCAACCCGATGGACGGGGACTTCGACTACGCCGCGGAGTTCGCCAAGCTGGATCTGGACGCCCTGCGCAAGGATCTTGTCGAGGTCATGACCACCTCCCAGGACTGGTGGCCGGCCGACTACGGCAACTACGGGCCGCTGTTCGTCCGCCTCACCTGGCACGCGGCCGGCACCTACCGCATCAATGACGGCCGCGGTGGCGC
>CAZEAM010000148.1:0-21367 GCA_964510285.1 uncultured Frankiaceae bacterium | reverse complement strand
CACGCCGCCTCCGTCCCCACCCTCGACGATCAGCGTGCCCTGCATGCTCGGGTGGAACGTGCAGTGGAAGGTGTAGGTGCCCGCGGCGAGCCGGCTGGCCGCGGTGACCGTCTCCGTGCGGCCGGCATCGACCCAGCGGTCGAACAGCGGGCTGCCATTCTTGCCGACGGCGTCCGAGGTGACCGTGTGCTGCTGGTTGTCGAGGTTGACCACGTTCAGGGTGCCGCCCTGAGAGATGACCACGACCTTGGTCGCGTACCCCTTGTCCTGGCCGTTCTTCGGGATCACGATCGTCGCCGACCTCGGAGCATCGGCCTTCGGCACGTGGCCCAGCACCATGCCGGGCGTGCCCGCAGCCGCCTGTGGCGGCACGAGCGAGTAGGCCAGCGCAGCGGTCAGCAGGCTCAAGAAGACAAGCCAGTGCCGCCCCCGTGTGTACAGCACGTATCGAGTATGCAGGGCTGTCGAGCCGTGCCATCCACGTGAACGACGCGCAAGGCTTGCGCGCAACGCCCTGCGGCCCTTGGATGGCAAGCGGAGAGGACAACGTCATGATCATTCTCCGGAAGCCCGCCGTTGCGGCGATCACGGTCGCTGGGGCGCTGCTCGCCGCCAGCGGCGCAACTGCGGTCGGATCGCCGCGGCTGACCGCCGCGACGACCTCCACGCCCCAGCTCACGGCGAAGATGAGCGGTAAGAACTCGCTGCACGTCCGGGTACCGAGAAAGCTCAAGGCCGGCCGGGTTGCGGTCAAGCTGGTCGCCGGCAGGGGTGAGCAGGCGTTCGTCATCCTGCGCCTGCACGGCGCGTACTCGCCGCAGGACCTGGCAGAGGACGTCAAGACCTTCGACGCAGCGGGTGATCAACCGACACCGCAGGCCCTGAAGGCGCTTCGACGAGTCGTGCGCAAGACCACCTTCTACGGCGGTCTGGACTCAGGCTCCGGTCACGCCGTCGTGCACGGCACCGTGGCGTTGCCCAAGTCCGGCACCTACTACGTGGTCAACGACAGCGAAGGACCGAACTTCGACGCTCCGGTGGTCAGGCTGCAGGTGCGTGCCAAGTCGGGTAGCCGTCGTCCCGCGCCGGCGTCGCAGGCCACGGTGCGGGCAACGAGTAGGGACCGCTTCCACGGCGCAGTCAACCTGCCGGCCAGCGGCACGGTCACCTTCGAGAACGTGTCGGCACGCTCCCCACACCTGATGTTCCTGCAGCACGTCAAGACCGGTACGACGCGCAAGCAGCTGCTCAAGGCCCTGCGTCGCAACCGTCCGGGCCCGTTCCGCCCGGGCGGCGTCGGCGTCACCGAGCTGTCCCCGGGACGCTCGGCGACCGTCACCTACGACCTGCCGGCGGGCGACTACGCGGAGGTGTGCTTCTTCCCGGACCTGAAGACGGGCAGACCGCACGCCTTCATGGGGATGGTGCGGATCGTCCACCTGGCGTAGCGGCGCGCCGCAGACAGCTACCTACTGCGCGAAGGCGGCCACGAGTCCGCGGTCGGCTCGGTTGATCCGGCGTAGCCATCTCGCGGCGCCCCACGCGAACGGGATCCCGAGTGGTGTCGACGCAACCGCGGCCCCGGCCGGGTTGGGGCGACGCAACGAGCAGGCAAGGTGCGCACTCGACACGCGGACTGCCGCGATCGGCAGCCGGGCACGGCGGTAGCGCAGCAGGCCCTCGTCGACCGAGCCTTCGCGAAGTGCCACCGCCAGCGCGACGCCGTCCTCGATCGACGTACACGCGCCCTGCCCGATGCATGGAAGCATCGGATGCGCGGCGTCACCGACCGCAACCACGCGGCGTCCGATCACCTGCCGGGTCGGCCGGCGGTCGCGGGCGAGCCACTGCCCGAGCCGGTCGAGCGGGGTCACGGCAGCAACCTCGCGCACCAAGGGGTCGTCCTCCTGTGCGACCCGCGCCAGCACGTCCTCCGGGCTCGCGTCCCGTGCCAGCGACGGTTCTTCGACGAACCAGCACAGCTCGCCGTTCGGGTGGCGCCAGATCCCGTAGAAGCGCGCGCGGCTCAGCACGACGGCACCGCCGCCGGGCTCGATCAGGTCTGCACCGGTCGGGATCACCGTCTGCCACACCGCCCACGGGCGGCTGACCCGCTGCCGCTTCGTGGCATCCGGCCGGACGCGGGAGCCGACTCCGTCGGCCGCGACGACCAGGTCTGCTCCGCCGTCGAGTAGCTCAGTGGCACGAGATACCGGGCGGGAGAAGCGCACGGTGCCGGGCTCGAGGCAGCCGTGGATCGCGTGCAGCAGCGTCCCGCGCTCGATGTTCATGTGGGGCTGGCCCGGTGCGGGCATCCGCATGGTCATCCGATGCTGCCCCCCGCAGCGGAAGTTTATGTGGTCGAACGGCTCCCCGGGCACGTCGACGCCCAGTGCGTGCAGGATCGTCGTCGCGTTGGTCCAGAGGTTGAACCCGAACCCGCCGGCGCGTAGCGCCGCGGCTTGCTCGTGCACCTCCACCTGGTGACCGTCATGCTGCAGCGCCAGCGCGGCTGTCAGCCCAGCGACGCCGGCCCCGACGACCGCGACTCGCACGTGATCATTGTCCGCAGCATGCGGATCTCGTCTTTGCACGGGTCCGACGGCAGCGGCTGCACGTCTCCGGTGACGACGAAGCCCATGCGTTCGTACAGACGTCGCGCGCGGTCGTTGCCCCGGCTGACCCATAACGCGACATTGCGGGCGCCACCTTGCGCACACCATTCGACGACGGAGTCGACCAACTGCGCCGCGACGCCGGTGCCGCGGTAAGCCGGCGCGACCCACATGCTGATCAGCTGCATGTCCGCGCCGAGATCGTCGCTCGTTGCCCCGGCCAGGCCGATGCATTCGCCGGCCTCGTACGCCAGGAACATCGCTCGCTCGTCTCCGTCGGCTGCGTGGGCCGTCCGCTGTGCCCAGACCTCATCCGGGAAGGCCGCCTCCGTGGCGTACGTCGAGGCGAAGGCCGATGGAGACTCCGCCAATGCGGTCAACCGGACCTGCCGGTAGACGTCGACGTCGCCCAGCGTGATGCGCCGGATCACGCAGTGATGATCGAGCCGTCACCCGATGCCCCGCCAGCGGTTATCCGAGCCGGCGTGATCGATGGCGGATCAGCCGCTTGCGACCCGCGTCTGGGCTTGCGCGCTGAGTGGGCAGGTTGCACATGTCTCGGCGCCGCAGGACGAGGCCGACTCGCACGTCCGCCGGTGTTGGGACCGGCGGGCGCGTGGGAGCAAGGCCAGCGGCACGACGAAGTTCGCGACCACGACGAAGAACGTGAAGGCCAGGTCGACCGCGGCACTGGACAGCGCCGCGGCGAGGACGGCAACGGCCAGCGACATGAGCGCCAGGCCGGCGTACGCGCGCGCCTGGTCGTAGCCGAGGCGCGCGATCCGGCCGATGGCGTAGCTGCCCGCCACGCCGGCGACGCCGACCGCCAAACCCCAGGCGAACAACGGCCAAGACCACGACATCGGGACGCCTAGCCGAGCTGGTAGGTGCCGACCGCGTGGGCGACCCGGGTGCCGGTCGCGTCCGTGACGGTCGCCTCCGCATGAGAGATCCGGCGCCCGCGACGCAGCACGCGGGCCGTCGCGGTGAGGTCGCTCGCGTTGGCCGGGGCGAGGTAGTGGACGGTCAGGTCGACGGTGCTGCCCCGCAGCGAGTCCGGGGGCTCGGCGCCGCACCAGCACGCCGCCATGACGGCGGTGTCTGCGAGCGCGGCGATCGCCCCGCCGTGCACGGTCTCGCCGATCGTCGTGAGCTCCGGGCGGTACGGCAGCACGAGGCTGGCCTCGCCGTCACCCAACGACCCGATCGTGATCCCGAGCAGCTGGACCAGCGGCGATCCGGGAATGAACTGCTCCATTACCTCGCGTCCATCAGCCACTGTGACAGTGTGACCCCATGGGCGAGCGCGGCAGCGCGGAGGTGGCTCGCGCTCGGAACCACCGCGCCGGGTCGGCATGACGTCGCCAGGTGACGGCACGGCGGAGCCGGTCGTCGTGGTGATCCCGGCACTCAACGAGCAGGAACGGATCGGGGCCACGGTGACCAGCGCCGCCACGATCCCCGGGGTGGCTGCCGTCATCGTGACCGACGACGGCTCGACCGACCGTACGGCGGCGGTCGCGCGGGAAGCCGGCGCGATCGTCGTACGCCATCCGAGCCGCCGCGGGAAGGCCGCCGGGATGGTGACCGGGGCACGCGAGGCGGTGACCGCCGGGCTCGCCAGCGCGCCGCTGGTGTTCCTCGACGCCGACCTCGAGGTGACCGCCGCCGCTGCAGCGCCCCTCATCGAGCCGGTCGCGGACGGCAGGGCGGACATGACGATCGCGATCCTGCCGAAGACCGCGCCGGGTGGTGGTCACGGCTTCGTCGTGAAGCTCGCGACCCGCGGCATCCAGCGGGCAACCGGCTGGACGCCGACGCAGCCGCTGTCCGGTCAGCGGTGCATCACGCGTGCGCTCTTCGACGCGGTTCAACCGCTGGCGCACGGGTTCGGCGTCGAGACCGGACTGACCATCGACGCCCTCCGCCGCGGCGCGAAGGTCATCGAGTGCGAGGTGCCGCTGTCGCATCGGGTGACCGGGACCAGCTGGCGCGACCAGCGCCACCGGGCCCGGCAGTACCGCGACGTGTGGCGGGCGTTGCTCACCCGCCGGGTCTGGCCGGGCTTCTAGGGAACCAGGCCGGTCAGCCGGCGCCAGCCGCGGCGCTCCTTGCGCCGGGTGCGGCGTACGCCGAACTCCAGGGTGAGCATCGCGGCGACGACCGGAACCGCGTCGCGCAGCCGCAGGAGGGCGTAGCGGCGCTTGCCGAGGGCGTGGAACTTGCGCAGGTAGCGGTAGAGCGACTCGAGCTTGATCAGCGGATCCAGCCGATGGGCCGCCCAGTAGCCGAACCGGTCGAAACCGCCTTCCGGCTTGGCCTCGAACAGCTCGGGGAAGGCCGCGAAGCACAGCGAGACGCGTCGGGCGTTGTGCTGCTTCGCCCACTCGATCATGTCGTAGGTGAGCCGCTCATCAACCCCGTTCGGGGCGCCGGGCACCCGCCACGGGAGGTCCTGCGAGATCTCCCGACCGCGGTCGGCCGTGGCGAAGCGCTGGAACCCGACGACCTTGCCGTCGCGGTCGAACGCGACGGCGATCTTGGTGGCGACATGCTCCTGCTCGAGCAGCGCATCGAGGATCATCGAGAAGCCCCGGTCCGGGTTGCGCTTGCTGCTGTCGACCATCGTGCGCAGGTTCGTCCGCAGGTCGGCGGGGAGGTCGGTCTCGTCGTAGATCGTGGTGGTGACGCCGAAGTTGTGGGTGCGCTGCACCGCCTGGCGGAGGTTGCGGAAGGCCCGCCCCTCCATCGAGAAGCTGGCAACGTCGATGATCACGTCGCGGCCGATCGGTACGGCGCGCATGCCGGCGTGCGCCTTCCACCGGGCGGTCCAGTCCTCACCCGCGCCGAGCACGGCCACCCGCCAACCGTTCGCGTCGGCGGTTTGGAGGAAGGCGTGGACCGCGGCTTCCTGGGAGGCCTTGGCGCCGAGCGGGTCGCCGGAGGCGACCGCGACTCCGAACCGCACCTTGTAGGCGACGGCAGCTTGGCCGTCGGCGGAGAACACGTAGGACTTGTCGAGGCGCTGGGCGAACGGCGCGAGCGCATCGTCGGGGGTCGCGTCGACCAGTTCCACGATGCGCTTGCGCTGGTCCGGCGTACCGGGGGGCGCCGGGCGGGCCCACAACGCGCACAGCGCGGCGATGACCAGGGCGGCCTGCTCCAGCACCGCATCGCTTCGCGCCGCCATGAGCCGGGCCAGGACGAGGCAGGCGATCGCGACCAGCAGGTGGCGGATGACGATCGGCCGGCCGAGCGCGAGCCCGCGGCCCACCACGGCCAGGGCAAGGCCCTCGGCTACCTGCTGGTGGTCCTGCACGTGGTTGCCGTGCAGCGCCAGCACGATCCCGATCGCCGCGAGCCCGATTCCCACCCAACCGAGCTGCTCGGGGTAGGCGGGCGCGGTGCGCACCTCGGGTTCAGGGGCACGGGCCGTCCGCACCAGGTGCTTCGGCCGGCTGAACACCGTGCTCCCTCCGGATGACCGCTCCCGGGCGTCAGCCGCGGGATGCGTCTCCCATCAGGCTAGGCGATTGCTCCAAGATCTCCTGGTGTAGGCGTGCGACGTCTGCCGAAGGTTCGAGCCCGACCTCGTCGGCGAGGTGGCGACGTAGCACTTCCCCTGGGCGTGTGCTTCGGAGGGTATCGGCCTTTTCGCGGGCTTTACAGCCGTGTAATCGCCACCCGCGACAGTGATGGTGCCCGCAATCGGTCCGGAGGGGTGGCCATGTTCAGACACGAGACGCACGGCGTACCGGAGAGCCGCCTCGACATGCTTCGGCGGCTGCCGATGTTCGCGCAGTACACCGACGAAGAGTTGGTGCGTGTCGATGCGCTGGTGTACGAGACGACGGTGCCGGCTGGCACGGCGCTGACCGTCGAAGGGCAGGTCCGTCGGCAGGCCTTCATCGTCATCTCGGGCGAGGCCACGGCCTCGGTGGCCGGAGCGCAGATCGCCCGCCTCGGGTACGGCGACCTGATCGGCGAGATGTCGCTGCTGAACAACCAACCGCAGTCGGTGACCGTCACCGCGATCAGCTCGCTGCGGGTCCTCGTCATGGACCCTCGCGAGTTCGGCACGTGGGTCAGTGACCCGCGGGCGAGCCGGTGGCTGGCCAATGACCTGTCCGAGCGGCTGCGGGTCGCACAGACGCAGGTGTCGGAGGCAGCGACGACGTCCACCAGCGCCGCGCAGGGCGTGCGCGGCCGACGCAAGGCCGGCCCGGCCACGGCGGTCCGCGTCCCCGCCTGACCGGGCACGAGCCGGGCACCTGCCGGCCCGTCCTGGCCGCCGAACAAGACCGGCGGCGTCGAGGGGGGTGAACGGGCGGCGGGTGCCCTACCGGAGCCGGGCGGGCTCTATGGTCTGCGGATGATCCTGATCACCGGCAGAGGCCGAGTCCGACCCGACCAACGCGATGCGGCGCTCGCCGCGGCCGCGAAGATGAGTGCGGCGAGCACCGCCGAGGCCGGCTGCCTCGAGTACAGCTTCTGGATTTCTGCCGACGACCCCAATGCCATCGGGCTGGTCGAGCGGTGGGAGAGCGACGAGGCGTTGATGGCGCATGCCGCGGCCCCTCACATGGCTGAGTTCATCACCGCGATCGGGCCGACACTCGACGGCGGCCTGGACGTCGTACGGCACGACGTGTCGAAGTCGGGCCCTCTGTTCTGACCGCCGTAGGCACCGTTCTTGCGCAAATACCTCACACATAGGAGACTTCTGCCGTGGCGCGGAACTCTGAGGCAGCGAGGTGATGCTGGCGACGCCGGAGCGGCGAGACACACCGGTTGGTGATCCGCTGCGGCTGTGGCCAGGCGTCGCCCCGGGCAGCGAGGACTGGAGCTACGAGGAAGAGGCGGGCGACGACCCCGAGACCGGGCTGTACCAGTTCCGCAACGTCGTAGTCCCGACGATCACCCCGGTGCTGCCGAAGCCCGGTACGGCGAACGGCAGTGCTGTCGTCGTGGCGCCGGGCGGGGGGTTCGCCTCACTCATCTGGCATCACGAGGGAACCTCGACTGCCGGGTGGTTTGCAGCGCATGGGGTCACGGCGTTCGTCTTGAAGTATCGGCTCGCGCAGCTGTCGGCCGACATGTCGGAGGTCACGTCGTTGCACGGGCCGATGCCGGATCTATCCGACGGCGACGCGGTCAGGGCATGGTTCCGCAAGGCGATCGCCGAGGTGCCCGATCTCGCTACGGCGGATGCCGAGCAGGCGATCCGCACGATCAGGTCCAACGCGGACACCTGGCGGATCGATCCGGCGCGGGTCGGCATCATCGGGTTCTCGGCGGGCGGGACCGTGGCGATGCAAGCCGCCGCCACGACCGACCCGAAGGCGCGCCCGGCGTTCGTTGCGAACCTTTACGGCTCGTTCCTGGAGCGCGAGGTGCCGCCCGGGGCGCCGCCGTACTTTGGCGCGGTCGCTGCCGATGACCATCTCTGTCTCGGATACGTCGTCGACGCGACCCAGAAGTGGCTCGCCGCTGGTGCACTTGCTGAGCTCCACGTCTTCGAAAGCGGAGGGCACGCGTTCGGCATGACTCCGCAGGCCGGGGCGGTCATCGGGTGGACCGACCGGTTCATCGCCTGGCTCAGGGCGCACGAGATCCTCTCGGGGTGCAGCGGCGGAGAGCAGCTGCCGTGAGGCGCGGGCGGACAGCCCTGGCTCGATTGCTGGCCGTGACGGCAACTTGTGCGGCCGCCGCAGCCTGCGGCACGACGGTGCAGCCGATAAGCGCACCTGTCGCATCACAGGGGAGTGGCTTGGAGCTCGGCAGCCCGGTCGCGCAGCCGCCCGCCTCGACTCCCAGCGCGGAGTCGACGGACCGTAGCCTCGGGCAGCCCGGCTCTTCGGGCGTGACATCCGCTCCGACCCGCGCGGGGCGCCGCCGATCTCGTCGTTCGTCGACGACTCCACGAGGTCCGGTCAACCACGAGCCGATACGGATCGGCTTCATGGCCACGGACTTCGCCGCGCTGGCGGCCAGTTTCGGATTCTCCGGTTCGGCGGACGTGCTGCGGCCGTTCAAGGACTTCGTCGCCTACCTCAACCGGCACGGCGGTATGGCCGGGCGGCCCATCAAGGGCGACTACTACTACCTCAGCGGCACGTCGACCGATCCCAGTGCTGCCTTCCAGGCCGCCTGCACCCACTTCACCCAGGATCAGCACGACGACGTCGTGATCACCGACCACGAGTACAACTCGTCGTTCGAAGCCTGCCTGGCGAAGGCGGGTGTGGTGCACTTCGACGCCGCCAAGTACGGCCTCGACGCCGTGGCCCAGCGCCAGTCGCCGAACTATCTCGGGCCGGTGACGTTCGGGGTCGACCGCTACACCCGGGCGCAGATCGAGGCCGCGATCGACAAGCACTGGATCGTGCGCGGCCAGAAGGTGGGTGTCTTGGTCGAGGGCTGCCCGACGAACATCCGCACCTATGCCAAGGTCTGGGTTCCGCTCGCCCGAAAGTACGGGTTCCAGCTGGTCGGGGCACAGACCGTGTGCAGCACGTCCGGGGACCTTGCGAGCGGCACGGCCCAGATCCAGGCCGCCGAGCTGCGCTTCCGCAGCGCGAACGTCAAGACCGTCAGCTTCATCTCGGCCGGCGACGGCTTCATGGCAGTCCTGCTGGCCACCAACGCTCAGACTCAGGGCTGGCACCCGCTCTACCTGCTGAGCAGCATCAGTACGGCGGAACGGGGCGTGGAGAGCCAGTCCAGCGGCCTGAGCGTGCCGCCGGGTCAGCTGCCGCAGATCCGGGGAATCGGCTGGCTCCCGGAAACCGACGTCGGTGCTCATGCGCCCGCTCCTTCCGCCGCGCAGCGCGCCCAGCGAGCGGTGTGCCACCGCATGAGTCCGAGCGACGGCGGCGCGAACAGTGCGCCGGATCCGGGCGTGCGGCTCGACTTTGTCGCGCACTTCCTCCTCGACTGCGACACGACCCTGATCCTCGAGAAGATCCTGGAGGCAAACGGCGGCGACGTGACACTGACCGGCATCACGTCGGTGTACCGGCAGGTGCTGGCTTCGTTCACGGGTGCCAGCGTCCTCGGCGGACGGTTGCGGGCGTCCGGATCGCGTACCGACGGCGCCTACCTGGCGGCTCCGTTCTCCTACTACGGCAACTGCAAGTGCGTTCGGTACGCCGGCCCGGCGCGACCCGTCCGATGACCGTGAAGGGCGAGGAGGTGAGGGAGGCCGCAGGCGTCGTGATCCGCGATCCGATCCGGATCTGGGCTCGGACGCGGCTCGCTGCGATGGGCCTGGCGTTGCTGTGCGCAGCCGCGTGCGGAACGACGGTGCAGAACCCGCCGGTAGCGCAGGGCCCGAGCAACGAACTCGGCGCCCCGGTCATGCCAGTCCCATCCGACACTGTGCCCGCGCCGGTCGCGCCGCGCACCGCCTCATCGAGGCCGGCCGCGCCGAACTTGCCGTCGCAGCCGACGGCAGCCGGACCCACGTCGCACGCTCCATCCAAGCGGCCGACGCACGGCGCGAGCCCACTTGGCCCGATCAAGATCGGCTTTCTCGCGACGGACTTCTCCTCGGTCGGCAGAAGCTTCGGGTTCGGCGGGCCGACCCCGGACATCATGCGGCCGTTCAAGGACCTCGTGGCGTACCTGAACAAGCACGGCGGTCTCGCGGGTCGGCAGATCAAGGGTGACTACCAGACCCTCAGCTTCTCCTCACCTGATGCGACGACGGCCTTCCAGGCGGCGTGCACCCACTTCATCGAGGATCAGCACGACGAGCTCGTCGTCACCGACGGCGAGTTCGGGTCGACCTTCGAGGCCTGCCTGGCGAAGGCACACGTCGTGCACTTCGACGCCAGCATGTACGGGCAGGACCTCAAGGGCCAGCAAGAGTCGCCGTACTACCTCGGCCCGGTGACGTTCGGCTTGGACCGCTACACGGCTGCACTGATCCACACCGCCGTGTCGAAGCGATGGGTGGCGTCCGGCGAGACCGTCGGAGTCGTGCTGCAGGAATGTCCGGAGCAGCTGCGCACCTACAACAGCGTCTGGGTCCCGCTGGCGAAGCGTTACGGCTTGCGGCTCGTGACCTCCACGGTCGTCTGCAACAGCAGCGGGAACGTGAGCCAAGGCGTCTCCGAGATCCAGTCCGCCGTACTGAAGCTGCATAGCAGCGGGGCGAAGGCGGTGAGCTTCCTCTCGGCCGGCGACGCGTTCATCGCCGCATTGTTCTCGATCACGGCGCAGACCCAGGCGTGGCACCCGCGTTACCTGATGACCAGCCTGAGTGAGCCGGCGCGGCTGTCGATCCCCAGCGCGCTAGGCATGCCGGAGTCTCAACTCCGTCAGGCGGTGGGCATCGGGTGGGTCCCGATGACCGACATCGGCTCGCACCCTCCTATCGACGCGCGGCAGCGGGCCCAGCAGCGGCTGTGTCATCGGATCAGCCCGAATGACGGCGGCGCCGACGGGCTCAACCCGACCGCGCGACTGGACGGCATCTCGCAGTTCCTCATGGAGTGCGACACGATGCTGATCCTTCAACGGATCCTGAACGCCGACGGCGGAGATCTGACGCTGGACGGGATCCTGTCGGTCTACCCAAAGGTGGTCGACTCGTTTGTTGCGGCGAGCAACCGCAGCGGCACCTTGCACGTGTCCGGACGTCGTACCGATGGCGCGAACGCCGCGGCGCCGTTCGCCTATTTCTTGAAGTGCAGCTGCGTGCGGTACACGGGTCCGCCGCGCAGTTTCGACTGAGCTCGAGGCACCTAGTCGTAGTCCTCGATCCGCCATTCGTCGTGCCAATCGAGGTAGGTCATGTCGCCGTCGAACCGAATCGGCAGCCATACGTAGTTCGCGATGGAGGTGTTTTCGTCCTTGATGGCCTGCAGCAGCTCGGGGGTAAAGCTCGGCGGCAGCCCGTCGAGGCCGATGGTCGGATCCCAGTCGGCAAACGCGGTTTGGATGTCCGCGGACAACCGCCCGGTTGGGAAGTCTGGGCTGTCCATCAGGTCGGGCAGCCAGCGGTCGGCCAAGGCGATGTAGAGATCCTGCTTGTCCGGGTGCTTGAACACCGAACTGACCTGTGACGCGTACGACGTGTGGCTGGCGTCGTCCGGATGCGGGTCGCCGAGGACCGTCCACGGTCCGTGGTACGTCGGCGCAACCGCGACCTGCGACGGGTTCGGAAGGTAGCCCGTCGTACCGGAGGTGATCAGGTAGTGCTTGTCGTTGCGGGCGAAGTGCGCCGGGGCCTCCCGCACGTGCGGCGGACGAACCAGCGGAAAGTGCGTCGAGTAGTAGCCGGTGACATCGGTGAGGTCGTCGGTGAGGTCGGCGCAGATCAGCTCGCTGTGCACGCGCTCGAAGTAGTAGTAGCCCTTTCCGTCGTGCGGGTCGACGACGAGATCGAAGTCGCCGGCGCTCATGCTCAGCGGCCGTAGCCCGGTGCGCACCTTGGTCCACGGGCCGGTGAGCTCGTCCGCGATGAGCACGGTCGACTCCTGCGTGCCGCCAGTCATCATCACCTTGACCCAGCACACCCACTTGCCGTCGCGGTTGCGCACGATGTGTGGGCGGTCCATGCACTGGCTCGGATGCAAGGAGGCGTCGGGGTCGTCCTCCTCGGGCGGGATGATCACACCGAGGTCGTCCCAGTTGTAGAGGTCGGTGGAGCGGTAGCACCGCACTCCCCAGTGCCAGATCCCGGCGCCGGGGGTCGTGCGCTCCTTGTTCTCGCCGTACCAGTAGAAGGCGCCGTCGTGCTGGAGCAGCGATCCGCCGTGGGCCTGGATGCGCTCGCCCTTGGTGTCGAGCCACACGTCGCCAGGCCGGATCGCGTCGTACCGGAAACCTGACATGCGGTAGATGTTAGAAGTACGCTCCGCTCGTGCCGGCCGCCGCAGGAACGTCGAGGGTGCGCGGTCCGTATCAGAAGTCGGCGCGGATCCAGGCCGACATCGTCGACAAGGCGATCGACGCGTTCGCGGTCAACGGCTTCACCGGTACGTCGATGCGGGAGATCGCGATCGCAGTCGGGATGACGCAGCAGGGCCTGCGCCATCACTTCCCGTCGAAGGAAGCGCTGCTCGAGGCCGTGTTGCAGCGCCGCGACGACACGTCGGTCGGGCACTACACGTCTTTGGGCCTGTCGGCGCTCGACACGTTGCGGGCCGTCGTACAGGACAACATCGGCCGTCCTGGTCTGGTGCGGCTGACCGCCGTCCTCGCCGCGGAAGCCACGAACGCCGATCACCCCGCGCACGAGTTCTTCCAGGAGCACTTCGCGGCGGCACGCAAGGTCTTCGCGCAGCTGGTCCGGCGCGGCCAGAAGGCGGGGGAAATCCGCGACGACATCTCGGCGACCGAGCTCGCGACCATGCTGGTGGCGATGTTCGAAGGCCTGCAGATCCAGTGGCTCGCCGACCCCGACTTCGATCTCGTCAAGTCCTTCGAGTCAGCCCTCCGCGTCCTGCAACCACCGCGCTAACCCCAGAAGGAACACACAAACGTTTCGCGGGTCGCCTCATGAGGCGGTACGAGGTGCTCAGGAGGTCACTGATGCAACGTTTGTGTGCAGGCACTAGGGCTGGTCGAACAGGACGAGCTCGTCCGGCCCGGGCGGTTCAAACCGCGTCGCCCACCGCTCGAGATCGCTGCGCGAGATTGGAACCGCGCCGGGAGCGGGCTGCCGGTTGCGACGTTCAAGGCGCTGCCACAGTTCGTCAACCGACGCTTCCAGGTAGTGCAGTTCCACCGTCGCGCCAAGCGAGCGTGCCACGAGCCGAAGCGCGTCACGCTCCTCGCGTGCCCAGAAACCGTGTTCCATGACGACGCTTTGTCCTAGCGCGATGAGCTCGTGGGCGAGCAGCCAAAGGCGGTCTTCAAGCCGAATCCGGGCGTCCTCGTCGTAGTAGTCGATGCCGAGCGCGTGTTTCCACTCGTCAGGAGATAGGCGCACGGCTTGCGCCTCCGCGGCGAGCTGCTTGGCAAGGGTCGTCTTGCCCGACCCGGGTAGGCCGCAGATCACGATCAGTCGTGATGCGCCCATCAGCGAACGCCGTCAACGTCGAGCTCGGCGCGCGATGGCGCGAAACACGCATTTGGCCATGTCCACACCGTCTCACTCCCGACTCCCAGTTCCGACACACAAATGTTTCGCGGGTCTCCTCATGAGGCGATGCGACGTGCTCAGGAGGCGACTCAGAC
This sequence comes from uncultured Frankiaceae bacterium, assembly GCA_964510285.1. Taxonomy (GTDB): domain Bacteria; phylum Actinomycetota; class Actinomycetes; order JAFAQI01; family JAFAQI01; genus DASZTV01. The sequence goes on along the minus strand of CAZEAM010000148.1, from coordinate 7,562 downwards.
CACGTTTGTGTGTCGGAACTGAGGGTTTTGATGGGTTGCGTAAATACCTGACACATAGGAGACTTCTGCGGTGAGTACGCCGTGGGCCGTGTCGTGACCGCGCCCTCGAGCGCGCCTTGGTCGGCGCCTTGGTCGGCGCCTTGGGCGGCTCAGTGGATTGAGCCGGTTGAGCCCGACGGCTTCCGCGACGTGCAGCGCCCGGTCTACCAGCTCGTCGGCACCTTCGATGCTCACGACGTCGTCCGGGCCGAGCTGCGGATCACCGCGCACGGCATCTATGAGGCCTTCCTCAACGGCGAGCGCATCAGTGACCGCGAGCTGACGCCCGGCTTCACCGCGTACCGCAAGAACTTGCAGGTCCAGGCCTACGACATCACCGCGCAGATCCGCTCCGGTGCCAACGCGCTTGGGGTGCAGCTGAGCGACGGCTGGTGGCGTGGCCAGTACGGCGTGGGCCGGCGGACCAACTCCTACGGCAAGACCGTCGCCGTGCTCGCCGAGCTGGCACTGACCGACAGCGACGGCAACACGACAACCGTCGGAACCGACGGCTCGTGGGTGTTCGCACCGAGCCACGTCGAGGGCGCGGACCTGATCGCCGGCGAGATCCACGACATGCGCCGGCGCAACGACGCCTGGCGTTTGCCCGACGCCGATCGCAGCGAGTGGCAGCCGGTGCGGGTCGCCGACCACGGGTTCGACACGTTGTGCGAGACCCTCGGCCCGCCGGTGCGGCGGATGCGCGAGATCCCGGCGGTCTCTGTCACCGAGATCGCGCCGGGCCGTCACATCGTGGACTTCGGCCAGGTCAGCAACGGCTGGATCCGGCTCAGCGACCTCGGGCCCGCGAGCACCCGCCTCACGATCGTCCACGGTGAATGCCTGTCGCCCGAGGGGGACGACGTGCAGATCGAGGCGCTGTCCGGAGGCCTCGACGCCCACGAAGGGAACGACTGGGAGCTGCGGTTCCAGACCGACGTCGTGACCTCCGCCGGCGACGGCGCGGTCTTCGAGCCGCGGCACAGCACGAAGGGGTTCCGCTACCTGCGGATCGACGGCCATCCGGGGCCGCTCGACCCCAGTGCGCTGACCAGCGTCGTGGTCCACAGCGAGCTGACCGCGATCGGCTCGTTCGAGTGCTCCGACGAGGACCTGACCTGGTTGCACACTGCCGCGGACTGGAGCCTTCGTACCAACGCCTGCGACATCCCGACCGACTGCCCGACCCGCGAGCGGGCCGGATGGACCGGTGACTGGCAGATCTACGTCGACACCGCGGCGTACCTGTACGACGTGACGAGCTTCTCGCTCAAGTGGCTGCGCGACGTCGCCGCTGAACAGCTGTCCTCCGGAGCGATCCTGCATTTCGTCCCTGACACCACCGACCACACCAACCCCGACGCGAAGTGGTGGACCGACCTACAGGGCTCAGCCGGATGGGGCGACGCGGTCGTTCACGTGCCGTGGGAGCTCTATCGCTCGACCGGGCGACCCGAGGTGCTCGAGCCGTCGTTCGCGGCGATGCAGCGGTGGGTCGACTTCGCCGCGGAACGAGCAGCGACCGATCGTCACCGCACCCGGGCCGCCGCGCGGCCGGAGCCCGCGGCCCACGAGCGCTTCCTGTGGGACAACGGCTTCCACTTCGGCGAGTGGAACGAACCTGGCAACATAACCTTCGAAGCAGGTCCGGAGGACGCGGAGCCGCAGGTCGATCCGGATCCGGAAAGCGAGGAGATTGCCCTCAATCCGTTGGCCGAACGGTTGATGAGCATCGACCCCGGTCCGACGGCCACCGCCTTCCTCTATCGCTCGTCGCTCGAGCTGTCGAAGATCGCCGACGTGCTCGGCGACCAGGCCGTCGCGGAGCGTTACCGCGACCTCGCAATCAACGCCCGCGACGCGTGGCGCGCGGAGTTCATCGACGAGCAGGGTCACATCACGCCGAGCACGCAGCCGATCCTCGTCCGGGCGCTCGCCTTCGGCCTGGTCCCGGACGAGCATCGCGCCACCGCCGTCGACGACCTGGTCGACCTCATTCGCGCCGCCGGCACGCACCTCGGCACCGGCTTTCTGGCTACGCCATTCCTGTTGCCGGTCCTCGCCGACAACGGCCACATCGACCTGGCCTATGAGGTCCTCTTCCAGCGCACCGCCCCGTCCTGGCTTGCGATGCGTGATCAGGGCGCGACCACGATCTGGGAGGGCTGGACGCCGTTCGACGACAACGGCAAGGTCAAGGAGTCGCTGAACCACTTCAGCATGGGGGCCTGCGTCGGCTTCCTGCACCGGTACGTCGCCGGACTGCAGATCCTCGACCCCGGCTACCGACGGTTCCGGGTAGCACCACAACCCGGCGGCGGCATCACATGGGCCAAGACGGACCACGAGTCACCGTACGGGCGGATCGAAGTGGCCTGGCAGCTCGACGGGAACGAAGGGAGCATCGATGTGACGGTCCCGGACGACGCCGACGCCGAGCTCGTGCTGCCCGGATCGGAACCAGAGCTCCTCGTGCCCGGCAAGCATCACCGAACCTGGCAGGACCGGTCACGTTAGGTCGAGACCAACGCTTTGGGCGTCTCGCGGGTGGTTGAGAGGCCCACAACGGCGGGCTCGGCGAGCCGTCGCTACTGGCCTGTGCGTAGCCCCAGCCGGTCGTCGCGCCACTCGCCGGGCGCTTCGGCGCCGTTGTCGAATAGCTCCTGCTCGCGATTGCGCAGCTCAACCCGGCGGATCTTTCCGCTGACCGTCTTCGGGAGCTCCGCTACCACTTCGAGGCGACGCACCCGCAGATGCGGCGCCAGCCGGTCGCGACAGAACATCAGGATGTCGCGGGCGGTCTCCTCACGGTCGCTTTGACCGGCAGCCAGCGTGACGTATGCCTTGGTTGCCGCCAGCCGGAGCGGATCCGGTGCCGGCACAACGGCTGCTTCCACCACCGCCGGATGCTCGATCAGCACGCTCTCGACCTCGAACGGCGACACCTTGTAGTCGCTCGCCTTGAACACGTCGTCGGTTCGGCCGATGTAGGTGATTCGACCGTCCGCGTCGCGCTGCGCGACGTCGCCGGTGTGGTAGTGCCCGCCGGCCATCGCTTCGTCGTTGCGCGCGACGTCATCGACGTAGCCGCTCATCAAGCCCGGAAAATCGGTGCCGAGCTCAAGGCAGATCTCACCCTCGTCCGCCAGCTTGCCGGTGATCGGGTCGAGCAACCGCACGGGTACGCCGGGCAATGCCAACCCCATCGCGCCGGGCACGATCGGCTGGCCGGGTGCGTTCCCGACCAGCGCAGTTGTCTCGGTTTGTCCGAACCCGTCGCGGACCGTCAGCCCCCAGTGCCGCTCGATCTGGCTGATGACCTCCGGGTTCAGCGGCTCGCCGGCGGCGAGCACCTCGCGCAACGAGCCAGGTCCGCCAGTCAGGTCGGCCTGCAGGAGGAGCCGCCACACCGTGGGCGGGGCGCAGAACGTGTTCACCCCCGCGGTCTTGAGCTCCGCGAGCAGCGGCTCCGCCTCGAAGCGTGGCGTGTCGTAGACGAACACGGTCGCTTCGGCGAGGAACGGTGCGAAGAAGCACGACCACGCGTGCTTGCCCCAGCCGGGTGAGGCGATCGTCATGTGTACGTCGCCGGGCTGCACCCCGATCCAGTACATGGTCGACAGGTGCGCGACGGGGTAGCTGATCTGCGTGTGCTCGACCAGCTTCGGGCGCGACGTCGTACCAGAGGTGAAGTACAGGAGCAGTGGGTCGGTCGGCTCCGTGACTGCGTCGTATTGCCCGGCGGAGTCGACCGCGAGCGACTCCGAGTAGGCGAGCCAGCCGCTCGGCGGGTCGTCGACGCAGATCTTGGTCAGACCCTCGAACGAGTCGAACTTCGCGCAGTCGGGCGCAGCGGCGATGACGTGGGATACCGCACCTCGTTCCAGCCGGTCGGCCAGGTCGCTCGGTCCGAGCGCGGTGGTGGTTGGCAGGATGACGCCGCCCAGCTTCATCACGCCGAGCATCGAGTCCCACATCTCCACCCGGTTGCCGAGCATGAGCATCACCCGGCTGCCCTTCGTCACTCCGTGCGCCGCCAGCCAGGTGGCAACGCGGTCGGAGCGGTCGACCAGCTCGGCGTACGTCAGGGACGTGTCGTCACCGCTCGCCGTCCGGATCCGCAGCGCCGGCTGCGGGTTGTCGCGGCCGATCCGGTCGAACCAGTCTGTTGCCCAGCAGAAGCGACCTTCGATCCTCGGCCACGCGAACGACGCGCTCGCCTTGTCGTAGTCCCGGCGATGGGTGAGCAACAGATCTCGTGCTTCACGCAGGCGGGTGTGGTTGTCGGACATCGGGCTCCTCACGAGATTCCCGTCGCAATGGATCGTTGGACGGATTCGACAAGTGGTTTCGAGCGTGCGTTGGGGTCTCGCTCCATCCGGTTCACGACGTAGCCGAAGGCGATGCGCGAGTCGAGGTGGGCGAACCCGAGCGAGCCGCCGGCTCCCCAGTGCCCGAAGGTGGTCGCACTGAGTGGCCAGCGCACCATGAAGCCGAGCCCCATCCGGAAGAAGCGGGCGAGCAGCAGCCTGCTCAGGCCCGGCGGAACACCCCAGTAACGGACGTTGCGGACCCGGTAACTCGCGAACCGGGCGACGTCCGCATCGGTCATCAGTCGCAAGCCGTCGACCTCGCAGACCGTTGCTGCGTACAAGCGGGCGAGCGACCGTGCGTCCGTCACGACGTTCGCCGCGCCGAGTTCGGCCGCGAGGACCGCTCGGTCATTGAAGTCTCCGGCCTGCCCGGTCACCAGCTCGAACGGCAGTGCACCCCCGAGCGTGATCGATCGCCGTGTGTTCTCCTGCTGCTGCGCCAAGCGGTCGCTGTGGCGGGTCATGAATCCGCGCAACCGGGCGGCGGCGCTCGGAGGCGGCTCGGGCTCCGCCTCGAGCCACGCAGGGCGCACCGGCTCGTCGGGGGCAAGTCCGAGCCACATCTGAAGCCCTAGCGGATCGACGAGTTCCTTCCGAACGAATGCGCCGAGGGTCAGTCCGGTAACGCGTCGCACCAGCTCGCCGACCAGGAAACCGAAGGTGATCGGGTGGTAGGCCACGCGGGCTCCCGGCGTCCACTTCGGTGCCTGTGCCTCCAACGCCCGCAACACCGGCTCGACGGCGCGCAACTCGTCGAGCGTGAAGCTGCGGTCGAGCACCGGCAGCCCCGCCTGGTGTGTCAACAGCCATCGCACGGTGCACTCGGCCTTGCCTGCGGCGGCGAACTGCGGCCAATAGACGGCGACGGGCGCATCGAGATCGAGCAGCCCGCGCGCGGCGAGCAGGTGTGCACAGAGCGAGGTCACGCCCTTGGAAGCCGAGAAGACGGGTACCACCGTGTCTCGTTCCCAGACGGCACCCGTGCGCGAGTCGGCCAGTCCGGCCCACAGGTCCACCACGGGCTCGCCGTGGTGGTACACGCAGAGGGCCGCCCCGACTTCGCGACCGCGACCGAAGCCGTCGGCAAAGGCATCCGCGACCAGCTCCCAGCCAGGCGTGACGTGTCCGTTGACGGTGACGACTTCATCCCCCTTCTCGACGGCGATGGCGTTGACTCACTAACTGAATGATGACAAGGTTAACAAGTGGTCGGAGGCAGGACCTGTTGCTCTGATCCGGGCCCACCGCGCGCTCACCGCAACTCGGCGAGATCGCGGTATGGCCGCAATCGCTCGTCGTCGGGGTCGAGCTCGGTGACCAGTACGTCGACGCTGTTCCATTCGAACCCGACGGCGAGCGCTCGCGCCCGGAGCTTGGACGAATCGATTCCGAGCACCATCTCGTCGGCGTTGGCCGCCAGCGCTCGCTTGACCTCTGCCTCTTCGAGGGTTTCCTCGAGCGTCCCGGTCGTCGGATCGACGGCCGCAGCAGACGCGAAGAACCGGCGCACACTCATCTGCTGGGCCGCACGACACGCGAGCGGGCCGATCAGGCTGCCAGTCCTCGGGTCGAGCGCGCCGCCGGTGAGGAGGGGCGAAATTCCGGGCTGCTGCAAGATCGCGAACGTATCGGGGCCGTTGGTTATGACGGTGAGGTCGCGGGCCGCCGGCAGATTGGCGGCCAGCCGCATGATCGTCGACGACGCGTCGACGGCGATCGCCCCGGTCGCCGGCACCAGATCGGCGAGCTTGGTTGCCACGCGAGCCTTTGCGCGGGCCATCCGGTCGCGGCGCTGGGCGAAGGTTTGCGGTCCTACCGCCCGCAGGCCGCCGCGAACCCGCTGCGCAGAGCCCCGCTCCTCGAGTTCGGCCATGTCTCGGCGGATCGTCATCTCGCTGACGCCGAGAGCGGAGGCGGCGGCCGTTATGGTGACGGTGCCGGCCGAGTCGAGCTGCTTGCGCAACCACGCGATGCGCTCCTCGGCGGAGGCGTTCGGCAGCGGAACAGCCACGACACCCTCCGTTGACGGGCCTGTGAACCCGTGTGAGGCTTACCACAATCTAACAAGGCGGTAGGCGGGTCAATGGTGGTACGCGGATTCGAGGCGGTCGCCGACGATCTTGCGCGGCAGAAGATCGAGCTGCCGTCGTGGGCCTTCGGCAACTCCGGCACCCGCTTCAAGGTGTTCGCGCAGGCCGGCGTTCCGCGCGACCCGTTCGAGAAGATCGCCGACGCCGCCGAGGTGCATCGCGTGACCGGCCTGGCTCCCTCCGTCGCACTACACGTGCCGTGGGATCAGGTCGACGATTTCGACAAACTGCGCAAGCACGCCGAGGACTGCGGGGTGCGGCTCGGCACGATCAACACCAACACCTTCCAAGACGACGACTACCTGCTCGGCAGCTTGTGCCATGTCGACGACCGGATTCGTGAGAAGGCGATCCGCCACGCGCTGCACTGCGTCGACATCATGGACGTCACCGAAAGTCGCGACCTCAAGGTGTGGCTGCCGGACGGGCTCAACTACCCGGGCCAGGCCGACCTGCGCGACCGGCAGGACCGGCTCGCGGACTCGCTGCAGCAGATCTACCGGCGGCTCGGCAACCATCAGCGGCTGGTCCTGGAGTACAAGCTGTTCGAGCCGGCGTTCTATGCGACCGACGTCCCGGACTGGGGGACGTCGTACGTGCACTGCGTCGCGCTGGGCGAGCGCGCGGTGGTGTGCCTGGACACCGGTCACCACGCCCCGCACACGAACATCGAGTTCGTCGTCATGCAGCTGCTGCGGCTGGGACGGCTGGGTGCCTTCGACTTCAACTCGCGGTTCTACGCCGACGATGACCTCATGGTCGGAGCGGCGGACCCCTTCCAGCTGTTCCGGATCATGTTCGAGGTCGTGCGCGGCGGCGGATACGACGCCGACAGCGGTATCGCGTTCATGCTCGACCAGTGCCACAACATCGAGCCCAAGATCCCCGGCCAGATCCGCTCGGTCCTCAACGTGCAGGAGATGACGGCACGCGCGCTCCTCGTCGACCGTGACGCGTTGGCCGAGGCGGAGCGTGCGGGCGACGTGCTCGCCGGCAACGCCATCCTGATGGACGCCTTCTACACCGACGTGCGCAGCGATCTCGCCGACTGGAGGGAGTC
>CAZEAM010000147.1:0-6276 GCA_964510285.1 uncultured Frankiaceae bacterium | reverse complement strand
CACAGCGCACATCACAGGACCATGGCCGGTTGGTACCGGGACCGGGTGACCGTGTCGTTCACCTGCACCGCGGGAAGCGCGCCGCTCGCCGCACCGGGCTGTCCGCCGCCGGTGGTCCTGAAGCACAACGGCAAGGGCCAGTCGGTCACCGGTGTCGTCCACGCGACCGACGGTGAGTCGGCGAGCGTGACGGTCGCACCGATCAACATCGACCGCACGCCACCGCGGCGGGTCCGGCTGCACGGCGCGCGCCTCGGCGCGACGTACCCCTTCGCGGATCGTTACCACGGGTTGAGCTGCACCGCGCGCGACCCGCTGTCCGGGGTCGCCTCCTGCGCGGTGCACACCCATCGGGTGCGCCACGACGGCTTCGTCGTGGTCCACGTCACGATGACCGCGCGCAACCTCGCGGGAGGCCGTCGAACGGTGCACGGGAGCTACCGGTACCGCCTCGACCGGTGACGGCCGGTCAGGGCAGGCCCGGCCCGTCGACGGCGGCGCACACGCCTCCGTCGACGAGCAGGTCGGTGCCGGTGTCGAAGCTCGCCGCGTCGGAGAGCAGGAAGTCGACGACTGCGGCGAGCTCGTCCGGCGCTGCCTCGCGGCGCAGCGCGCTCATCTCGGTCAGCGTCCGCATGACGTCCTGAGCGTCCGCCTCCTGGCGTCCCTGCGGCGTGTCGACGATCCCCGGCGACACCGAGCAGATCCGCGCGCCCAGGGGACCCAGCCGCATCGCCTCGCGCTGGACGAACCGCCGCACCCCCCGCTTGGCGAACATGTACGCCGTACCGCTGTCCTCGATCCCGGCGCCGGCCGCGGCTCGCAGGTCGTCGAGAAAGGTTGCGCGCAGGGGGTCGTCGAGGACGGCGTCGACCTCCGCGGTCGCCATCGACGCGCCGAGCTGCGCAGCCATGGACGCGAAGCAGACCACCGCCGTGCCGGAGGTCGCGAGCGGTCGCAGCGCCTCGGCCAGCAGGGCCGTGCCGACCAGGTCGACGGTGAAGATCCGCCGCCAGTCGGCCATCGTGGGCGAGATGCCGGCGGCGTGGGCGACCGGCCCGAGCCGACCCAGCGCGCTGACCCGTACGGCGAGAGACGCGAGACCGTCGGGGTCGGTGACGTCGATCACGATCGGCTCCGCTCGCGCGGGACCGGTCAGCGCGGCTGCCGCGTCGTTGACGGTCCGCTCGTCCAGGTCGACCAGCAACAGATGGTCGACCCGCTGCGCGAGGCGATGTGCGCAGGCCAGTCCCATGCCGCGCCCGGCGCCGGTGACGATGCCAACCAGCGCGGCATCCGTCGCTTCGCGACGGCGAGCCGCAGTGCTCATCGCACGACGAGTCGTGACGCCTGGGCGGGCAGGTCGGCATAGGTCACGATGCCCGGGCGCGCGTCGACGACGGCGGGGATCGCGTTGACGATCGGCATCGCGGTGATCACCGACCCGATCGCGAGCATCTCCTCCAGCGACATCGACTCGAAGTCCTGCGGGAGCACCTCGGCGCGAACGTTGACCTGGGGGTGCCCGCGCACCTCCATCTGGTAGGCCATCGCGATCTCCCACGCCGGGTCGAGGAACGGCGTGATCGTCCAGCGCACGTTGACCTCGATCACGTCGCTGCCGCCGATCGAGCCGAACCACTTCGCGTCGATGCCGGCCACCGTCCCGGCCTTCACGTCGCGGTTGGTCACCGCGAGGTCTTGCGTCGCGTGGGCGAACCCGACCTCGCAGCGGATGTCGTCGACCTCGGCCTGCAACAGCTCGGCCAGCGCCTCGACGGCATCCCCGAAGGGTGCGGTTGCCTTCTCGATGTCCTTGTCGTGGCCGGGGTCGCCGGCCGGCCGTCCCCAGCCGAGGTCGTCCTGGTTGGCGTCGCCTGCCCACGTGCCGATGTCGAAGGACTCCACGATGCGGACGTAGTTGACCTCGCGGCAGACCCCGGACGCGACCGCGGCGAGATAGTCGGCGAAGCCCGGGTTGATGCCTCCGCCGAACAGGCTCGCGCCGCCGGACTCGGCGGCTTCCCGCAACGCCGCGCGGGCCGGTTCGCCGTACGCCCGGCCGGTGAGGAACGACGCCGTCGACAGCACGTTGACCCCGGCGCGCAGCAGCCCGGTGAGGTGCTCGACGTTCGGATGCAGCGGCATGTAGAGCACGGCGTCGGGCTTCAACGCGATCAGCGCATCGATGTCGTCGGTGGCGCTCACCCCGGTCGGCGCGTCGAGCCCGACCAGCTCGGCAGCATCCTTGCCGACCTTGTCCGCGCTGTGCGCGTAGAGCCCGACCAGCTCGAGGTCCGCTCGCTCGACGACGGCCTTGAGCGCCTGCCTCGCCACGTTGCCGGTGGTCCACTGCACCACGCGGTACCTGCGTCCGTCGCCGTCGGCCATCGCCCCTCCATCGCGCTGTTGGACCGGTCGTTCCAAGCACTGTACGGCGCGGCGGCCGTGCGCTAGTCCGCGATGCTCGGCAGTAGCAGGCGTGACGCGGCGACGCCGCCCAGCCGCACGGTGTTGACCCCAGGTGGCGAGGGCAGCTGGTCGAACGGGGTGCCGACGAAGTAGAGCCGGATCCGGTCTCCCGCGGCGAACCGGTTGCCGATCGGCAGCAGTTCGACCTGGTAGCGGCGCATCGTGCCGATCGGCGCGCTCTGCCGGACGGTGAAGTTGTTGTACGGGTCGACGATCCGGCCGCGCCGGTCGAGCAGCGAGCGGGCCCGTTCGACGATGGGGTAGGACGTGCGCAACGCGCCGGTGGCAACCGGGTATGCGTCGCCGTCCGGTCGTACGTCGGCCACGACGACGTACAGGTCCGTTGCCGGCGCGGTCGCGGACAGCCAGACATCGACCGCGCCGGGCCCGACTGCCGTCAGCGGGTGCTTCAGCGGGCGAGTCGTGAAGGTGAGGGACGTGGGCGCGGACAGCGCGAGGTTGGTCACGAACGGCAGGACCTGCGCGGCCTGGTCGATGCCGAGCCCGGCCACCGTCGCGATCGTGTGCACGTCGGTCTCGGTCGGCACCGAAGGCAGGAACGGATACGGCTGGGTCGTCGACGTCGACGGTCTGCGCCGCACCAGCGAGCCGTCGTTGATCGACCCGACCGAGTCGCTTCGCGCCGCGTCCAGATACCACGGCGTCCACCGCGTGCCGGGCAGCGGCCACGAGTGCCCGGTCAGGTGCGTGACGCGGTTGGCGAGGAAGGCTTCCCGGCTGCCGTTGGAGGCGTAGAGGCTCACCCGTGGCCGGTTCGCCGCGCTCAGCGGCTTGCCGAGCAGGTAGTGGTCGAACCAGTTGCGGTACTGCGGGAACGGTCCCGGCGTGCCCGCGGGATGACCGTCGTGCGCGCCGTACACGAGCAGGTGGCTGCCGTACCGCTTGGTCGCGTTGAAGGCGCGGAACGGTCCGCGCGGTTCGACGTCGTAGAAGCTGGTGTCGGCGAGGATCGGGATCCGGTCGCGGTCGCCGCGGAACGTGCGTTGCCGCCAGAACCGGTTCTCGGTCGGGTTGCCGAGCACGTCGAGCGACGCCTGCGGGTAGCCGGCGAGCGTCGTGAGGTTGGACACCGGATCGCCGTCCTGCAGGCGCTGCCCGCTGGCGAGCAACGTCGGCGCTCCGATGGCTGCCTCCACATAGGCGCCCGCGGCAAGGTTCGGGATCCCACCGATGTCGAGCAGGTCGCGGTAGAGGTCGACGCTGCCCGCCATCAGGGCGGCCGCCTTCACGCACGGCATCGGCAGGTGCATCGTGTTGTAGGCGACGATCGCGCTCGCGGAGAAGCCGTAGTAGCCGAGCTCGCCGCTGCTCCACTGCTGCCGGCAGGCCCACCCCAGGAACGCGGACAGGTCGTGCTGGTCGGCCGGACCGGTCGTCGACAGCCGTCCGTCGGACAGCCCGGTGCCGCGCCACTGCAGCTCGACGTAGTTGTACGACGCGCCGAGCCAGGACAACGTGCTCACGTCGGGGGAGTACGGGCTGTCCTCGACGATCACCGGTCGGGGCTCGAGTGATCCGAAGCCGCCGACCGAGGCATGCAGGACGGTGCCGTCCGGTGCGCGGAACGACAGGGCCTTCTGGACGAACTTCGGCTCCGCGGCGCCGGACGGCGTGGCGATGACCACCAGCCCGCAAGCGAGCGCAGCGAGCAGCGTGCTCACGACGCGCCGTCGGCGGGACATTGTTCGGCGTTCGCCATCAGGTGGGTCATCCCTGCCGGTCCGGCTGCGCAAGGATGTCCTGCGTGAAGGTGGTGACGCTGGGAGTTCATGTGCTCGACGTCCTGGTCCGGCCGGTCGAGTCGATCCCCGAGGGACAGGGTGGGGCAATCGTCGACGAGATCCGGATGGCGCCGGCCGGGACGGCAGGTGGGACTGCCGTGACGTTGGCGAAGCTAGGTGCGGAGGTCCACAGCGCGGGCGCGATCGGGAACGACCCGGTCGGCGACGTCCTGCTGCGCCTGCTCGCCGGCTTCGGGATCGACACGACGAATCTCGTGCGCCGCGACGGCGTACAGACCTCCGCGAGCGTGCTGCCGATCCGCCCCGACGGATCGCGCCCGGCCTTCCATGTCGTCGGTGCGAACGGCACCTACACGTCCGCGGATGCCCCGAACGACGTCATCGCCGGCGCGACCCATCTGCATGTCGGCGGGCCGGAGTTCATGGGTGGCGACGATGCGGCGAAGGTGTTCGCCTTCGCGCGGGAGCACGGCGTCGTGACGTCGGCCGACCTGCTCGCGCCGGGCGAGCAGCTGGCCGACCTCGTGGACTGGGTCGCGCCGATCTTTGCCCACCTCGACTACTTCCTGCCCAACGACGAGCAGGTGCTCGCACTGACCGGCGCCTCGACCGTGCCCGCGGGCTGCGCGGCCCTGGTCGATCGAGGCGTGGGCTGCGTGGCGGCGACCGTCGGCGCGGACGGTGCCGTCGTGGCTACGGGCGCCGGCGTGGAGCAGGTTCCGGCGTTCACGGTGGACGTCGTCGACACCACCGGCTGCGGCGACGCCTTCTCCGCCGGATTCCTGCGCGGGCTGTCGTTGGGCCGGTTGCCGCGCGATGCCGCCGTCCTGGGCTGCGCGGTGGCGAGCCTCGTCGCACAGGGCCTCGGAAGCGACCACGGCGACTTCGACCTGGCCGCCGCCGAAAGCATCGTCAGCACGGGCCTTACTGGTTAGTTGCGGTTGCTAACCTCCTTCCAGCCCGAAGCGACCGCTCCGGCTGACTAAGGATTCGCCCCTTGCCCAGCGATCGTCCGCGCGCACACACCCGTGTGACGTTCGCGGTCCTTGCGGCGGCCTGCACCGGCTATGCCCTGCTGCAGTCGCTCGCGACCCCGGTGCTGCCGACGCTGCAGACCGGGCTGCACACCTCGCAGAACGCCGTGACCTGGGTGCTGACGGCGTACCTGCTATCGGCGTCCGTCTGGACACCGATCGTCGGGCGGCTCGGTGACATGTGGGGCAAGGAACGGTTGCTGGTGGTTGCCCTCGCCGCACTCGTCGTGGGCTGCGCGGTGTCCGCGGTCGCGACCTCGCTGCCGCTGATGATCGCCGGGCGGGTGATCCAAGGAGTCGGCGGTGGTGTCCTGCCGCTCGCGTTCGGCATCATCCGGGACGAGTACCCACCGGAGAAGGTGGGTGGAGCGGTCGGGGTGATCACCGCGATCATCGCCGCCGGCTCGGGTGTCGGTCTGGTGATCGCGGGCCCCATCGTCAAGGTGCTGGACTACCACTGGCTGTTCTGGTTCCCCGCGATCATGCTGATTCCGGCGACCATCGCGGCGAAGGTGTTCGTGCCCGCATCCCCGGTGCGTCAGCCTGGCCGCGTGAGCCTCTCCGCGGCAGTGCTGTTGTCGACGTGGCTGGTTGCCGTGCTGATTGCGGTCAGCGAGGCGCCTGACTGGGGATGGGGATCACTTCGCGTCATCGGTCTGTTGCTCGTCGGGGTCGTCGTCGCGGTGGTGTGGATCGCGGTCGAGGTCCGTTCGGCCTCTCCGTTGATCGACATGCGGATGATGCGGATGCCGATCGTGTGGTCGCTCAACCTCGTGGCGTTCCTGTTCGGCTTCGGCATGTACGCGGTGATGGGCTTCTTGCCGGAGTTCCTGCAGACCGACTCATCAGCCGGCTACGGCTTCGGCTTGAGCATCACGCATTCGGGGCTGCTCCTGCTGCCGCAGTGCGCCTTGATGTTCGTGGTCGGCGTCTGGTCGGGACCGCTCGCGATCCGGTACGGCGGCCGCTTCGTGCTGATGATCGGCTCGGTGATCAGCATCGCCCCG
>CAZEAM010000146.1:0-16676 GCA_964510285.1 uncultured Frankiaceae bacterium | reverse complement strand
CGGCGTAGACCGCCGCGCGGGAGACGACCAGGTCGATGTCCCAGAGCCGGTAGCGCATGATCGCGACCGTCGCGGCAAGCATCGGCAGCGGCTGGGTGACCACGCCGAGGGTGAGGCCGATGTCGCGCGCGGCGCCGTGCACGCCGACCAGCGCGGTGCCGGCGATCTGTGCCACCACAGTTATCCCGCTGCCCCACAGCAGCCAGCGCACCTGCTGGCGCAGCACCGCGTCGCCACTGCGGAAGCGCTGCACCAACGCGCCGAGCGCGAGCAGCGGCAGCGCGAGCAACGCGTCGGACACCGGCTCGGCGGCCGGCCAGGTGCCGGCGTACGGCCCTGCGGCGCCGGGCGGCACCCGCGTGCTCTGGTAGAAGCCGAACACCCGGTCGGTCGGCCCGATCAGCCAGACCACGATCCCGACCCCGGCACACAGCGCGACAGAGGCGACGAAGAAGCGGCGCCAGCCCCGGCTCGGAATCCGCCCGTCGGGGAACCAGAGGATGAACAAGACCCACCCGGCGAGGAAGACGCGGGTCATCGTCACGGCCGCGAAGCACGCTTCGCTCGCCAGCTGCGGGATCGGATGCACGGCGGCGTAGTCGAGGGTGGCCGCGGCCAGACTGCCCACGGCGAACCCGACGCCGATGGTGATCAGTAGCGGCGCGTACCCGAGCCGCGGGCGGTGTACGGCGATCAGCGCCCCGAACGCGCCGACCGACAGCGCCAGTACGGCCGGGCCGAGCGAGGCCGGACGGATCCCTCCGGCCAGCTGCTGCAGTGCGAGCGTGCCGCCGAGCGAGCCGACCACCACCGCGAGCGGGACCGCGATCCGTACGCCGCGCCCGATCCGCCTCACCGCCCGATCGTCAGCGCAACCTTCCCAAGCGTCAATCCGGCTCGCCCTACCGAGCGCGGAGGCTAGCCCCCCGGTGATCGGAGGCTGCCCGGCTTGGCCCGGCCGGGCCGGCTCGCAACCCTCGCTGCATCACCTGTCACCTTGCCGATCTTCGAGGAGCTGCCATGTCCACCTCCGCACGCGCCGGCGCCGCCGCACTCGTCGTCGGGCCCTTGCTCGGGCTCGCCGGATACGTGGTGGTGCCAACCGTCTCCGACGATGCCTCCGACGTCGTACCGGCACTGACCGACCACCACGGCGCGATGATCGCGGGTCTGACGCTGCAGACCCTCGGCATCGCGCTGCTGGTCGGCGGTCTGGTCTGGCTCGCCATCCGGCTCACGCCTTCGGCTCCGAAACTCGCGCCGCTCGCCGGTGCCTTGGGCGTCACCGGCGCGCTGTTCGTCGTGTTCGAGAACGGCGTGAGCGCCGCGTTGCCGTCCCTGGTCAGCGGGCTCGCCCCGTCGCAGGCGTCCACCGCGGTCCACCAGGTGACCACGAGCACGGTCACGTCGCTCGAGCCGCTCGGTGTGCTTTTCGCGCTCGGTGTCGCGATGCTCGGCTTCGCTGCTGTGCGGGCCGGCGTGCCCAAGTGGGTCGCTCCGGTGCTGACCGCCGGCGCGCTGGTGCAGACGGTGGGCTTCGCCTCCGCGGCGCGCCCGCTCGTGATCATCGGCTTCGCCGCGCTGATCGTGCTGTTCACGCTGATCGTGCGCAGCCTGCAGGACGACGCGCTGCGCCAGCCGGTCCACCGGCCCGCGATGGCCGGCTGAGCGCCGGTGCCGCCAGCCGGTCAACGAGGAGGTCCGGGTTCATGCGTCGACTCACTGGGCTGGTGCTCCGGCACAAGCTGGTCGTCGTCCTCGGCTGGGTCCTGCTGGCCGGTGCCGGCGCGGCCACCGCCACCCACACGATCAACCGGTTCACCGACAGCTACGCCATGCCGGGCCTGGCCAGCCAGCAGGCCGACCAGCGCGTCCTGCGCGCCTACGGCAACGGCGGGCAGCAGGAGCCGATCGTGCCGGTGGTGACCGCGCCGCCCGGCCAGACGCTGACCCCGGACAACCTCGCGACCGCCGCGCGGGTGCTCGACGCGGCCGCGGTACGTCCCGGCATCCGCACCGTCGGCTACCCGAACACCCACGACGAGCGGTTCCTCACCCAGGACCGGCGCAGCACGTTCGCGCTGGTCTTCACGCCCCGCAACCCGAAGCAGGACGGGCTGTCCGACCTCGACCGCGCGGTGGCGGCCGCGGTCCGGCAGGCCGCGCCGCCGGGCTGGACCGTCAACGTCACCGGCATGCGGCAGCTGACCAACGCGTCGCCGCCGAAGAAGAGCGCCGGTGTCGCGGCCGAGAGCATGCTCGGCGGCCTCGGTGCGCTCGTGGTCCTCGTGCTCGTGTTCGCCAGCTTGCTGGTCGTGCTGCCGTTGCTCGTCGCCGCCGTGTCGATCCTCACCGTGTTCCTGCTGCTCGGCGGGCTCAGCGAGCTCACCGACGTGAGTTTCATCGTCGAGTACCTGGTCGCGCTGATCGGCCTGGGCGTCGCGGTCGACTACTCGCTGCTGGTGCTGACCCGGTGGCGGGAGGAGCGGGCCCGCGGTGCCGAACCCAACGACGCCGCGGTCGAGGCGATGGCCGCGGCCGGGCGCGCGGTCGTGTTCTCCGGGCTGACCGTGGCGATCGGGCTGCTCGCCCTGGTGGTGCTCAACGTGCCGTTCCTGCGCTCGATCGGCCTGGCCGGCATGCTCATCCCGCTCGTGTCGATGGCGGTCGCCGTCACCTTGCTGCCGGTGCTGTTGGCGACCGTCGGCGACAGGCTGGAATGGCCGCACGAACGCGACGAACGCGCCGCGAGCACCGGATGGCTGCGGTGGGCGCAGGCGGTGCACCGGCACAAGGTGGTTGCCGCCGCGGCCGGCCTGGTCGCGCTCGTCGCGCTTGCCACTCCGCTGCTCGGGCTGCGGCTCGGCGAGCCGCGGACCAGCACCCTGTCGCAACAAGGGCCGGCCCGTACGGCGCTCGACGCGCTCACCAGCGGTGGTGTCCCGAGCGGGGTCCTCACCCCGTTGGAGGTGCTGGTGCGCGGCAACCCGGACCCGGTGGCGACCCGGCTGCGTGCCATGCCGGGCATAGACGCCGCCGTCTCGCCCGCCGTCAACCGCCGCTCCGGCACCGCGCTCGTCGACGTACTGCCGGGGGCCGAGGCCGGCCTGGGCGCCGGCAAGACGACCGTCACCCACGTGCGTGACCTGCTCGAGCGCGACCCGGCGGTGCTCGGAGTGGCCGGCGTCGGCCCGTCGACCATCGACGCGGTCCACGCGATCTACGGCCGCTTCGCGCTCATGCTCACCCTCGTTGCGGTGGTGACCTTCCTGCTGCTCGCCCGCGCGCTGCGCTCGATCGCGCTCGCGGTCAAGGCCGTGCTGCTCAACCTGCTGTCGGTCGGCGCGGCCTACGGGGTGCTGGTCATGGTGTGGCAGTGGGGGTGGGGCAGCCACGCGATCTGGGGAGTGCGGTCAACCGGCGCGGTGACGTTCTGGGTGCCGATCTTCGTCTTCGCGTTCCTGTTCGGGCTGTCGATGGACTACGAGGTGTTCATCCTCGCCCGGATCCGGGAGGAGTACGACCGGACCGGGTCGACCGCCCGTGCGACCGTCGAAGGCCTGGCCCGCACCGGCCGGCTGGTCACCAGCGCCGCGTGCATCCTGGCTCTCGCCTTCCTTGCGATGTCGACCGGGCCGCAGACCGACATCAAGATCCTCGCCACCGGACTCGGTGCGGGAATCATCGTCGACGCGCTCGTCGTCCGCAGCCTGGTGGTCCCGGCGCTCGTGTCGCTGCTCGGCGACTGGAACTGGTGGCTGCCGCGCTCGCTGCGGCCGCGCCGGCAGCGGGTGGTGGCTACCGCGGAGCGCGCGGAGCCGGCGGTACTCGACGCGTAGACACTCGCGGAAACGGCTGGTCCTCGGTTCCGGGGAAGCGCTGCACTAGACATTCACCCATGACTGATAGCGCCGTGTCGGTGAAGGGACTGCGCGTCGTACGGGGGGGCACCGAGGTGCTGCGCGACCTGGCCTTCGACGTGCCGTCCGGGGTGGTGACCGGGCTGCTCGGGCCGAGCGGCTCGGGAAAGACCACGCTGCTGCGCTGCCTGCTCGGCGTGCAGCGGATCGCCGCCGGCACGGTGACCGTGCTCGGCCGGCCTGCTGGAGCGCCGGCGCTGCGCACGCAGATCGGATACGCCTCCCAGGCCGCCGCGGTGTACGACGACCTGACGGTGGTCGAGAACCTGCGCTACTTCGCGACCGCCGTCCGGGCTCCCGCCGGGGACGTCGACCGGGTGATCGACGCCGTCGACCTGACGTCGTACGCCGGCCGGCTGACCGGGCGGCTGTCGGGCGGACAGCGGTCCCGGGTCAGCCTCGCCGTCGCGATGCTCGGCACGCCACGGCTGCTGGTCCTCGACGAACCGACGGTGGGGCTGGACCCCGTCCTGCGCGAGGAGCTGTGGGCGCTGTTCCACCGGCTCGTCGCCGACGGCACGACGCTGATCGTCTCCAGCCATGTCATGGACGAGGCGGAACGCTGCGACGACCTGCTGCTGCTCCGCGACGGCGGGGTGCTCGCCCAGGAGACACCGGGCGGGCTGAAGAAGCGCACCGGCGCCGCGTCGATGGAGGACGCGTTCCTCCGGTTGGTGCGTGCCGCGTGAACCCGAAGATCCTGACCGCGACGGCGCGGCGCGTGCTCACCCAGCTGCGGCACGATCCGCGCAGCGTCGCCCTCATGGTGTTCGTGCCCGCGCTGCTCATGGTGCTGCTCCGCTACGTGTTCAACTCCGACGCGTCCTTCGACCACATCGCGCCGTCGTTGCTCGCCTTCTTCCCGTTCCTGCTGATGTTCCTGACCACGTCGGTCACGATGCAGCGCGAGCGCACCTCCGGGACCCTCGAGCGGCTGCTCACCACACCGGCCGCAAAGCTCGACCTGCTCGGCGGCTACGGCGTCGCCTTCTCCGTCGTCGCCGTGGTGCAGGTCGTGCTCGCGACGCTGGTGAGCGCGTGGCTGGGCCTGTCGATCAGCGGGTCGTTCGGCTGGCTGCTGCTGGTGGCGCTGCTCAGCGCACTGGTCGGTGTCGCGCTCGGTCTGCTCGCCTCGGCGTTCGCCCGCACCGAGTTCCAGGCGCTGCAGTTCATGCCTGTCGTGGTGCTCCCGCAGTTCCTGCTGTGCGGGCTGTTCCGGCCGCGCGACGCGATGGCCGACGTGCTGCGGTGGGCCTCGGACGTCATGCCGCTGTCCTACGCCGTCGAAGCCGTCGAGCACGTGACGTCCGACGCGCGGCTAACCGGTGACTTCTGGCGCGACGTGGCGATCCTCGCCGGCTGCACGGTCGCCGGGCTCACCTTGGCCGCCGCCACCCTCCGGCGGCGTACCGACTGAGCGGCCCTCCGCACGACGCTGCGTGTGGAGCGAGAGCGCGACGCTCAGACCCAGGACGACGACCACGAACGCGAGCGTCGCGACGGTCGGGATCGCGACGTGCTCTTCGACGAGCATGTTCACCCCGATGCCCACGAGAATCACCGCGAGCCCCTGGCGCAGGTGCACGAGGCGGTCGATGCCCTCGGCCAGCAGGAAGTACATCGGGCGCATGCCCAGAAGCGCGAAGGCGTTGGCCGCCGTGACCACCCACGCGTCGTGCGTGACCGAGAAGATCGCCGGCACCGAGTCGACGGCGAACACGACGTCGACCACGGCGAGCGCGATCAGTGCGACGAACAGCGTGGTCGCCCGCCGGGAGCGTCCGCCGCTTCCGTCGCCGCGGACGAAATAGCTGCTTCCGTGATCACCAGCGGCGATCGGTACGACGCGCCGGGCAAGGCTCACGATCCGTGGTGGCTCGCCGTCGGCGGTCTCCTCCTCGGCTCGAAACATCCGCAGGCCGGACACGATCAGGATCGCGCCGAACACGTAGATCACCGCGTGCACCCGGTCCAGCAGCGCGAGGCCTCCCGCGATGAAGGCGACCCGCAGCCCGAGTGCGGCGAGGATCGCATGGTCGATCACCCGGCGCTGGCGCGTCCGCGGGATCGCGAGGCTGGCGACGATGACCGCGAACACGGCGACGTTGTCCAGCGACAGTGACTTCTCGAGGGTGTAGCCGGTCACGTAGTCCACGGCGGCAGCGCCGCCGTGCATTGCCCACGCCACCGCGCCGAAGGCCAGCCCGACCACGGTCCACGCGAGGGTGTCGATCGCCGAACGTCGCAGGCTCGGTGGCTTGGTCGGGTCGCGAAGCAGTCGCTGGTCGACCACGAACGCGATTGCGGCCGCGGCCGCCAGCACGGTCCACGCCGCCCAGTCCGACGTCATCGGGGGAGTCCTCGGGATCCGGTCATCGTGGGTCCCACGCTACGGAGTCGGCCGGCGCAGGACGGCGGGGAAAGCCGGAACCACTTGGTCCCAGACATTGCCGGATCCCGGCAACACGGCAGCGTCAACTGGCGAGCGCCGGCAGCTCCTGCGCGGGCCAGTCGAGCAGCCGGGCGGCGAGCAGGGCCAACTCGACCGTCAGCCGTTGCTGTGAATCATCCAGGTCGCGGCTGAGAACTCCCTGAATCCGCTCCATGCGGTAGGTCAGGCCGCGCACCGACAGGTGCAGGGCACGCGCAGTGGCGGTCGCGGAAGCATGGTTGTCCAGGTAGGCCTGCAGCGTGTCGATCGCGTCCGCGGCGCCGCCGCGCAGACCCGCGAGCGGCGTCAGGACCGAGGTCACGAGCTCGACCAGCAGGTCAGGATCGCGGGCGAGGGCGAGATAGGCGATCAGGTCGTCGGCGTAGGCGGCGTCGCCGCTGAGCCCGAGTCGCTCGCCGAGCAGTAGGCAGTCAGCAGCCTCCCGGAACGACCGCATCGGGCCCGCCTCGCCGGAGCGGCTTCGGCCCACGCCCGCCTCGAGGCCGGAGGTGGACTCGCGCAACCTCGCTACGACCTGTGCCACCGCCGCCCGGGTGTCCGCCTCGGCTCCCTCGACGATAAAGATGAGGTTGCCGTCCTTGGTCGAGACGAGGTATGCCGGGCTGCCGGGGAGCGAGCGGCAGGCCTCCATCGCATAGCCGACTACGACTTTTCCGTCATCGATCCGCCGGCCGGGATCCCGGATCACGGCCACGCGGTGCCCAGCTGCGAGGTGCAGCCCGAATGCCTCCGAACGGGCGGCCAACTCGCCGGCGGCACCGTGGTGGGTGAGCAGGTCGTCGATGAACTCGCGCCGGGTCGCCGCAGAGTAGGCGAGCTGGTCGGCGTGCGCGCGCTGGTAGCCGGACGCGACCGCGGCCACCACGTCGTCGGAGGTGCGCAGCATGCCGACCCCCGCATCGAGCAGCTGCGCCGGTCGTCGTTGGCCGGCCGTCCGTTCGCGCAGTGCCGGCAGCTCGCGCCACAGCCGCCAGGCGGCGGAGAGGTAGAGGTCGACGAGCGCGGACAGCCCCACGCCGAGTGCCGCCGCCTCCTCGCCGTGCCGTTCGTAGCGCTGCACTCGTCGCTCGGTGAGCCGGCGACCGGAGATGATCGCATCACTGGCCTCGACGAGGAAGTCCCCGAGCAGCGTGGCCGGTACGCCACTGTCGGCGGCGGCGCCGGCGGCGACCGCAGCGAGCACCTCGTGGACCTCGTCGGCACTGCCCGCTTGCCTGCCTGCCATGCCTGCCGAGTGTGCTCTCGTTGCCGGTTCCCGGCAATACCGGCTGGCGAACCGTGCCGGGTCGACCCGGTGGAATCCGGCCCATGAATCGGCACGCTGATCGTGTCAGAACCCGTGACGACGAAGGCGGATGACGATGAGCGATCTCCCGATCCGACGCGAAGCCCAGACGGTCGCCGGGGACAGCCTCGACGAGCGCGTCGTGATGGCTGCGGTGCACGCGGACTCCCGCCGGCTCGACGCGGTCGTGCGCCGGGCCAGGAGTCTGGCTGACGAGCTCGACCTCCCGGTCGTGTTCGTCACCGTCATGACGCGGCATCCGCGTTGTGACGAGCTCGGCAGGATGCGCGAGCGGTTGCGGCGTTACCCGCTGCCGTGCCACCTGATCGCGACCTGGATCGCCGGCCGCGGCTTGTCGTCGCGGGAGCGCGACGCGCTGGTCGGCCTCGAGCTCGTCGCAGCGGCGGAGCGGTTGTCCGCCTCGGCGGTGGTCGTCGGCGACGGCTCGGCCGGTCGCGACGCAGCCGGTGGCGTCGTGGCGACGATCGCGGCTCGGCTCGCGGTGAGCACGGATCTCTGCGTCGCGGCGCCGGACGGTACGGCAGCGGTTGCACAGGACGCGTCGATGGCGAGAGGAGATGAGCCATGGACCACCTCCTCGGCAGTGGTTGGCGTTGGCAGCTCGACGCCGGCGGCCACGCACTGAATCTCGACGCCCTGCTTGCGACGGTCATTGCGGCGGCTGCGGTCGTCGCCGGAACAGTGCTTGCGGCGCGGCGCGCCGAAGCGGGACGCCGTAGCCGCCTGACCGCGCTGGCCGCCATCTCTCTCGACCAGTTCGACCGCGCAGTGACCGCGGGTCCGGGCTGGGCCCGGCGTCGCATCGCCGGGTTGGCGTTCGCGCTGTGCTGGTTCGTCCTGCTGGCGCACTGGATGCACCTGGTCCCGGCGATCACGCTGCGTGCTCCGACGTCGGACATCAACGTGACGCTGGCTCTCGGCCTGCTCACGCTCACGGTGGTCAACGTCACTGCCGCGCAGGCGGTCGGGGTGCGGCGTTACCTACGCCATCACCTGGCGCCGGTCTACCTGTTCCCGGTGCGGGTCGTCGAGATCGGGTTGCGGACGCTCACCCTCGGTCTGCGGCTGTTCGGCGTGCTGTTCGCGAGCGCGATCCTGATCGAGGTGGTCAACGATCTCGTTCCGCCACCGGCCGCGGTTGTCCCGCTCGTGCTGTGGACCGCGTTCGACATCGCGATGGCGGTCATCCAGGCCTACATCTTCGCCATTCTCGCCGTGACCTACTACAACCTGGCGGTCGAGTCAGCCGCCGGGAGCGAGCCGGCGGAAGCTCCCACCTCATCCACGGCAGCCGTGCCGGCGGGTGAGACGGCGGCGGTGCCGGATCGAGAACTCGCACCGATTGGAGGACGCTGATGTCCAGCGCCGGAGACTTCCTGCTCCCAGGCCCCACCCTGATCGTCGAGTGCGTCGTGTTCGCGGTGGTGCTGTTCGTCCTGTCGCGCTCGGCGTTGCCGCGGCTACGCACGGCGCTCGAGCAGCATCAGGATCGGCTCGCGTCCGCGGACCGCGCCGCGGCCGAGGCGCTGGCCCGCCGGGACGCGGCGCTGTCCGAGGCGCAGACCATCACCGAGTTCGCGCGGACGGAGGCCTGCCGGATCCTCGACCGCGCGCACGCCCGCCACGACGAGATCGTCGCCGAAGGGCGGCGGGCCGGACGCGCCGAGTACGAGTGGATGGCGGCACGGTTCCGCCGCGAGCAGCAGCGGGCCGCCGCCCAGCGGCGTAGCGCCGCGGCTTCCACCAGTCCCACGCAATGAAACGGAGGTCCGTCATGTCGATCCACCAGTGCCCGAAGTGCCAGCTGCGCTACCTGTACCGGGCCGAGGTCGAGCTGCACCTGCGCGAAGACCACCCGGAGCCTGCCGCGGAGCCGGCCCAGGAGGCCGACGCGGTGACCGTCGGGTCACCTACCGCGCTGAGCGGGCCGGCTCCGCCGGGACTGCTCAGGCGTGCAGGTCACGCCGCCGGAAGGCGAACATCCCGGCCGCGACGATCACCACGCTCGTCGCAACCAGTACGCCGACCGCCTCGCCGCCGAAGCCTGTGGTCAGTGGGTCGCCGCCGAGGTACCAGCGCCACAACGTCAGGGGCCGCACGTAGTACAGCGGATGCACGGTCGTGCTCAGGCCGTAGACCACGTACGACACGAACGTGTATCCCGCTGCCGCCGCGATCCCGACCGCCCGGCGCCCGGTCGCCGCCGCGATCGCCTGCGCGCCGAGCCCCAGCGCGGCGCAGAGCAGGCCCATCTGCACGCATACTGCGACCAGGTGGCCGTAGGGCAGGGTCAGGTCCGCCGGCGCGCGGACCGCGACGACCGCCACGACGCACGCGATGGTCAGGGCCACCACCCCCACGAGGACGGCGAGCGCCTTCTCGACGTACAGCCGGCGGCGGTCGACCGGTTGCGCGAGCAGCAGGTCGAGGGTGCGCTCCTCCTCCTCGCCGGCGATCGAGCCGGCGCCCCGACCGATCGCGAACACGAGGAGCACGGCGGGCAGGAAGAAGGCGAACAGCTGCGTGTTCAGGTAGCCGGCCGGCGAGGTCAGGCTGGAGCCGCCGAGCAGCGCCTGCAGCGTGGGGGACAGGTCGCCGTAGATGTTGTCGAGTGACGGGTTGGCGCGCACCGTTGGGTAGATCGCGGCGATGCCGGCGACCAGGATCGCCACCGCCGCCGACCACATCAGCAGCGACGTACGCCGCAGCCGCAGGTCGCTGCCCGTGACGCCCAGGAACCGCCTCATGCGAAGAACGCGTCCTCGAGGTCGGCATGGGTGATGTCGAACGCGGCGACCGCGAAGTCGGCGACCCGCTTGACCAACGCATCCATGTCACCGGAACACGCGAACGTCACCACGTCGTGGTCGGTGCCCACCTCCGCGACGCCCGGCACGCGGGCCAGCGCCTGGGCGATCACCGGTAGGTCCGCGGGGTCACGCGGGCGGACCCGGCCGCGCCGGCGCGCTCGCCGGCGAATCGCCGCGATGTCGTCGATGACCGCGACCTGGCCGTCCCGGAGCAGCGCGACCCGGCCGGCGATCTGCTCGACCTCGGACATCACGTGGCTGGACAGCAGCACCGCCGCGCCTTCCGCCGCGCGCTCCTCGACGATCTCGGCGAACAGGCGCTGCACCAGGGGGTCGAGGCCGCTGGTCGGTTCGTCGAGCACCAGGAGGTCGGCCTTCGGGGCCAGCGCGATCACCAGGCCGAGCTTCTGCTTGTTCCCCTTCGACAGGTCGCCGACCCGGCGGGACAGGTCGAGGCCGAGCCGCTCGGCGAGTTCGCGCAGCCGCCCGTGTCGCGGTTCGGCGCGAGCGAAGGTGTACCGGTCGTAGGCCTGCGCCGCGGTCAGCTGGCGCGGGATGACCAGCTCGCCCGGCAGGTACGTCGTACGCCGGCGCACCTCGACCGAGTCACGCACGCTGTCGAAGCCGAGCACGCTGACCGCTCCGGAGGACGGGCGGATGAAGTCGAGGACGAGGCGCATGAAGGTGGTCTTGCCGGCACCGTTGGCCCCGACCAGGGCGAGGATCTCGCCGGGCGCCAGGTCGAGGTCGACGTTGGCGATTCCGCGAACCGGACCGTAGGACTTGGTCAGCGCCCGCGCGCGTATCGCCTCGACCGCCCCCGAGTCGACGTTCACCGTCACACCGTATTGGGAGCGAGCCTGCGCGCGTTAGCCGCCGAGCTTCACCGTCCGGGGCCTGCGCGAACTTCCGCTCACCTGGTAGAAGCGACCAGCAATGAAGCGAAGTCTCAGCAGCGCGCGGCACTACCTTCCAACGGTAGTCATGACGCTCGGCGCCGGCGCGTTCATGCTTGCCGGCGGGTACCTGATCAGCCGTCAAGGCCGCCCAGTGGGCACCCTCGTGATGCTCCCCGCCGGACCGCTGATGTCCGGAGCCTTCCTGGTTCTGCCAACGCGCACAGACGATGTCGGCCGGCGTGCCGTCGGAAGCAGGCGCCGACAGGCGTTGCTCGTGCTTGCCGGAATTCCGGCGTCGGGTGTCAGCCTGCGCTCGCTTCGCGGAATCTGCATCACCGGGCTGACCGTGCTGGCCGGTACCGCCATGGCAATCGGCGGCAACTGGGTGGCCACCGGAAGGCCGCTGCTGGTACTTCCCGCAGTCATGGCCGCCGGCGTACTTATCGGGGTTGCCCTCCTTCTTGCCTTGCGGCGGGAAGCAGGTCGGCGATGACGAGGTCGAGCGGCCGGTCGCGCACCGCCTCGGGCGTCCTCGTCACGTACAGCTCCGCGCAGTGGCCGTCGAGCGCGAGCTCCGGGCCTGGATCGACGCCTTGGGCGCGCAGGCCGGCGAGCGCCGCGTCGCGCTCTGCCGTGTCGGCGAAGCGGCGCTGCGGAACTGCGAGGCCCTCGAGCCTCTCGGTGACCATGCCGAACTCGTCGAGCGCCTCGGCGATCGGCTCGTAGTCGACCCACCGCAGGCTCAGTGCAGCGATCCAGGGCGGCTCGTCGCCCGCCGCGGCCACGACGGTCCGAAAGGTCTGCTCTCCGATGTAGCCCACGGCGCCCGTCACGGTGATCAGGTCGACGTCGCCGAGTACGTCTGCCTGCGCAGAGTCCAGCTCCTCGTTCTCCAGATCGCCGATCAGGCCGCGGTCGAGCAGGCCCACGGCCGTCGCGTAGTGCACCGCGCGGTCGGCGACGTCAAGGCCGAGCACCGAGACGGCGTCGTCGCGACGTCGCTCGCCGAACCATTCCAGGTCCGCGAGCATCACCGTCGACGGCGGGGCATCCGGCTCGAACCCGGCGTAGTGCTCGAAGATCTCCTCCAGCTCGACATCGAAGTTGAGCAGCGCGGCATTGACGCCGTAGCTACAGCACAGGTCCAGCACCGTTTTGCCCTCGCGACCGCCGAGCTCGGCGAGCAGCCGCTCGAAGGTGGGTGTGCCGTGGGCGGGAATCTCGTAGCCGAGCGAGCCCAGGACCCGGTAGTACTCCCGAGGGTCCGGCTGGTTGTAGATGGCGGTGAAGTCGGCCTTGGCGTCGTACAGGTTGGACGTTTCGGCACTCGACACGAACGGGGCCCCTCCGGCGTCTCGATCTCCTGCCCGATCCTGGTGGCGGCTGCTTCGCCGCTGGATGCGGGCACGGCGGCTAGTCCGAGTGACTTGGGGGGTGATGCTGGGTCGGACTAGCCGCCGCGCTGCCAACCTGTCAGGCGCATGCAATGCCCCGATGTGGATCTTGTGACAGTTTCGTGACGCTGCGGCGCGCGGGACGGCTTGGCTCAGCGCGCGACGGGGGCTACCAGCGGCCAGGGCCGGACCCGCTCGAAGAGCGCGGCGATGTCGAGCAGCGGGCCGTCGGTGTGGCGCATCCCGACGATCTGCATGCCGATCGGCATGCCGCGCGGTGACAGTCCGGCCGGCACACTGATCGACGGCAGCCCGCTGATGTTCATCGGGATGGTCAGCCGCCCGGTGTTGAACGCGTCGACCTCGACGTCGCCGCCCGAGGTCGGCGACGGCCCTTCCGCAGCGAACGCGTCGTCCGGGACGGTCGCGGCCAGCACGACGTCCACTTCGTCGAAGAGGTCCGCGACCGCCTCGTTGAGCTGCTTGCGCGCCGGATCGATTGCCGCGGCCATCGAGATGTCGTAGACCGCCGCCAGGTCGAGTGCACCCGCGACCTCGTCGGTGACCATCTCGCGGACGTCCGGCCAGAACGCCCCGGCGCCGGCCCACATGATCGGCAACGCGGGAGCGATCCACGCCGGCCCGAGGTCGGGCAGCGTCAACGCCACGTCGACCCGCTTGAAGCCCGCGGCGTCGATCAGCTCCGCGGCCGCGTCCTCGATGAGCGCGACGACGTCGGGATGTACGACGGCGCCACCGAAGTCGGGCAGCACCGCCACCCGCAGCCCCGACAGGTCGTAGGTGCCGATGCCTGCCTCGAAGCCTTCCACCCGCGGCAGCGAGAACGGGTCGCGCGGATGCGCGCCGTTGGCGACGTCGAGCCATCGCGCGGTGTCGCGCACCGACCGCGACAGGCAGCCGACCGTCGACGTCAGCGGTTCCACCTGCGCCATCGGCGCGAACGGGATCCGCCGGTACGACGTCTTGAACCCGACCAGCCCGCTGTAGCCGGCCGGCCCGCGGATCGAGCCGCCGCCGTCGGTGCCGGTGCCGATCGGCACCAGGCCGCCCGACACCGCCGCCGCGGTCCCGCCGGACGAGCCGCCCGGCGTACGGCTCGGGTCCCACGGGTTGCGTGTCGTGCCGTGCACCTTCGTGCTCGTGTAGCCGACCAGCCCCATCTCGCTGCTCGTCGTCTGCACCACCGGGATCGCGCCGCCGAGGTCGCGGATCCGCTCGACGTGCACCATCGTGTAGCTGCCCGTCATGCCCTCGAGCAGCTTCGTGCCGTAGGCGTAGGGCCAGTCCTTGACCATCTCCAGCTCTTTGACGGCGAACGGCACGCCGCCGAACGGCTTGCTCACATCGGCGGTCGCCGCCGCCTCCCGCGCGCCGTCGGCGTCGATGTGGCAGATCGCGTTGTACGGGTCGGACTCCGCCGCCTCGATCACCGCGTCGACCGCTTCGGCAGGCGTCAGCTCACCGGCGCGGAACGCGTCGACCAGCGAGCACGCGTCACCCAGCCACGGGGCGCTCATAGCTGCGGCCCGGCGGAACCGTACGTCGCCGCGGCGCCTTCGCTGGTCCGGCCGCCGCGTACGTCGGCGACGGCCTTGGCGAGGGCGTCGAGCAGGTCCGGGGCGACCTTGGCGTGGTACGGCGAGAGCATGAAGTGCAGTCCTCCTGGTTGGCGGTCGGGGTACCAGCCCGCCTCGACCAGGGCGTCACCCACGGCCGCGATGTCGAGCTCGTCGCTGCCCACCTCGAAGATCGACAGGTCGGGTTGCTGGGTGACGCGCAGCCCGTCGATGCCCTCGATGCCCCGCAGCAGGACGTCGCGAGTATCTCGGACCACGCGCGCCAGGTCGAGGTACCCGTCAGCACCGAGGAAGCGCAGCGCCGCCCAGGCGCCGGCGATCGGCGGAGCGGGCCGCGTGCCGGCGGGGGTCGGCGAGCCGTAGATGCCGCCGCCCCACGCGCCGTCGTCGAACCACCACTGCTTGGCGTAGTTCGCCGGGTCGCGGTGCATTAGCACCGACGCGCCCTTGTAGGAGTAGCCGTACTTGTGGACGTCGGCGCTGATGCTCGTCACGCCCGGCACCCGGAAGTCCCACGGCGGCACCGGTTCGCCGAGCCGCTCCCAGAACGGGAGCAGGAGCCCGCCGAGGCAGGCGTCGACGTGGCAGAGCACGCCGCGCTCGGCGGCGAGCGCGGCGACCTCCTCGACCGGGTCGATCACGCCGAACGGGTAGTTGGGGGCCGACGCGACCACCATCGCGGTGCGGTCCCCGTGCGCGTCGAGTGCGCCGGCCAGCGCGTCGACGTCGATCCGGTGGTCGGGCCCGACGGCGACCCGCACCTGCTCCAGGCCGAGCAGGTGGCACGCCTTCGCGAAAGCCGGGTGCGCCGTCATCCCCGTGACGAGGACCGGCCGGTCGTTGCCGCGGTCGCGGGCCCGCTCGCGCGCGATGTACACCGCGACCAGGATCGACTCGGTGCCGCCGCTGGTCAGCCCACCCGCGCCGGGGGTGCCGTGCAGCAGGTCGGCGACCATGTCGGCGGTCTCGCGCTCCAGTCGCGCCAACGACGGGAAGCGGAACGGGTTCAGCGCGTTCTCCGCCAGATACTCCCGCGACACCGCGGCGAGGGTCTCCTCGAGGTCCTCATGGTCCGGGTGGTAGATCAGGCTGAACAGGCGGCCCGACCGCCAGTCCGCGTCGTCGTGGCGGTTCGCGACGAGATCGGCGAGCAGCGTCTCCCTACCGATGCCGCGTTCGGGGAAGGTCGCGGGCGCGGGCCACTCCGCCTCAGCCGGTTCGGTCATGCCTGCTCCAGCGGGCTCGCTGCTTCTGGACTGAGTTGCCCACGCGGAGCATCGTACGGACGGCCGCGGGAGCACGACGTGCGGTCGCTACCGCGGCGCGATCGATCAGCGTCCGCGCCGGCGCATCAGCCGCGGTGAGGGCGTGGTCCGCCTCCTGCTCGAGGACCGCGAACAGCGGCCACTTGCCGGGAACCCCTTTGAGGTCGTGCACCCCCCGGTCGGCGAACACCACCCCCGACCCGACGACCAGGTCACGCACAGCTCGCGAGACGAGGATCTCGCCGGCACCCGCCGCCGCAGAGACTCTGGCGGCGATGTGCACCGTCAGGCCGGCGACGTCCGGGCCGATTCGCTCGAGCTCGCCGGTGTGGATGCCGGCCCGCAGCTCCAACCCGAGCGACGCCGCGTCACGCCGGATCACGTTGGCGCAGCGGATGGCGCGATCCGGACCATCGAGAATGCTGAGTGTCCCGTCGCCCTGAACTTTGAGAAGCTCGCCGCCGGCATTGTCGACCGCCAGATGCACTTGTCGCTCATGGGTGTCGCGAATCTCGCGGTAGCGATCATCGCCGAGGCGCACCACCAGGTCCGTCGATCCGACGACGTCGGTGAACAGCACCGTCCCCAGCGAGCGTCCTGTCGCGACCGGGCGGTCAGCGCCAGAGATCAGCTGTTCGGCGTAGTCGATCAACGAGGTGTAGCCCTCGCCCAGCGACGATCCCGCCCCGAGCGCCGGCAGCTCGTGGTAGACCGCGTCGGGCACCAGCTGAGCGAAGTTGCGGACCACTGCCGCGGGCAGTCGATCCGAAGCGCTGCGGACTGCGTAGGTCGGGACGTGTACGGCGGCGAGCACGTCGCTGCAATCGAGGTCGCGCAGCCAGTCCGCATACGCGCGCGCTGAGGCCGGTGTGGCTGAGCTTCGTTCGAGCATTCGAGCCAGGCGCCGGTTGTACGACGTGTCGAGCGCCTCGTCCCACAGCGGCGCCACGAGCCCGGACCCCCACTGCTCGAACGCCGCTTCGAAGGTCTGCGCGTAGGCAGCCGCCTCGTCCGGGTTCCATGCCGGAGGAA
>CAZEAM010000145.1:0-9388 GCA_964510285.1 uncultured Frankiaceae bacterium | reverse complement strand
TCACGTTGTCCGAGATGTGGTGCTCGTGATCTGCGGCGACTGCCCCCGAAATCGCTTCGGTGTCCTGCATCAGCGGGCTGTGCGCTCCTTAGCGGGCGCGACCGCGGGCGGCTCGATCCTCACGGAGCTTGGCGAGTGCCTCCTCGAGAAGCACGTCGCCCTCAGCCATCGTGCGACGCATCATGAGGAACTCGAACGGGGTCTTGGGAGGTCCGCCGGCCATGCGTTCGCGCGGCGGGGGCTCGTCCTGCGACGGGCCGGCCGGCTGGCCGCAGACCTGGCAAGCCCAGGTCTGCGGCAGCTCGACGTGCAGTGCGAACGCCGGCCGGCTCTCGTGGCCGGCGTGGCACCAGTAAGAGACCTGGCGGCGCGGTTCGACGACCCCGCCGCGGTCGACTTCAGAACCAGGCGCGCCACCCAGCCGGCCGCCACGAATCGTGGAGCGTCGTGAACCCATCGCGCGCCTGATCTCCTTCTTGTCAGTCGATGAGCGCCTAGAGCGCCCGGACGTTCTCCGCCTGCGGACCCTTCTGGCCCTGCGTGATGTCGAACTCGACGTTCTGACCCTCATCGAGGGAGCGGTACCCGGTGCCCTGAATAGCGCTGAAGTGGACGAAGACGTCCGCGCTACCGTCGCTCGGCGCGATGAAGCCGTAGCCCTTCTCGCCGTTGAACCACTTGACGGTGCCCTGAGCCATTACTTGATTCCTTTTACTGATTCGCCCCGATGCGGGACTAGGTCGACGCGGTGCTCTCGAGTGACAGCCTGACAATCGCGTAATTCCCGCTAAACAGACCTTGCGACCCGTGCACAACGAGAACCTTCCGACCTCGCGGAAAAGGCTAACACCCGCCGGTGGGGATAACTAGCCGCCGGACACGAGTACGTCGGCCTCCGCGGGCGGTGGTGTCGGGTCCATGGCCGTCTCGCGCCAGCCTGCGGGCAGCGCCACGCGCCGCGGGCCGTGCGTGTGGCCGCGTGCGATGCGCTCGGATCCGGCCGGCAGCGGCGTGTCCCGCCCCACTCGTTCGAGCATCGCCTCGAGGCCCTCGTCGAGCTCTTCGAGGGACGACGTCTGGGCAAGGTCGCGCCGGGCCCGGCCGCCGACCGGATAGCCCGCCAGGTACCAGCTGACGTGCTTGCGGAAGTCGCGGACGCCGAGGAACTCGTCGCCCGCCCACTCGACGAGCAGGCGCACGTGGCGGCGCATCACGTCGACCACACCGCTAAGCATCGGCGGCGGCTGGGTCGGCCGGCCGGCGTACGCGTCGACGAGGTCCCGGAACAACCACGGCTTGCCGAGGCAGCCGCGGCCCACGACGACGCCGTCACAGCCGGTCTCGGCGATCATCGCGATCCCGTCCTCAGCCACCCAGATGTCGCCGTTGCCCAGCACCGGAACCTCGGTGACGGCTTCCTTGAGCCGGCTGATCGCGGACCAGTCGGCGTGCCCGGAGTACAGCTGCTCCGCGGTGCGCGCGTGCAACGCGACCGCGGCCACTCCCTCATCGGCCGCGATGCGGCCGGCGTCGAGATAGGTGATCGAGGTGTCGTCGACCCCGATCCGCATCTTCACGGTCACCGGCACCGCACCCGCGTTCGACACCGCGGCCCGCACCAGGTCGGTGAACAGCACCCGATGCATCGGCAGCGCCGCCCCACCGCCCAGCTTGGTCACCTTCGGCACCGGGCAGCCCATGTTCAGGTCGATGTGGTCGACGCCGTGGTCGAGCAGGATGTCGACGGCCTGGCCGACCACGCCGGGGTCCACGCCGTAGAGCTGGATGCTGCGAATGTCCTCGTCGGGGCCGAAGGCGAGCATCCGGTGGGTGCGCCCGCTTCCCTCCACGAGTGCACGTGCCGACACCATCTCGCTGACGTAGAGCCCGGCACCGAAGGAACGGCAGAGGCTGCGGAACGCCGAGTTCGTCACACCGGCCATGGGCGCGAGCACGACCGGCGGGTCGACCGCGATCGGCCCGATCGCCAGAGGTGAGCCCGTCACCGCCACAGCTCCACGATCCCAACCCCGAGCTCGGCGAGCAGGCGGCGTACGACGGGCAGCGAGAGGCCCACCACGTTGCTGGGATCGCCCTCGATCCGGTCGACGAACGGCGCCCCCCGCCCGTCCAGGGTGAACGCACCCGCCACCTCGATCGGTTCGCCCGAGTCGACGTACGCCGCGATCTCCTCGTCGCTCGGCGAGCCGAAGAACACCTCGGTGCGCCCGACCGCGGTCGCGGCGCGGCCGCTGTCGCAGTCGATCAGGCAGTGGCCCGTGAGCAGCGTCCCGTGCCGCCCACGCATCTCTCTCCACCGCGCGAATGCCGCCTGCGGGCTGCCCGGCTTGCCGAGCGACGTCGCGCCGAGGACCAGCGTGGAGTCCGCGCCGAGCACGAGCGCTCCGGGCTCCGTGAGCGTCGCGGCGACCGCGTTCGCCTTGAGTTCGGCGAGCGTCAGGACCATCGTGTGCGGGTCGTCGGTCGGCACGGCGTCCTCGTCTACGCCGCTGACCACGACCCGGGGCTCGATCCCGGCGTCGCGGAGCAGCCGGAGCCGGGCCGGCGACGCCGACGCGAGCACGAGCGAGCGCTGACCCATATGTCCAGTGTTCATCAGGTGGCTCATCGGGCGCCTGCGCAGCGCTCAGGCGACCACACCGGACGAATCAGTCATACTTCGTCTTTGGAGGTCAGCCATGACACAGCTCGCAGCGCACGGAACCATCGCGATCCCGGAAGCCACCTCGACGCAACAGGCCACGTCGATTGCCGATTGCGACGTCGCGGTCGCGGACCTGGTCGCCCATGCGAAGAGCTGGGTCGAGGAACCTGCGGCCGACATGCTCGGCCTGCTGGAGCGGCTCATCGACTCGGTGTTGAGCTTCGCCGACGAGTGGGTGCGGGTGTCGTGCGAGGCCAAGCGCTACCCGCTCGACAGCACGCCGGCTGCCGAGGACTGGACAAACGTGATGGTCACCGGCCGCTATCTGCGGATGCTGCACGCGGCGCTCACCGACATCGCAGCCGGCCGCAAGCCGACCTTCCCGGGCCAGCCGCATCCGGTCGCGGCCGGGCACACCGGGATCCCGGCCTTCCCGGTCGACGCGTTCGACAAGGTGGCGTTCTCCGGGTTCACCGGAGACGTCTGGCTGCGCCGGGGGGTCACGGGCGCCGAGGCGTCCGAACGGCAGGCGAAGGCGTGGTTCGGTGCCGCCACACCAGGCGTGTCGCTCGTGCTGGGCGCCGGTAACCAGAGCTCGATCCCGATCACCGATGCCCTCGACCGGCTGTTCGTCGCGCGGCACCCGGTCATCCTCAAGATGAACCCGGTCAACGACTACGCCGGCCCGGTCTTCGAGAAGATCTGCGCCGAGCTGATCTCCCGCGGCGTGCTTCGGATCGTCTACGGCGGTGCCGAGGTCGGCACCCATCTCGTGCACCACGAGGACGTCGCCGACGTACACGTGACCGGCTCGGACAAGACATTCGAGGCGATCGTCTTCGGCGGCGGCCCCGAGGGCGCCACCCGCAAGGCGGCCAAGGACCCGCTGGTCACGAAGCCGGTCACCGGTGAGCTCGGCAACGTCTCGCCGGTCATCGTCGTACCGGGGCCATGGACGGCGAAGGACATCTCCTTCCAGGCGCAGAACATCGCGTCGATGCTCACGAACAACGCCGGCTTCAACTGCATCGCCTTGCGCGCGCTGATCACGTCGAACTCGTGGCCGCAGCGCGGCGAGTTCCTCGAGGCGATGCGTCGCGTGCTGAAGGAGACCGGGGACCGCTACGCCTACTACCCGGGCGCACGGGCCCGCTGGGACGCCTTCACCAAGGCGCACCCGGAGTCGGAGCGGTTCGGGCCGGAGGAGCAGGGCTGCGTGCCGTGGACGATGATCCCGGGCCTGCGGACCGAAGCGAAGGACGAGATCGCCTTCACGACCGAGGCGTTCAACGGTGTGTTCGGCGAGGTCGGGATCGACGCCACCGACACGGTCGACTTCATCCGGAAGGCCGTGGAGTTCTCCAACGACGGCCTGTGGGGCACGCTCGGCTGCTCGATCGTCGTGCATCCGAAGTCGATGAAGGACCCGGCGGTCAACGCCGCGGTCGAGCAGGCGATCGCCGATCTTCGCTACGGCACGATCGGGGTCAACCTCTGGTCGGCCCTGGGCTTCACGCTGGGCACGGCGCCGTGGGGTGCCTACCCGGGCCACACGATCGACGACGTGCAGTCCGGGATCGGCTTCGTGCACAACTCGATCATGTTGGCGGAAGAGGACATCGAGAAGACCGTCGTACGCGGTCCGTTCCGGATGCCGATCAAGCCCATGTGGTTCGCCTCGCACAAGACGGCGCACAAGGCGAGCGAGCTGGCCGCCAAGCTCATGACGAAGCCGTCATGGGGCAAGGTGCCCGCGCTGGTCACGGCTGCGCTACGGGGATAAGGAGCTCAACGTTGAATCGCGTCGCTTCGGGGTTGGCGGCGCTGGTGGCGGCTGGTGTTGCCGTCGCCGGCTGCGGCAGCTCGAGCTCAGGTGGGGGCGGGTCGCAGAACGCCACGCCGAACCAGTCGGCTGCGGCGGCAGCGATCGCCGGCTGTACGCCGCAAACGCTGCAGACCGTCTCGCCCGGCACGCTCACGATCGGCGTCGACCAGCCGGTCTACCCGCCGTGGTTCAACGACAACAAGGACCCGATCAACGGCAACGGCTACGAGAGCGCCGTCGACCTCGCTATCGCGAAGAAGCTCGGCTACACGCCGGACCAAATCAAGGTGAAGCGAGTCTCGTTCACCCAGGCGATCGGTCCGGCTGCCCGCGGCTTCGACTTCGATCTCGACGAGTTCTCGATCACCAAGAAGCGGGCCCAGGCCGTCGACTTCTCCGCGCCGTACTACGACGTCGCCGAGGCGGTGGTGGCGATGAAGGGCAGCAAGGGGGCGTCCGTCACGACCCTCGCGGAGCTTCGCACCCTCAAGCTCGGCGCGCAGACCGGCAGCACGAACCAGCAGACGATCAGCGCGGTGATCAAGCCCGCGCAGCACGCGTTCTTCGGCACCAACGCGCTGGCGGTGCAGGCGCTGAAGAACGGGCAGATCGACGGCCTCGTCGTCGACCTACCGACCGCCTTCTACATCACCGCCGCGCAGATCAAGAACAGCGTCATCGTCGGACAGCTGCCGAGCACCGGAACCCCGGAGCAGTTCGGCGCTCTGCTCGCGAAGGACAGCCCGCTGACGTCGTGCGTCACGAAGGCGGTCGAGGCGCTCAAGAGCGACGGCACGCTGGCGTCGATCGAGGCCAAGTGGCTGGCGAAGGAAGCCAACGCGCCTGTCCTTCAGTAGTCCTGGTCTGAGGTGACGGGCGCAGCGCCGGCGGAGGCGCCGCTGGCTCTCAGCGACAAGGAACAGTGGCGACGCGAGTACCGGCGCCAGCGCGCCCGCCGCTCCACTCTGGTCGCGACGGTCAGCACGATCCTGTTCGCGGTGGTGGTGTGGCTCGGGGTCACGCACACGCCCGGCTGGGACGACGCGCGCGCCACGTTCTTCAGCTGGGACTCGATCCGGCACGACACGCCGGACATCGCGCGCGGAATGCTGCTCAACCTGAAGATCCTCGTCATCGGCGAGGCATGCATCCTCGTCCTGGGCATGATCGTCGCGATCCTGCGTACGTCGACGGGAGCCGTGTTTGCCCCGCTGCGGATCTTCGGCGGTCTCTACGTCGACTTCTTCCGAGGCTGCCCGCTGATCATCCTGCTCTACCTGTTCGGGGTGGGCATCCCGTCGTTGCAGTTGAGCTGGTTGCCGAACTCGGCGACGGTGTGGGGGACGGTCGCGATCGTTCTCTGCTACAGCTCCTACGTGGCCGAGGTGTTCCGCGCGGGTCTGCAGTCGGTGCATCCGAGCCAGCGCGCCGCGGCTCGCTCGCTGGGTCTGACCCACCAGCAGACGCTACGGCTCGTCGTCGTCCCGCAAGCCGTCCGCGCAGTGCTCCCCCCGCTGCTGAACGACTTCGTCGCGTTGCAGAAGGACGTCGGGCTGATCTCGATCGTCGGCGGCGCGACCGATGCGATCCAGCAGGCCACGATCGACAACTCGCTGACCTTCAACTTCACGCCGTACGTCATCGCTGCGCTGCTATTCATCGCGCTCGCGGTGCCCTCCGGGCGGATCGCCGACATGGTAGCGGCACGGGCGAACAGCCGGCAGCGGGCGGGGGCCGTCGTATGACGCAGCCGGTCCTGGCGGTCCGTGGGGTGCACAAGCACTTCGGCACAAACCGCGTCCTGAACGGAATCGACCTCGAGGCCGCCGACGGCGACGTGGTCGTGCTGATCGGCGGCTCCGGGTCGGGCAAGTCGACGCTGCTGCGCTGCATCAACCTGCTCGAGGTCGTCACCGACGGCGAGATCGTGCTCGACACCGAGGAGATCACCGACCCGCGGGTGGACGCAGACGTCGTACGCCGCCGGATCGGGGTGGTCTTCCAGGCCTACAACCTGTTCCCCCACATGACCGTGCTGCGCAACGTCGCGCTCGCGCCGCGGGTGGTCGGCGGGCTGTCGAAGGCCGAGGCCGAGCAACGCGCCCGTGACCTGCTCGCGCGGGTAGGGCTCGCGGACAAGGCCGACGACTACCCGGACCGGCTCTCCGGCGGCCAACAGCAACGCACCGCGATCGCCCGGGCGATCGCGAACTCGCCGCGCCTGCTGCTGCTCGACGAGGTGACCAGCGCCCTCGACCCGGAGCTGGTCGGCGAGGTCCTCGACCTGATCGGCGAGCTCAAGGGATCTGGGATGACGATCCTGATGGCCACCCATGAGATGGGGTTCGCCCGGCGGGTCGCCGACCGGGTGTGCTTCCTCGACCAGGGCGTGATCGCGGAGGCCGGTCCACCGGAGCAGGTGCTGACCGCAGCGGAGCACCCGAGACTCCAGCAGTTCCTCTCCCGGGTCACGCACGACTAGCCGCGGCTCGGTCGATCGCCGCTTAGTCTTATGCGCGACATCGGACGAGGCCCTCCGTCTTCACCGCGCACTGCGAGCGACCGGGCAGCGGGCCGCCCGAGAGGGGGCGTCATGCAGTTGGTCGACCATCTGATGATGGGCGTGCCGGACTTCGAGCGGACCGCGGCGGAGTGGCGTGAACGCTACGGATGGCAAGCCATGTTCGGCAGCCGCTTCGATTCGATGCCGGGCTGGGGAAACTGGATTGTGCCGCTGGGCGACACCTGGATCGAGTGGGTCGGGCTGTGGGATCGCGAGCTTGCGCAAGACCCCATGGCCCCGCTGTTCGAGGCCGCCGTCGCTGACGGGCCGCTGCTCATGGGGTGGGCGTTGGCCGCAGAGGACCTGCCCGCGGTTGCCACCCGACTCGGTGTGAAGGTCGAGGAGCACCAGGCGACCAGTCCGATCGCTACCACCACGTGGCGGCAGGCCGGATTCACCGAGAGCCGGTTGCGGCCGTATCTTCCGTTCTTCGTTGGTTGGACGGATGACTCGCTGCGGCGGGACTCGCAGCGCTACACCGAGGAGCTCGGGAATCCGGTCGTCAATCGATCGGGCGTTTCCATGCGGCTTTCCGGCGATGTAGACGTATTCACCGGCTGGGTCGGGGATCTCGAGGTTCCGGTCACCTTCTCAGCCGGTTCGCCATCCATCGCGGCCGAGCTGACCGTCGGTGACGACATCATCACGATCCGTTAGGTGGCAGTAGAACTATCTCCATGACGCTTTTGACACGACAGCTCGGTGGCGACGACGGGTTGACCGTCTCCATGCAGGGTCTCGGCTGCATGGGGATGTCGCAGTCCTACGGCAAGGCCGATCCGGAGGAGTCACGCCTCACGATCGAGCGCGCGCTGGATCTGGGTGTGACGTTCCTCGACACGGCGGATATCTATGGCGGTGGTCACAACGAGCACATCGTCGGCAAGGCGATCAAGAGCCGCCGCGACGAAGTGGTGCTCGCAACCAAGTTCTCGCTCTCACGCCGTGAGGACGGGACGATGAAGATCAACGGTCACCCGGACTATGTGCGCACGTGCATCGACGCGAGTCTCGAACGTCTGGGCGTCGATCACATCGACCTCTACTACCAGCACCGGGTGGACCCGACGGTCCCGATCGAGGACACCGTCGGGGCGATGGCCGAGCAGGTCACTGCAGGCAAGGTGCGCCACCTAGGACTGTCCGAGAGCAGCGCCGACAGCCTGCGGCGTGCGGTGAGCGTGCACCCGATCGCGGCTTTGCAGTCTGAATGGTCCCTGTGGACGCGTGATCTGGAAGACGAGGTCGTCCCGACCGCGCGGGAGCTGGGGATCGGCCTCGTGCCGTTCAGCCCACTGGGCCGTGGCTTCCTCACCGGTGCGATCAAGAGCCCGGAGGACTTCGGCGAGGACGACTTCCGCAAGCACAACCCGCGGTTCCAGGGGGAGAACTTCGCGAAGAACCTCCAGCTCGTCGACGCCGTGCGCCAGATGGCGGCAGACAAGGGCTGCACCCCGGGGCAGCTCGCGCTCGCGTGGGTCATGGCGCAGGGCGACGACGTCGTGCCGATCCCGGGCACGAAGCGACGCGTCTACCTCGAGGAGAACGTCGGCGCCTGCGACATCACGATCACCGACGAGGACAAGAAGCGCCTCGACGAGATCGCGCCGGTGGGTGTCGCCGCCGGCGCTCGCTACCTCGCCTCGGCGGCGCTGCAGACGGCGTACGGCGACTCGCCTCCGAAATCCTGAACTTGTCGTAGGTGGTCCTTACGGTCGGTCACGTGGCGCCCGACCTGGCCTGGCAGCCGTCGCTGCTCGACGGCGGTGAGCCGAGCCTCGACGTGTCGTACGACGGGTTGCGCCGGATCGTGCTCGACGAGCATTCGTGGGTGGATTACTGCCCCGGCTGGCTGTCTGGCTCGGACAGCGTCTTCGAGCTGCTCGCATCGAGCGGCACGTGGGGCCAGCGGAGGGTGACGATGTGGGACAACGAAGTGCTCGAGCCGCGGCTCACGGCCGGCTGGTCGCCGAAGGCGGCAGAGGCGCCTCCCGTGCTCGCTGAGATGTGCCGCCTGCTCTCCGAGCGGTACGAGGTCGAGTTCGACAGCGTCTGGGTGAATCTCTACCGCGACGGCCAGGACAGCGTCGCCTGGCACGGCGACCGCAATCGTCACGTCATGGAGACGCCGATGGTGGCCACGGTCTCACTCGGCGCCCGGCGCAGGTTCCTGCTGCGCGAGCGGGGGAGTAGCCGGATCGCCTATGAGCTGCGGCCCGGAGCGGGAGATCTTGTCGTGATGGGCGGGCGCTGTCAGCACGACTGGGAGCACACCGTGCCGAAGACGGCCCAACCTGTCGGCGCACGAATGTCGGTCACGATCCGCCATTCCCGA
>CAZEAM010000144.1:0-3765 GCA_964510285.1 uncultured Frankiaceae bacterium | reverse complement strand
CGGCGACCACCTCGTCGTCGGACACGTCATCGATCGCACCCCCGGTGCGGCGTACGACATCGAGGGCGTACGGCCCGTCCGCCGGGTTGCCGATCGCCAACGACTTGGCGATCCCGCTCGGGCGCACCGGCTGCACAACGTCATGCCCGGCGCGGTAGGCCGCCGACACCGGCGAGCATCCGGTCGACTGCGCGCCGAACACCTTGTACGGCGTCGCCTCGACCAGGCCGAGGGCATCGAGCTCGCGCCAGGCCTTGTCGACCTTGGTCAGCAATGACCCCGAGGCGATCGGGATGACCACCTGCTCGGGGAGCCGCCAGCCGAGCTGCTCGGCGATCTCGTACCCCACCGACTTCGACCCCTCGGCGTAGAACGGCCGGACGTTGACGTTGACAAACGCCCACGGCAGCTCGCCGGCGACCTCTGCGCACAGCCGGTTGACGTCGTCGTAGGAGCCTTCGACCGCGACCAGCGTCCCGCCGTACACCGCGGTCGTCACGACCTTGCCGGCCTCGAGGTCGTGCGGTATGAACACCACCGACCGCAGCCCGGCCGACGCGGCCGCGGCGGCGACCGCGTTGGCGAGGTTGCCGGTCGACGCGCACGAGAGCACCTCGAAGCCGAGGGCGCGGGCGGCGTTCGCCGCCACCGCGACCACCCGGTCCTTGAAGGAGTGGGTCGGGTTGCCGCTGTCGTCCTTGACCCACAACGACTTCATGCCGAGCTCGCGGGCGAGGTTCGGGGCGGGGACCAGCCGGGTCATGCCGACTTCGGTGTCGACCTGTGGCGCGGCGGGCAGCAACCCGGCGTACCGCCACATCGTCTGCGGCCCCGCCTCGATCGACTCGCGCGTGACCAGCCGCTGCAGGTCTTCGTCGTAGGCGATCTCGAGCGGGCCGAAGCACAGCTCGCAGACGTGCGAGGGTCCGAGGTCGTACTGGGAGCCGCATTCGCGACAGTAGAGGTGAGACGCAGAACCGAACTGCGCAGTGCGATCGAGCACCGTCGTCATGGGAGGCCTTCCGTCCTCATCTTTCCCCCGGACGGTTGTCCGAAGGCCGGAGTTGGCACCTGCCCGAAACGGGTGGTTGCCGGGGCTTCACCGGGCCGGATCCCTCTGCCCCTCTTGATGAGTGCGCGGCCGAGGCTGCGCAGGGACAAGTGTGCCACACGAGCGGATGGCACATCCGCTCGGTTTTTGCATGCGTATGTGCCACCGCTATCGCTATAGCAGTGCGTATGTGCCATGCGCACGGCCACGGCAGTACGCATGTGCCATTCGCTCAGGTGAGCATTGCCGCCAGGCCGGCGAGCCAGGCCACCACCGCGGTCGGACCGTCGAGCACCATGTCGGCGCGCTGCGCGACCTGTGCCGGGACGTCGGCGTCGTGCGGATCGACACTCGCGACGGTCAGCCCGAGCATCCCCTCGCCGCGCAACGCCTCCACCACCTCGAACGCCGGCAGGTCGCCGAGGTCGTCACCGATGTAGATCACGACCTGCGCACCGACCCCACCGACCTGCGCACCCACTGCGCCGACGTCGCCTACCCCACCGACCTGCGCACCCACTGCGCCGACCCCGCCGACCCCGCGGACCTCGCCGACCCCACCGACCTCGCCGACCAACGAACGCAGCGCCGAACCCTTGTCGGTGCCGCGCGGCCGCAGCTCGATCACGTACCGGCCGGGCACCGCCTCGAGCCCGCACGCGTCGGCCAGCGTTTCGAGCGCCGGCTCCAGAGCGGCCAGCTCCTCGTCCGGATGCGACGCGCCCCGGGTGTGCACCGCGAGCGAGTGCTGCTTGTCCTCGACCCGCACCCCGGCGTCCGCCCCTTCCAGTACGCCGGGCAGCCGCGACCGGGCCACCGCGATGCCGGGCACCGGGTCCGGCGAGCTGACCGCGCCGTCGTCCCAGCGCTGCAGGCCGTAGTGCCCCAGCACCCGCAGCCCCGCGACGTCGGCAACACCGGCGAGGCGCACCACGTCCTCGGCCGCCCGGCCGCTGACGATCGCGACCGCGCCGAGCCGGGCGGTGAGCGCGGCGAGCACGTCGCGGGTTCCGTCGACCGCCCGCGCATCCTCGGGACGCTCGACGATCGCGGCCAGCGTGCCGTCGAAGTCGACCGCCAGAAGCGCCGCGCGCGGCTCGGCGAGCAGCGCCGCGACCACGTCGGGTTGGCCGGTCAACCCGGACCCCTACCCGTGCCAGTCGGCCGTGAGGATCAGGGTCAGGCCGTGGTAGTCGAGCTTGGCTTCGCGGTTGGGACGGATCCGGCCGATCCCGGAGAACTGCCGGGCCAGATGGCGCGCCGCGTCGTGCGCCCTCGGCGAGTAGTACAGCGTCGTGACGGAGGACACCGCACCGGTGTTGCCCACGACCGGCACCGTCCAACCCTTCGCCGCGATCTGCGCCGCGACCTGATGAGCCATGCCCGTGATGTGGGTGCTGTTGAACACCCGGACCGGCGCCATCGCCGTGCGCCAGCGCGGCGGCCCGGTGTGCGCGATCGAGACGGTCGGGGTCGGCGGCGGGTGCGTGATCGTCACGCTCGGCGTCGGCGCCGACGTCGAGGTCGGCGACGGCGTCGTCGCGGGGGTGACGGTGGGCGCCACGATCACTCCGGCTCCGGGACCGCTGCCCGACGAGTGGCCGCGGACGAGGACCAGTACGCCGACCGCCGCCGCGACGACCGCCACCGCGATCAGCGGCGCCACCAGCCGGGACAGCGCAGTCGGGCCGGACTGGGCCGGCGCCCGGTGCCGCCCGCCACCGCTGCCCCTCCCGCCCGCGGGGCTGGCGAACCCCGACGGCGGGCCGTCGCCGGGGCCCCACTCAGTCACGTCACGACCCTAAGGAATCCGTGGCCGGCACCCGCAGCGCCGCAAACCGTGCGCTGTGCCGCGGCGTCAGGCTTCGAAGCCGAGGCGGCGGGCCGACCGCTGCCGCTGCCGCGCCGCGCGCATCCGGCGCAGCCGCTTGACCAGCATCGGGTCGGCGGCCAGCGCCTCCGGGCGGTCGAGCAGCGCGTTGAGGACCTGGTAGTAGCGGGTCGCCGACATGTCGAACAGGTCGCGGATCGCCTGCTCCTTGGCCCCGGCGTACTTCCACCACTGGCGCTCGAACTCGAGGATCTCGAGCTCCCGCTGGGACAGTCCGTCCGCACCGGGCTCACGGCCGGAAACCGCTCCAGCAGCGCTCATCGGTGCACCTCCCAGCTCGGGTCGACGCCAAAACTACAGCGGTGTCATTCTGGCACGCACGCCGGCCCAGGTCACGCAAGGGCGGGGAACGGGCGGTTTCGGCGGGATTGCCCGCCGATGTCCGGCTACGGGTAGAGGCCGCGGGTGCGGTGCGCCTCGGCGACCCGCCCGACGCCGATCATCTGCGCGGCCGTGCGCAACGACACCTGCTTCTCCGCGGCGAGCGCCGACACCTCGGCGTACGAGCGTTCGAGGATCACCCGCAGCCGATCGGTCACCTCGTGCTCGCTCCACCAGTACGCCTGCAGGTCCTGCACCCACTCGAAGTACGACACCGCCACCCCGCCGGAGTTCGCCAGGATGTCCGGTACGACGACGACCCCTTTGCTCTCGAGGATCGCGTCGGCATCGGGGGTGGTCGGGCCGTTTGCACCTTCCACCACGAACCGCGCCCGGACCGCGTCGGCGTTGCCGTCGTGCAGCACGCTCTCCAGCGCCGCCGGGACGAGGATGTCGACGTCGAGCTCGAGCAGCTCCTCGTTGGTGTTCGTGTCGGTGCCGG
>CAZEAM010000143.1:0-3738 GCA_964510285.1 uncultured Frankiaceae bacterium | reverse complement strand
CTACGTCGAGCTGCATCCGCTGGCGGTCGCTGTCGCGATCGCGGGCGGCGGCGTCCTCGAGGGCGTGTACGGCGCGGTCCTCGCGGTGCCGGTCGTGGCGGTGTGCTTCGCGGTGATCAAGTCCTTGATCGAGACCGGCGCGGTCGACCCGGACCCGCCACCGCCCAAACGGGCACCGGCCAGGAAGGCGCCCGCCAAGCGGGCACCGGCCAAGAAGGCACCGGCGGCGGCACGGCCGCGCGCGTCCACAGCCCGCTGACCGCCGGCCCGGCGCTGTCGT
This sequence comes from uncultured Frankiaceae bacterium, assembly GCA_964510285.1. GTDB lineage: Bacteria > Actinomycetota > Actinomycetes > JAFAQI01 > JAFAQI01 > DASZTV01. The sequence continues at coordinate 3,458 of CAZEAM010000143.1, read as the reverse complement.
CGCCGGACCCGACCGTGGCCCGATGCGCCGCCCCCGTCTGCTCGCTGCCTTCCTCGCGCTGCTCGTCGCCGTCGGCTGGCACGCTTCGCGGGCGGCCGGTCCGCGCGCCGCACTGCCGTCGGTGGCACCACAACGCGAGACCGCGGACCGGCTGATCGTCGAGCCCGACGAGGGCATGGGCCCGATCTACGCCCTGCTCGGCTCGGCCCGGCACACGTTGGACCTGACGATGTACGAGCTCGACGACGCCACGGCCGAGCAGATCCTGGCCGGCGACGCCGCGCGGGGCGTCCGGGTGCGGGTGATCCTCGACCGGCGTTTGCAGCGCCGACACAACCAGCCGGCCTACGACTACCTGACCCGGCGCGGCGTACGGGTGGTGTGGTCGTCGGCACGCTACTTCGCCACCCACGAGAAGGCCTTCGTCGTCGACAACCGGGTCGCGGTGGTGATGTCGCTGAACCTCACGGCGCGCTACTACGCGACCAGCCGCGACCTGGCAGTCGTCGATGTCGACCCCGCCGACGTGGTCGCGATCGAGTCGGTGTTCACCGCCGATCTGCGTGGCCGCGGCGGCGTGCCACCCGGCGACGATCTGGTGTGGAGCCCGGGACAGTCGTGGGCCGACTTCGCGGCGCTGATCGGCCGTGCCCACCATTCCGTGATGCTCGAGTCGGAGGAGCTCACCAGCCCTGCGGTGATCGCGGCCCTCCTGTCCGCGGCGCGCCGTGGTGTCCACCTCGACATCGCCATGACCTACTCCGACAAGTGGCGGCCGGCCTTCGCCGCGCTGACTCGGGCGGGCGCGCGGATCCGGGTGATGTACGGCGAGTCACCCCTCTACCTGCACGCGAAGCTGTTCGCGGTCGATGCCGGGCTGCCACACGCGATGGCCTTCGTCGGCTCGGAGAACCTGACCGACGCGTCGCTGCTGCACAACCGCGAGCTCGGGATCGTGCTGCTCCAGCCGCGGCTGGTCCGCCGCGTCGCCGAGGTGATCGCGGCCGACGAGCGGGACGGCACCGGCTGGCCGCCGCGCTGACTCGGGACACTAGGACGCGACGTCGCGCTCGCGGGCGCGCAGTGCGCGCGCGAGGGAGTCCTTGGCTTCGAGCAGAAGCCGGCGCAGGACCGTGCCCGGCGCCTCCCCGGCGAGGTAGGCCTCGGTGCGCGCGATCGTCGAGGGGTCGGTGGCCCAGTAGGGAAAGAGTCCGGCGATCAGGGTCTGCGCCATCTCCGTGGATCGGGTGCGGTAGAGATCGCCAACCGCCGCGAAGTAGGAGTCGACGTACGGCGTGAGCAGGTCGCGTTGCTCGTAGCTGCCGAACCCGGCGATGACCGCGTTCTGCTCCGCGTTGGGCAGGTCGTCGCGCTCGACCACCTGGCGCCAGGCCTCCGCCTTCGCTTCCGCGGTCGGGCGGGCAGCCCGCAGGGTCAGGGCGTGGCAACGTCCCGCGGCGGTGTCGTCGCGCGCCAGCTCGGCCTCGATCCGGGCGTCGTCGGCCCGGCCGGTGGCCACCAGCCGTCGCAGCAGCAGCCAGCGCAGGTCCGTGTCCACCAGCAGACCCTCGACCACCTCGCTGCCGTCCAGCAGCGCGGCGACCCGGGCCAGCTGCGCGTCCGTCGTCGCATTGGTAGCGGCGGCCCGGGCGAACGACAGCTGCAGGTCGCCGCCCGCCTCGGCCGCGTCGAACAGCTCGAAGGCTCGCTCGGCGAGCCGGGTTCGCCGCTGCTCGCAGCGCGCCGGGTCGCCGAACGGCTCGATGGCCTGCGCGGCGAGCCGCAGCAGGCTCTGTACGGTGCCGACCTCGGTCTCCTGCGCGATGCCGCCGAGGACGAGGTCGAGGTAGTCGCCGGCCGCGACCTCCGCGTCGCGGGTCATGTCCCAGGCCGCGGTCCAGCACAGGGTGCGGGCGAGCGGGTCGGTGAGCCGGCCGATCGACCCGACCAACGTCTGCCAGGACTGCGGGTCGAGGCGGATCTTGGCGTAGGTCAGGTCGTCGTCGTTGAGCAGCACCAGGTCCGGTCGGCGGACGCCGATCAGGCCGGGCACTTCGGTGCGTTCGCCAGCGACGTCGATCTCCACTTGCTGCCGGCGCTGCAGACCGTCGCCGCCGTTGTCGTAGAGCCCGATCCGCATCCGGTGCATGCGCAGCGTCGGATGCTCCGGGGGCGCCTCCTGGCGAACCGCGAACGACGTGAACCGGTCCTCGTCGTCGGTATCGAACTCGGTCCGCAGCGTGTTGACGCCGGCGGTCTGGATCCACTGCTGCGTCCATGCCACGAGGTCACGGCCGCTGGCGACCTCGAGCGCGTCGAGCAGGTCCTGGAGGGTCGTGTTGGAGTGCGCGTGCTGGGCGAAGTATGCGCGCGTCGCGGCAAAGAAGGACTCCTCGCCCACCCACGCCGCCAGCAGCTTCAGCACTGAAGCACCCTTCGCGTAGGTGATGCCGTCGAAGTTCGTCGACACCGCCTCGATGTCGGGTATGTCGGCCGCGATCGGATGGGTGGTGGCGAGCTGGTCCTGGCGGTATGCCCACGTCTTCTCGATGTTGCAGAACGACGTCCACACGTCCGGCCACCGGGTGTGCCCCGCCGTCACGTACGTCGACACGTACTCGGCGAACGACTCGTTGAGCCACAGGTCGTCCCACCAGCGCATCGTGACGAGGTCGCCGAACCACATGTGGGCCATCTCGTGCAGCACCGTCACGGCGCGGCGCTCGTAGGAGTAGTCGGTGGTGCGCGACCGGAAGACGTAGTCCTCGGTGAAGGTCACGCATCCTGCATTCTCCATCGCGCCCATGTTGAACTCGGGCACGAACACCTGGTCGTACTTCGGCCAGCCGTAACGGACGCCGAACAGTTCGTGGAAGGCGTCGAAACCCTGCCGGGTGACCTCGAGCACGTTGTCGGCGTCCAGATGCTGGAGCAGCGAGCGGCGGCAGTACACGCCGAGCGCGATCCCGTCGTGCTCGTCCGCCGTCCCCTCGTACGGGCCGGCGACGACCGCGGTGATGTACGTCGACTGCCTCGGCGTCGGTTCGAAGACGTGCCGCTTCCCGTCCGGCCTCTCGGGCAGGTCGGCGCAGCTCGCCGGCATGTTCGACAGCACCCGCCAGGGGCTCGGCGCGTCGACCACGAACCGGAAGGTTGCTTTCAGGTCCGGTTGGTCGAAGCAGGCGAACATCCGGTGCGCGTCGAACGTCTCGAACTGTGTGTAGAGGTACACCTCGCCGTCGACCGGGTCGACGAAACGGTGCAGCCCTTCGCCGGTGCGCGAGTACACGCACTGCGCCACGACGACGAGCTCGTTGGCTGCTGCAAGTCCGGGCAGCGACAGTCGGTGCCCGTTGAACCCGGCGTCGACGTCCAGGGGGACTCCGTTGAGGGTCGCGGACTCGATCAGGTCTGCCGTGATGTCGATGTGCGCCGTTGCTGCGGGCTCGATGCAGCTG
>CAZEAM010000142.1:0-3353 GCA_964510285.1 uncultured Frankiaceae bacterium | reverse complement strand
TCAGCAACCACACGATCGCGTCGGTTGCGGTCTTGCCCGTCCCGACGATCACGTAGGCGCGGGCGGTACCGGCCAACCTTGCGAGCTCGTTGACAGCGGTCACCCGGACGCCGTCGTCGAACGAGAACGGCGGCGGCGTGGTGGCAGGGATCGTGGGTGACAGATAGCTGGCATCCACGACCCGGCGACGCACGTCAACCTGCGTGGTCTCGCCGGAGACCAGCGAGGTCACGAGGTGCGAGGGGCCTTGCTCGCGGTACTCGCTCGCCCCGAGAAAGGTGACGCGCCCGGATCCCACGAAGCGGCGGTACAGGATGTCGTCGTAGTAGGCCCTGACCTGCGATTGGCGGGCGCGTTCGTGCAGCCCCGCCTCCGGGCCACGCGTCTGCACCTCCCCAGCACCGAGCAGCGTCGACGAAACGCCGTAGAACGACGATGCCTGGTGCAGCTGGACGAACGGATACGCGTCGTGCCAGTGCCCGCCTGCCGAATGGCGACGGTCAACCAGCGTGACGTGCGCATCCGCATGATCGATCAGCGCGTCCGTGAAGGCCATGCCCATCGCACCCGCGCCGACAACGAGATAGTCGGTTTCCAACCGTCGCGTCACCACCTGAGCCCCCTCCACATCCGCGGCACGCTCGCTGATCAGCTCGTAAGTAGGAAGGATCCTCCTGGTACGCCGCCGCCGATGCCGCAGACCGCGACCTTGGCGTCCTTGATCTGCCGTTCCCCCGCCGTACCGCGCAGCTGGGTCACCGCTTCGTGAACGAATCCGAAGCCGTGCGTGCGGCCGGCCGACAGCTGGCCGCCGTGCGGGTTGACCGGCAGCTCACCGTCAAGGGCGATCCGCTTGCCGCCGGCGACGAAATCCTTCGCCTCTCCGGGCCCGCAGAAGCCCAGACCCTCCAGCCAGGCCACGGTGTTGAAGCTGAAGCCGTCGTAGAGCAGCGCGACGTCCACGTCGTCCCGCGTGACCGATGCGCGGCTCCACAGGTGCGCCGCGGGACCCCATGCGTTGGGCAGGTGGGTCATCGTGCCCTGGTCCCACGACTGCCGCTCGGTGATCTGGGTTCCGGCCGCGTCGACGAAGACCGGCGTCTGCCTCAAGTCGTTGGCGGTCTCCCGCGCGGACACGATGATCGCGACCGAACCGTCGCACGGCACGTCGCAGTCGTACAGACCGAGCGGCGTGGAGATCATCCGCGCGTTCATGTAGTCGTCCATCGTCATCGGGTCGCGATACACAGCGACCGGGTTCAGCGCAGCGTTGCGCCGGTTGTTCAGCGCGATCCACGCGAGCATCTCGCGATCCGCGCCGAACTTCGCGAAGTACTGCGACGCCTGCATGGCGATCCAGTTTCCGGCGCTGGCGGCGCCGTACGGGATCCGCCACTGGAAGTCGCCTCCGACCGCGCCGCCCTTCGGCAGCGGCAGCCCGCCCGTGCGCAGCAGCTCGGTGTGCGTCGCCTCCCACACGGTGCGGAAGCACAGCACGTGCCGGCACAACCCGCTGGCGACGGCGAGCATCGCGTTGACGATCGCGCCGGTCTGCGCCGACTGCTCGAGACCGCCGTTGTGCCAGGTCGGGTGGATGCCGAGCGCCTCTTCGACGGCGGGTACGCCGCCCTCGCTGATCCCGCCACCGCCCGGCATGCCGCCCGGCCAGGTCGCCAACCCGTCGATGTCGTCGAACGACAGCCCCGCGTCGGCGATCGCCGCCTGGCACGCCTCTACGGTCAAGGTGACCGGCGGGCGCATCAGCCGCCGGCCCACCTGCGACATGCCGATGCCGGTGATCGCCACCTTGTGCTCGTAGCGCTCGGACGAGACCGGCGGGCGCGTGACGACGACCGGCAGTGGCACGAGGTCCGCGACCGGCGCGTCCGGCTCGTCGAGCGGCTCGAACAGCGGGAACCAGATGCCGTCCTGCTCCAGGAAGCGCGCCTGCACCCGCATGCCGACCCGCAGGTCGTCCTCCGCCACCCCCACCAGGTTCGTGGTGAACCGGACGTGTGGCGCCTCATCGACGGTCACCACGGCGATCGGGTACGGCGGGGCGAAGTTCGGCATGAACATCTGGTGGTTCATCGTCACGCCGACGACGGTCGCCCTACCGCTGACCGCGGTCCAGGTCAGCGACGCCGCACGGCACTTCGGGCACACCACCTGCGACGGGTGCAGGAACGTGCCGTCGTTGTCGCACTTGGGCAGCCGCAGCTCGCCGACCTCGCCACCGGTCCAGAACGGCTTGTTGAACGGCGATACCTCAGGCCGAGGCCGCTTGGCCTCGAGAACGGTGTCGCTCAAGCCGCGGGTCCTGCAAAGGTCTTCGTCTCGAGATACATCGCGAAACCCTCGTCGCCGTTCTGCCGGCCGATGCCGCTGTCCTTGTACCCACCGAACGGCGAGTCGGCGCCGTACCAGATGCCGCCGTTGACGCCGATCGTGCCGGTGCGGATCCGGCGCGCGACGCCCAGCGCCCGCCCCTCGTCCCCCGAGGTGACCATGCCGGACAGCCCGTAGTTGCTCTCGTTGGCGATCCGTACCGCGTCGTCGTCGTCCTCGAACGGGATGACGACGAGCACCGGGCCGAAGATCTCCTGCTGCGCGATCGTCATCTTGTTGTCGACGTCGGCGAACAGCGTCGGCTCGACGTACCAGCCCTTCGGCAGGTGCGCCGGCCGGCCGCCGCCGAGCACCAGCCGGGCGCCTTCCTTCACGCCGGTGTCGATCAGGCCGAGCACGCGAGTGCGCTGCTTCTCGCTGATCAGCGGGCCCATGAAGTTGTTGGCGTCGGTCGGGTCGCCGTAGCCAATGGTCCGGAAGCTCTCCGCGACCAGCTCCAAGCCCTCCTCGTAGCGGGATCGCGGCAGCAGCATGCGGGTGGGCATCGCGCAGCCCTGGCCGGCGTGGGTGCACACCGTGAGCGAGGCCATGGCGAGGTTCGCCGGGAAGTCCGCGTCGTCGAGCAGGATGTTCGCGCTCTTGCCGCCCAGTTCGAGGAACAGCCGCTTGAGGGTTGCGGCGCCCTTCTCCATGATCCGCTTGCCGGTCGCGGTCGAGCCGGTGAAGGAGATCAGGTCGACCCGCGGGTCGGTGACCAGCTGCTCGCCGAGCAGGTGGTCCGAGGACGTGACGACGTTGACCACGCCGGCCGGGATGTCGGTCTTCTCCGCGATGACCCGCCCCCACCGGGTGCCACTCCACGGCGTGTCCGGGGCCGGCTTGAGCACGACCGTGTTGCCGGTGGCGAGGGCCTGGCCGAGCTTGTTGATGGTGATCTCGAACGGGTAGTTCCACGGGGTGATCGCGCCGACGACGCCGACCGGCTCCTTGGCGACGCGGCGCCA
>CAZEAM010000141.1:0-2137 GCA_964510285.1 uncultured Frankiaceae bacterium | reverse complement strand
ACCGACATGAGCAAGGTCGACCGCAAAGCGGTCGTCCGCATGGTGACTGGGGGTAGGTCCTAGGTGCTGTTCATCCATGAGGTGCACGAGGTGCGGGGCCGGGCCGAGGACGACTTCGAGGCCGCGATCCGCGACGAGTGGATGCCGATGCTCGCGAAGGAAGACGACGCCCGGCTGCTGTGGTTCCTGCACTGGATCCACGGCACCGGCCCGGCCTACCACGTCATCACCGTCACGGCCGTCCGGGACGGCGCGGCCTGGCAGCGACTGGCCGAGCGACTGCAGCGCGGCGACCTGCGCGACTGGCAGACCGAGCTGGACGCGATGCGTCACGGCGTGACCTCGAACATCATGCTGCCGGTGCCCTGGTCGCCGCTGCAGGAAGTCGACTTCGCAACGGTGCCGGCCGCGCCGCAGGACCACGAGCCCGTGATCTACATGGAGGACACCGGCTGGCCGCACGCCTCACTCGTCGACTACACGGGCTTCTGGGGCACCGGCTACTACGAGCCGATGGAGCAGCGCCCCAAGGACTCCCGCCTGCTCGACATCGAGCTGTGCTTCCAGCCGGCGTACGGCTCGGGTCGCCGCAAGGAAGCGGTGCTCTGGCAGAAGGTGCTCGACAACAACCTGCTCATGACGCTGCTGACCAAAGACACCCCGCCGGAGCTCAAGCAACCCGGCATGTTCATGCACGAGGCCCTGAACTACCGCGACCAGTGGCGCAGCCGGCTGCTGCGTACGTCGACCTGGTCCCCGCGCTGACCAGCGATGACCACGAGGTAGTGGCCGAGACGCCCAGCGTGTCAACCTTCTACCTCATGGTCATCGCCACCTGGGTCAGTTCTGAAGGTGGACGACTTCTTTGATCGTCGTGCGGCCCGTCTCCCGGCCGACGCCCTCGCCGGTTGCGCCGGCGTAGACGCCCGTTCCTCCGACAATGGCGTCACGAACGACTCGGTTGCCGTTCACGCCCTTGCCGTATCCCGACTGGAGCTGAAGCTGGCCGCCAGGCAGTGCGAACACGAACTGGCAGATGCTGTGTCCCTTGGCGTCGAACTGGGTGCAGACGCCGAGATAGCGCCCGACGTGCTTGCCGTCCCTGAACAACGAACCAGAGATCGTGCCGTAGTCACCCGCAGAGTCGCCTTTCGGGCCCTGGTCGACGATGTGCTCTGACTTGACGTGCCCGATGAGGGTGAACGTCTCCGCTGTCGTGGCACTCGCGCTCGAGGCGGCCGTGACGCCAATCACCCCCGCTGTCGCGGCCACTCCGGTGAGGACGGTCGCAATGATTCGTCTCATCTGTCTCCTCCTTGGTGCCGCCTCCTGACGAGCGGTCCGGCACAGCGTCGAGACCGCACCGTCCCCAAGACAAGGAGGACGTGTCCCCCAGGTGCGGGACATTCGCCCCTGACGCCGGGACAGGTGCTCCGTCATGCTGTGCGGCATGCACGGGGGCACGATCCGCGTCATGGTCGTCGACGACCATCCGGTAGTCCGCGACGGCGTCACGGCTGCGCTCGCGAGGCGGGCCGGCATTGACGTCATCGGTGACGCGGGATCGAAGGCTGAGGCGATCGAGGCCGCGCGGCGGCTGCGTCCCGACGTGATGCTGGTCGACCTGCATATGCCTGGCGGAAGCGGCGTCGACGCCATTCGTGAGCTGACGCGCGCCGGTGCGACCACCCGCTGCATCGTCTTGACGATGGACGATGACGATGAGTCCCTGCAGGCTGCCATGCGAGCCGGGGCCTGCGGCTACCTCCTCAAGGGCTCTCGCGGCGAGGAGATCGAGCGAGCGGTGCGGGCCGCCGCCGCCGGCGAGGTCGTGTTCGGGGCCGGGGTGGCGGATCAGGTCAAGGCGCTGTTCGACGGCGCGCCGCGAGCAGGTACCCGCAAGTTTCCCGCATTGTCCGACCGCGAGCTCGACATTCTCGACCTGCTGGCGATGGGTCATGACAACGCTGCGATCGCCCGCCGGCTTCAGCTGGCCCCGAAGACCGTCCGCAATCAGATCTCGCTGATGCTCACGAAGATGGGTGCCGCTGACCGTGCCGCTGCGGTAGCGGCCGCGCGAGACGCCGGTCTGGGCCGTGGCTGCGAGTGACAACGCCGACGCGGTCGGCCGGCACGC
>CAZEAM010000140.1:0-5968 GCA_964510285.1 uncultured Frankiaceae bacterium | reverse complement strand
GTGATCTGCGTACCGAACGTCGGGCGGAGGTCGTGATGGGCGGCGTACGCCTCGACCGCGTCGGATTGCTCGACCAGCTCGGTGTCGACGCCGCGCCGCCTGAGCATCGCCGCGGCGGCCAGCCCACCCGGGCCGGCCCCGATGACGATGGCCTGCCGCATCCGATCAGCCTGCCGCATCGCGCGCGTTCAGGACGCGCGCGGCCCCTTCCATCACCTCCACCAGCGCCGCGGGCGGAAGCTGCCGCTCCAGGCTCGCCTCGATCAGCAGCGCGAGTGAGTACTCGGCGTCCGAGTCCAGCGCGCGGTCCAGCGCGATGTTCGCCGACGTCCCGTCCCCGTCGGCGTAGGCGAACCAGGCCAGCGCGGTGCACAGGGGCGCGTCGTGCGGCGGCGGCACCCTGCGGACGGCGGTCCGAAGCAGTCGCAGGATCCCATCTCGTCGGGCCGGCGGGACCGCTTGGACGAGTACGTCGTCGCGCGCGCTGACGTCGTGGAACAGGGCGGCGAGCTCCGCCACCTCAGAGTCCGTGACCGCCGCGCGCGGGTCCGCGAGGCGGTCGACCAGCCGGTCGACGAGGGCCCGCATCGAGCTCACCCGCTCGGCGGGCTGCATGGCGGCGACGCGCCGCCGCGCCGCCGCGAGCTCCCGGTCGGCCGCGTCGACCTCGATTGCGGGGTCGACCGCGATCAGGTCGACAAGCGCGCCGCGACCGGCGAGTACCCGCGAGCCCGCGAGCGCGAACGCGGCGCTGAGCGCGGTAGCGACGTCGGAGGTCTCGTCGAGCGGGCGCCCGGCGGCCGGGCAGCACATCGGGTCGTCGCACAGGTAGGACCACCACCGCCGCCCGCTGACGAGGACCGCCTCGACGATGCGAAGCCGAGGGTCGGCGTACAGGACATCGACGAGGTCGCCGTACGGCAGTCCGTCCGAAGCCGGCGCCGCCTCGGCAAACACCGCCATGAACGCGACGTCGGCGGCCGAGCAGCGGATCCGGTCGTCGAGCTCGTCGGCGAACGCCTCCGGGTCGCTGAGGTCGGCGAGGTCGAAGCGCATCGTCAGGTCGACCGCCGCCCCCTTCAGGCAGCTGACGACGAGGCTCTCCTCGGGGTGGAAGCCGAGCAGCATCGGGATGGCGATCGCCATGTCCCCGGGCGAGCTCAGGCGGATGGTCGGTCGAGTAGGTCGGGTCATGACGCGCAAGGTCGGCGCGGCCAGCCTGGTCGGGCGAGCACCGCCCGTCCATCGGTGGACCGGTGTCAGCCGTCCACAGCGCGCGCCGCGGCCGCGGCCCGGCCGCCATAGCCGCCACCGAACAGGACCGCGTGCGCGAGAAGGGGCACCAGCTGGTGGAGGGCGACTCGGTCGCGCCATCCCGCAGCCAAGGGGTACGCCGCGTCGTACGACGCCAGGATGTCGTGGAGGTACGGTGCGCCGAACAAGGCCAACATGGCGAGGTCGGTCTCCCGGTGACCGTGGTGCGCGCTGGCCGCGTCGACCAGCCAGACGGTGCCGTCTGCGGCCCACAGCAGGTTGCCGGACCAGAGATCGCCGTGGATGAGGGCCGGCGGCTCGGGCGGACCCGACACCTCGTCGAGCCGGTCAAGCACGCGCTGGACTGCGCCGGCGTCATCGGCGTCTATGGCGCCCCGGCCGCGGGCTGCGTCCAGCAGCGGAACCAGCCGCCGCTCGGCGTGGAAGGTCGGCCAGTCCGGCGCGGGCGTGTTGTCGAGCGCGATCGTCGCGAGGTACCCGGGAGCGGCGGCACCGAAGGCGGGCGCCGATGCGCGGTGCATCGCGGCGAGCCCGGTCCCGAACCGGCGCGCCGCCTCGCGGCTCGGCGGCCCGCCGTCCACCCAGTCCAGGACGATCCCCTCGTCGTCGAACGCGACGACGCGCGGGACGGCCGGCCCACCATCGACGGTGAGTCGCGCGAGCCCGCTCGCCTCCGCGGCGAACATCCCGGCCGGCGCGCCCGGATGGTGCTTGACGAAGACGACGCCGTACCGGTCGCTGGTCGCGCGGTACGCCTCGGAGATGTCGCCACCGGCGACCCGCCGCACGTCGCGCAGCTCGAGACCGGCAACCTTCATTCAAGCGTCGCCCGGACGTGTGCGAGCAGCCCATCGCATCCGGCCTCGACCATCGCGAGCACTTCCTCGAAGTGGTCGGCCGCGCCGTAGTACGGATCCGGAACGTCGAGATCGCCGCCTCGGGCCGCCGGGTCGAACGACCGCAGGCGCACGATCTTCCCGCTCTGCTCATCGCTGGCCAGCCAGCGCAGCGCCTGCAGGTTGCGTCCGTCCATCGCGACGACGAGATCGATGCCGTCGAACCACTCGGGCTTGAACTGCCGCGCGACGTGCCGCTCGCCGTCGTATCCGTGCGCGCGGAGCGTGGCGATGGTTCGCTCGTCGGCCGGGCCCCCGGCGTGCCAGTCACCGGTGCCCGCGCTGTCCACGACGACCCGGTCCGCGAGACCGGCGTCCGCGATCTTCGCGCGCATCACCACCTCCGCGATCGGAGACCGGCAGATGTTGCCCATGCAGACGAAGCAGATGCGGTACGGCGTCTCCACGCCACTATTTTCGAGGCATGCTGATCGGGTTCGGTGCACCGGTGTCCGGGTCGTGGGCGACGCCTGCCAACCAGGTCGCCATCGCGCGACGGGCGGAGCAGCTGGGGTACGCGTCGCTGTGGACCTTCTCGCGGCTGCTCTACTCCGACTGGCCCGAGCCGATGCGGCTCGCGGCGCCGTACCGCAGCGTGCACGACCCGATCGTGGTGGCCTCGTTCCTCGCCGGCGTCACTGAGCGGATCCGGCTCGGCTTCGCGGTGGTCAACGCGCCGTTCTACCCGCCGATCGCACTGGCGAAGGCGCTCACCAGTCTCGACATCGTCTCCGGCGGGCGGCTCGACGCCGGGCTGGGCATCGGCTGGTCCCCCGACGAGTACGCCGCCACCGGCACCGACCCGGCCCGCAAGGGCGCGCGCATGGCGGAATACCTCGCTTGCCTGCGCGAGATCTGGACCGGGGACCCGGCCGAGTTCCACGGCGAGTTCTACACCGTGCCGCGCGGGTGGTCGGACCCGCGACCGGTGCAACAGCCGCATCCGCCGGTCCTGCTCGGCGGCACGGCGGAGGCGGCGCTGCGCCGTGCCGGCGCCCTCGCCGAGGGCTGGATCTCCTCCAGCCGGGTCTCCGTGGCGGACGTTCCCCCCGCTGTGGCCGCCGTGCGGGGTGGGGCCAGCGAGGCGGGCCGCGACCCCGACCAGGTGCGAATCGTCATCCGCGGAGTGGCCCGGCTCCGCGAGGCTGCCGACCCCGAGGCCGGACCACTGACCGGCCCGATCGAGGTCATCCGCGCGGGCCTCGAGCGGTACGCCGAGGCCGGCGCGACCGAGGTGTTCCTCGATCTGAACTTCGACGAGGAGATCGGCAACCCCGACGCCGACCCCGGCCGGTCGGTCGACGTCGCCAACCAGGTCCTGGAAGCGTTCGCACCCGCGTAGCGTGGACAGATGTCCTCCGCCTCGGACCGGCCACCGCGTTGCCGGCCGATCTCGCCCGGCACGATCGCGGACAACGTCAGCGCGCCCGAAGGTCTGGACGACGCTGCGCTGACCGCCTTGCTCTACGACGCGCTCGCCACCCTGCCCCCCGCGGAGCGGGCCGCGGCCATGGTGGCGATCGGGCTCGGCGAGGGCGCGGCCGGTGTCGCGGTCGAGCTCGAGATCGACCCGGCGGATGCCGACGCGCTGACTCGCAACGCCCTGCAGCTGCTCCGTGGCGCTCTCGCCGACGTCGACCTCAGCGAGCCGGTGTACTTCGGAAGGTTGGAGCGCCGGAGGAACACGAAAAGCTCGGACCACTGAGGTCCGAGCTCTCGCGTCCGACTCGCCAGGTCTGCCTCTCGGCAAAGGTTCGCTCGAAGCGACAAAGGTTGGGACCGGGGGCCATGGATCGAGCCGGCGGGCGCCTTCCGGCGTCCGTGTTCCTAACGTAGCGCAGGGCGGCCGCATTCCCCGCTGCGTGGCATCATTCGCGCCATGGCGAGGTGGACCGCGCAGGACATTCCGGACCAGTCCGGCCGGGTGGCCGTCGTGACCGGCGCCAACAGCGGGTTGGGCTACCACACCGCGCTCGAGCTTGCCCGGCACGGCGCAAAGGTGGTCGTCGCCTCCCGCAGCGACGTGCGCGGCAAGGAGGCGGTGGCGCGGATCATCGCGGAGATCCCCGACGCCGATCTCGACCTGCGCGCGCTCGACCTCGCCGACCTGGCCCACGTCCGCACCTTCGCTGACGCCATCCAGGCGTCGTACCCGTCGATCGACCTGCTGATCAACAACGCCGGGGTGATGGCCATCCCTCGCCAGGTCACCAAAGACGGATTCGAGATGCAGTTCGGCACGAACCACCTCGGCCACTTCGCGCTGACCGGCCTCTTGCTGCCGTTGCTGCTTCGCACCCCCGACGCCCGGGTGGTGACGGTGAGCAGCACAGCGCACAAGCCCGGTCGGATCGACTTCGACGACTTGCAGCACGAGCGCAGCTACCGCAGGTGGCGGGTGTACTCGGACACGAAGCTGGCCAACCTGCTGTTCGCCTACGAGCTGCAGCGCCGGCTGACCGCGAGCGGATCGGGCCTGATCAGCGTTGCCGCCCATCCCGGCACGTCGGCGACCAACCTCGTTGCAGTGAGCGCGCAGGACAACATCATCAAGCGGCTGGTGATGCCGGCGGGTGCGCGGCTGGTCAGCCAGTCGGCCGCGAAAGGCGCGCTCCCCCAGCTGTACGCCGCGACCGCGCCCGATGTGAAGGGTGGCGAGTACTTCGGCCCGAACGGGATCGCCGAGTCGTTCGGCTACCCCAAGCGGGTCGACTCCAACCCCGCGTCGAAGGACCTCGATGCGGCCGCGCGCCTGTGGGCGATCTCAGAGCAGCTGACCGGCGTGAGCTACGACTCACTCAACGGGTGAGGTTGTGGTCAGTGGACGGCGCTCCAGTCGACCGCGACCAGATTGGCCATGTTCGGGTTGACCTTGACCGGCAACAACGCCCCCGGGGTGAGCTTCGCCACCTTGTCGTTGGGCACGGCGTAGACGTTCTGGATCTGGTACGGGGGCCGTCCGTCGATCATCACGTTGAGCATCAGCCCGACCCCGGTGCGGCCTTCCTTCGTGACCGGGACCGGCGGCGGGAAGGTGCCGAGCAGGGTCGCGTTGCCCGGGGTCCCGCTGGTCAGGATCTCGTCGTTGCTCACCGTCGGGATGCCGCCAGTTCCACCAGCCATGCGCGCGATGCTCGCCATGCCCGGCACTGTCCCGGCGGCCGCCACCGCTGACTCGATCAGCGACCCGAGGTTCGCCGTCGCACCCGGCCCCAACGTGACGGGCTGACCGTTGACGGTCACGGTCGTGTCCGTCTTGACCTGTGGCACCGTCGGAACCCCGCCGCCCCGCATCTGCTCGGCGAGCTGCTGCGCCATGCTCGCCGCCACGTCGGCTCCCTTGGGGACGTCATCCCAGTGGATGACCAGCCGTTCCGGCTTGTCCCGGTCGACGGTGACGGGAAGCTCCTGGCCCGGCGACGGCCAGCGGCCGATCGAGGCGACGCCCTTGTGAACGACAGCAGTCGGCATCAGACCTTCGGCGCTGACCACGCCGTCGAGACGATAGTTACAACTGCTCGAGCCGGAGATCGGCTCACTGATACCTACGATCCGGAGCACTCCGTCGACCGGATCTTTCATCCGCATCTCGGTGACCTTGCTGAACAGGCCCATGCCGCACCCCCGGGGGGACGTCCTCTAGTTGCTGCGCCGCTTAGCCTCTCGGTATCTGGTCGCCGCGTCCAGCGTGACCTTGCGGAGCCGGACGACGTCAGGTGTCACCTCGACGCACTCGTCCTCGCGGCAGAACTCGAGCGACTGTTCGAGGCTGAGCACCTTGTGCGGGATCAGCGGCA
>CAZEAM010000139.1:0-3145 GCA_964510285.1 uncultured Frankiaceae bacterium | reverse complement strand
GCCTCGATGCCGCGCTTGAGCGACATCGGGTTGGCGCCGGCGGCGACGTTGCGCAGGCCCTCGCGAACCAGCGCCTGGGCCAGCACGGTCGCCGTCGTCGTACCGTCACCGGCGACGTCGTCGGTCTTCTTCGCGACCTCCTTGACGAGCTCCGCGCCGATCTTCTCGTAGGGGTCCTCGAGCTCGATCTCCTTGGCGATGCTCACACCGTCGTTGGTGATCGTGGGCGCTCCCCACTTCTTCTCCAGCACGACGTTGCGGCCCTTGGGACCGAGGGTGACCTTGACGGCGTCGGCGAGCTGGTTCATGCCGCGCTCGAGCGCGCGACGGGCGTCCTCGTCGAACGAAATGATCTTTGCCATGTGAGGTGGGAATCCCTCTCGCGAGACGGTGGGTGGGGCTGTCACTCGGAGCCCCTGAGTGCTAGACCCATTGTTAGCACTCACCCCCGGCGAGTGCAAGCCGAGTCCTGGGGCCTGCCACGGGGCCGCCTGGGGGACATTTCCGGAAATCACGCAGGAAACACCCCGACCACCGTTACGTCGGGCGTTACCCGGCCGTTATTGTGTGCGAGCGCGCCCTCCATGGGCGCGTGTTGCATTCGCACCGCCGAGCCTGCCCGGTGAATGCAGCGCCATCGAGCCACACGGGCAGGACCGGGGACCCAAGTACCAGGAGCCAGCGGCTCCTTGGGGTGAAGCCGCGCAAGCGGCCGGGCTAGCACCTGCCCGAACCCGACAGCTAACCCGGCAGGCGTCGGGAGCCCAGCATGGCCAACGCGCCTCGGATCCGACACCTACTGCTGCGGGCCGGAATCCTCAGTGCCCTGTCCGCCACGACCTTCGGCGCCTTCACCGGCGTCGCGGCCGCCACCGCGCAACCGGTGGACGCCCCGGCGAGCCAACCCGCCGCGGACGACCCGGCCCCCCAACCCGACCCGACCACGCCGGCCGAGGGCACCGACAGCCCGGACCGGACGGTCACCTTCGCCACGCCGCGGGCGGTCACCCGCACGCACGCCGCGCACATGCGGTCGGTGCGCGCCCGGCACGCGATCCAGGTCCGGGACGTCCTTCGGGTGGCCGCGCACCAGCGCGGCAAGCCGTACTCCTACGGCGGCGCCGGTCCGCGCGCGTTCGACTGCTCAGGCCTGGTGATGTACGTGTTCGGCAAGGCGGTCGGCCGTCAGCTGCCGCACAACGCCGCGGCGCAGTACCACGCCGTCGTACACATCAAGAAGCGCAACCTGCAGCCCGGCGACCTGGTCTTCCAGGAGTCCGGCGGCTACCCGTACCACGTGGGCATCTACGCCGGTCACGGCAAGTGGTGGCACGCACCGCACAGCGGGACGACGGTCCGTAAGCAGCGGATCTACCACGGCCACAAGTACTACGGCCGAGTCCTCACCACCGGCTTCGCCCGCCATCACACCCACTAGAGACCAGCCCGAGATCGAACACACAAACGTTGCGAGGGACCCCTCCTGAGGCGGTCGATCATGCTCACGAGGCAACCCTCGCAACGTTTGTGTGTTCCTTCGGGGGTAGGCCGAGGACGCTGCGCAGCGAAGACAGGACGTACGCCGGGTCCCGCGTCACGTCGAACCAGGTGACGACCACGAGTTGCCAACCCGCCACCGTGATCGCGCTCCACCGTCGGCGGTCGCGTTGGAACGGCTCATGCGCCGCGTGAAACTCGTAGCCGTCGCATTCGAGGATCACCTTGTGATCCGGCCACGCGAAGTCCACCCGGCCGATCCAACCTCCCGGGCCCCGCACCGTCACTTGCGTCTGCGGCAACGGCAGTCCGTCGCGCCACATCAACACGCGCGTCAGTGATTCCAGGATCGAGCCGCTCTGCGGATCGACCAAGCGCGAAGCGGTCTGTATGCGCAGGCGACCAGGACCTTTTGACCGTCGTGCGGCATCAAGGAACGCACCGATCGTGAAGGCGCGCCGTCTCAAGAAGGCGTCCACGATCGCGACGGCCTCCTCGAGTGGGGCGTGGCGACAAAGGTCAATCGCGGTCCGCAACGGCGAGGTGACCCTGGCCCCGCGCACCACCACGATGTCCCAAGGCGCGATGTCTGCGCGGTGCAACCGAATACCCGGCACCTTCTCGGCGTACCTCCCCCGTGGCCGCGGGACCGTCACATGGAGCACCCCGGCCGGCGCCGGAGTGTCCACCCCCAGCCAGGCGGCGGCGGACTCGTAGCTGATCGTGGCGTGCCACGACGCCGCGATGACCTGCGCGTCAGGGAGTGCCGGGCCGATCGAATAGACGCCACGCGCCACCCGGGCAAGTGCGCCGCGGCGTACGAGGTAGGAGAGCTGATCGTCGCTGACACCAACCGCGCGTGCCTGCTGTCGCGTGACAATGCCGCCGGGCCGAGCGATCTCTGCCAGCAGGTCGAGGGAGCGCACCGGGTGACGATCGCCGAGCAAGCACCCCTTGCGCGACGCCCAGTATCAATCCTGTGGACGCCCCAAATCCGAGAAGGAACACACAAACGTTGCGTGAGGCAGTGCCTGATGCCACGCCGATGCCACATGAGGGCATCCCCGCAACGTTTGTGTGTTCGAGCGAGGGTGGCGCGCCTTGCCCGACGGCGTCAGCCGACGGCGTCAGCCGCCCGCGACCGCCGGGATGATCGACACCGACGAGCCGTCGGGCGTCGCGGTCGCGAGGCCTTCGGCGAACCGTACGTCGTCGTCGTTGACGTAAACGTTGACGAATCGGCGCAGCTTGCCTTCCTCGTCGAGCACGCGCGCCCGGATGCCGGTGTGGTCGGCCTCGAGCGCGTCCAGCACCTCGGCGAGGGTGCCACCTTCGACGCTCACCTCCGCCTCCCCGTTGGTCAGCGGACGAAGAATGGTCGGGACTCGAACTGTGACGCTCACGTCGCCAATCCTGCCGCACGGAACGCGTCGAGCGACGCCGGGATGGTGGCTGTCGGTCGCGCCACCGGCTCCACCGCGTCGAGCGTCTTCAACCCGTCACCGGTGTTGAGGATCACCGTCTCGGCTTCCGGGTCGAGCGCGCCGCTCGCGAGCAGCTTGCGCAACGTCGCGACGGTGACCCCGCCGGCGGTCTCGCCGAAGATCCCGGTCGTGCGCGCGAGCAGCTGGATCCCCTCGACGACCTC
>CAZEAM010000138.1:0-41498 GCA_964510285.1 uncultured Frankiaceae bacterium | reverse complement strand
CGCGCATGCCGGCGACTACGACGTCGACCCGATGTTCGCCTCGATCCCGGAGTCACCGGACCCGATCATCCGGCTGCCCATGCTGGGCGCCTGGATCCACGCGCCGACGGCGGCGGTCGTCTACCAGTTTCGCGAGCTTGCACTGCACGGCCGGACGACCCGGGTCGCCCACTTCGAGCAACCCGTGTTCGCCTGGCGCTGATCCGCGAACTTGCACAATCCAACCGAAAACGAGCGCGAAAGCGTTGATTCCTGCAAGTTCGGCGAGGTCGTCAGGCGGCGGTGAGGACGCCCTTGCGGGACTCGGCGACGCGGTGGACCTCGAAGGCGACCTCCGGCTCGGCGAGGATGCTCGCGAACTCCTGGGCGCTCATGACGAGGGCCTCGACGTCACCGGCCGCCGTGACCGTCGCGTTACGAGGGGCGTGGCCGAGCAGCGCCATCTCCCCGACCACCGCGCCGGAGGCCAGGGTCGCCAGATGCTCGTCAGCGCGGCTGACCTCGACCTCGCCGTTGACGATGATGAAGGCCTCGCGGCCGAGCCTGCCCTCTTCGCAGAGGACGTCGCCGTCATGGAACTCGACCGGCGTGAGCAACGCGTCGACGCGCGCGATCGCGCGACGGGACAGGCCGGCGAAGACCGGCAGCTTGCGCAGGTCGGCTCGGGTGTGTCGAGCCATGGTGCACCTCACTCCTTGTGGGAGAACACGTTCTAGTTCTCTGCTAACTAAAGCAAGCAAACGCGCTCAGATCATCCCCTGCAAGCAAATTTCTCGTGTGACGTTGCCCACAGCCCGGGACAACCTCGGGGGATAACCCGATGGCCAAGGACGATTTCCGGCAACCCCGCAGGAGGGCGGAACGCACCTCGCAGAGTCGGAGGGCGGAACGCCCACCGAGCGGCGTGGGAAACATCGCCGCGAAGCGGCGACTTTTCCCCGAGCCGCGAGGGGGCGTTCGCCCGACGACCGAGCCGCGAGCGGGCGTTCCGCCCGACGACCTAAGCGGGCGTTCCGCCCGACGACCGAGCCGCGAGGGGGCGTTCCGCCGGACGACCTACCAGAGCTGGTCGACGTAGGTGTCCGTTCCGACGATGGTGCGCAGGAACGGCGCGACGAGAAGTGTGTCCGCGAGGCCCAGCTCTTCGAGCGCCTTCGTGTAGGCGCGGAACCAGTCGATCGACGCGCGGACGTCGCCGCCGACGAACGCGACCTGGCACAGCCGGTTCTCCTGCCCGCCGGGCGAGCCGAGCGCCATCGGCGCGTTGTCCCGGGAGTTGCGGAACTCCGGCCGCGGCGTCCAGGACGACACGATCTCGATGTCCGACCCTGCGAACAGCTCCTTGGTCGCGTCGCTGAGCCGGATCCGTTCGTGGAGAGCCGCAGCGTCCAACCCGTTGTGCCCGTCCAGCCAGACGCAGACGATGCCGTCGTAGTGGTGGTCGAGCGCGAGCTCGATCGGCACCGGGTCTGCGTCGCGGTACATCGCCCCGACGTGGTCGAACGTGGCGGTGTGCACGTGCGACCGCTCGCCGAAGCCGCGGCCGTCGGCGTAGAGCTGCTGCACCTGCGGCAGCGCCCAGTCGTCCCAGTCCTTGTGGTGACCTGCCTCGACCCAGTAGATCGCGACGTACGAGCCGGCATCGATCGGGTCGGCGACGGCGCTGCCGCCCCAGCGCAGGTTCTTCATCTCGCGGGTGGCCACCCAGCGCGAGCCGGCGATCTGCCACGGCCCTTCCATGCACCCGGCGTAGAAGTGGTCCCGCTCGTACCAGCGGTTGTATGCGCTCTCGAAGCCCTTGTGCGGGTCGACCAGCGTCAGCAGCATCGAGCCGACCTTCACCGGGTAGTCGTCGACGCCAGCCGGCGTGAGCGGGTAGTTGGGCGGGGGGTATGCCATCTAGGACTCCTGGAACCGATCCATGACTTCGGCGCGCACTACTTTGCCAGTTGCGGTCCGTGGAAGTGGCTCGCGGGTGATCACCCAGCGGTTCGGCACCTTGAAGTACGCGAGCCGCTCCTTCACGTACGCCGAGAGGTCGCCCACGTCGAGATCCTCCCCTTCGGCAGGGACAACTACCGCACCGACGATCTGTCCGAACTCGTCGTCGGGCAACCCGACCACGACCACCTCATCGACCCCGGGGTGGCCCTCCAGGCAGTTCTCGATCTCGGCCGGATACACGTTCTCGGCACCGCGCAGGATGAGGTCGGTGCGCCGCGTCGAGAGGAACAGCAGGCCGTCGCGAATCTCGCCGAGGTCGCCGGTGCGCAGCCAGCGGTCCGCGCCGATGACTGCGTCGGTCGCGGCCTGGTTGCCCCAGTACCCGAGCATCACCATCGGGCCGCGCAGGAAGATCTCGCCGGCGTCGTCGACCTTGAGCTCCACGGTGGGCACCGGGCGGCCCACCGTGTCGGGGTGCTCCTGCAGCTCGGCGAAGGTGGACGTGGTCGACAGCCCGCACGCCTCCGTCTGCCCATAGCCGATCCCCCAGCTGATGTGCTCGCCGAAGGTGTCCCGGATCGCCTGCTGCAGCGCAGCGGACCACGCCGCTCCGCCGCCCCCGATGTGCATCAACGACGACGTGTCGAAGGACTTCGCGGTGGGCTCGTGCAGCACCCGCCACAACGTGGTGGGCATCGTCGTCCACGTGGTGCAACGCTCGCGCTCGATCACCTTCAGCGTCGAGACCGGGTCGAACTTGCCGTCCGGCCAAACGGTCGTGTTTCCGGCGCCCAGACAGGCGATGGCACCGCTGTGCAGGCCGGACACGTGGAACAGCGGCGTGCTGGTGAGCGCGCGAGAGGGCGGCAGCGTGATGCCCGGAGGTACCCGCGCCGCGATCACGCACTGCTGCGCCTGCACCAGACAGATCAGGTTGCGGTGCGAGTGGGTAGCGCCTTTGGGACGGCCGGTGGTGCCGGACGTGTAGAGGATCAACGCCGGGTCGTCCTCGTCGATGTCGACCTCAGGCCGCTTCACCGAGGGGCCGTCGAGCAGCGCCGTGATCGGCGCCATGTCGTCGACCAGCAGCTTCGGCGTGCAGTCGGCGAGGGCGAAGTCAAGCTCGTCCCGTGCCCACCACACGTTCAGGCCCACGGCGATCGCGCCGACCGAGACGGTCGCCCAGAACGTGACGATCCACTCGATCGAGTTCTTGCCGAGGATGGCGACCCGGTCACCCTTCGCAACCCCTTGCTCGAGGAGGTAGCCGGCCACGCGCGCCACCGCTTCGTTGAGCTCGCCGTAGGTGAGTCGCCGATCGCCGTCGACGATGTACTCGCGGTCGGCCCACTGCAACGACCGGTCAAGCAGTTCCGCCATCGAGCGAAGCCGGTCCTTGAACACCGTCATGCGGTGGCCGAGCACGTCCTCCTCGACCAGGTCGAAGTTCATGGACATCACCCGGCACCTGATCTGGCAGGCTGCGGAGTGTGTCCGACGCCCATGAACAGATCCGCAACCTGCTCGGCCGCTACTGCGAGCGCATGGACGCCGGCGACTTCGCCGGACTCGCCGCGCTGTTCGCAGACGGCCGGCTCGCGGACGGCAACGGCAACGTGTTCGCGACCGGCGTGGCTCAGATACAGGCGATGTGGGAGGCCCAGACGCTGACCTACGACGGGTCGCCACGCACCCGCCACGTGACCGCGAACCCGGTGATCGAGGTGGACGAGACGGCCGGCACGGCGACGTGCTCGTCGTCGTACGTCGTGTTCCAGGGCCTGGACGGCTTCGCCTTCCAGCCGATCGTGAGCGGACGCTACGACGACCGGTTCGCACGCGACGACGACGGAACGTGGCAGTTCCGCGAACGCCGCTACGCCGTCGACCACGTCGGCGATCTCTCTCATCATCTCCGGCTGCAGGTGACCGAGAGCTAGTTCACCATCCGGCTGCCGCTGTCCCAGTACTGCGCGCGCAGCGCCTTCTTGTCCGGCTTGCCGAGCGCCGACAGTGGGATGGCTTCGACGAAGTCCACGCTCTTCGGAGCATGCGTCGCGCCCTTGCGCTCTTTCACGAGCTCGTAGATCTCCTGCTCCGTCACGGTCTGTCCCGGGCGCAGGACGACGACCGCCTTCACCGCTTCGCCCCACTTGTCGTCCGGCACTCCGATCACCGCGACCTGGGCGACCGCGGGGTGGGTTCCGACGACGTCCTCGATCTCGCGCGGGAAGACGTTGAAACCGCCGGACACGATCATGTCCTTCTTGCGGTCGACGATCGTGAGGAACCCCTGGCTGTCCTTCTTCGCGATGTCGCCGGTGTGCAGCCAGCCGCCGGCGAGTGCCTCGGCGGTCTGCTCGGGCTTGTTCCAGTAGCCCGCCATCACCAGCGGTCCGCGTACGCAGATCTCGCCCGGCTCGCCGTCGGGCACCTCGTTCAGCTCGTCGTCGAGCAGCTTGACGTTGAGCCACGGCACCGGGCGGCCGCACGTGGCAAGCCGTGCCATGTCGTCGATGTCGTGCTCGCCCTTGCGCAGCACCGAGATCGTCATGCCGCACTCGGACTGGCCGAAGAACTGGAAGAAGATCGACCCGAACTTCTCGATCGCCTCTTTGAGCCGGGTCGGTGAGATCGCCGAAGCGCCGTAGTAGACGGTCTCGAGGCTCGACAGGTCGTACTCATCGATCTTCGGGTGGTCCATGAGGATGTAGAGCATCGTCGGGACCAGCATGGTCGCGGTGATCTTGTACTTCTGGATCGTCTCGAGCACCGCGGTGGGATCGAACCCAGGAAGTACGACGATGCTCCCCCCGCGCAACAAGGTCGGCACGAAGAACGCCGCGCCGGCATGCGACAGAGGCGTCGCGATCAGGAACCGGGTCTCCTCCGGCCACTCCCACTCGGCAAGCTGGATCTGGGTGAGCGTCGCGCCGCTGCGGTAGGTCTGCATGACGCCCTTGGAGGCGCCCGTCGTACCACCGGTGTAGGTGAACCCGCTGATGTCCTCGCCATCGACGTCCGGCGCGACGAGCGGCTTCGGTTCGAAGGTCTCGGCGAGAGCGATCAGATCGATGCCGACCTCGGAAGGGCCGAGCGAGAGCAACGCCTTGAGCCCCGGGACGCGGTCGCGAAGCTCAGCCGCGCGCTCCTCGAAGGCACTCGGGTCGAAGACCAGCGTCTCGATCTCGGCGTCCTCGAGGACGTAGGCCTGGTCATCGGCGGAGCCCATCGGGTGCAGCGACGTGCTGCGGCACGGCGTGAGCATGTTGGCGCCCATCGTGAACAACACTTCGGGGCGGTTCTTCGCCAGCATCGCAATCGGATGGTGCGCACCGATACCGAGCGAGGCGAAGGCCTGCACGTACTTGCTCATCTGCGCCGCGACCTGCGAGGCCGTGAGCACCTCATCGCCCAGATAGACGGCCGGCTTGTCCGCGTGCCGGGCGAGCGCCGCAACCAGCAGGTTGGGCATGAAAGCAGGCTTGTGCAGGTCGTCAGTGGTGGTCGACATCGGCGCCATTCCTCTGTGCCATTACGTGGGGCTGTGGCCTGGTCCGACCATATCTGAAAGGGTGTCAGATACTCCCCGCGACGTTGTTCGCTTCGCACCCGACGCCGCGGGGACCCCGAATCCCACGCACACTTCAGGGGGTCTCGTTGGTCACGTTGAGCGTCGGAGTCCCCAACTTCGGCGGCTGGTCCGGAGGCGACTGGCGCGGACTGGTCGACGTGGCGCGGATCGCCGAGGACGCGGGCGTCGACCGCATCGTCGTCGTCGACCACGTCGTCATGGGGCGCAACACAGACGCGTATGCGTGGGGACGGTTCCCGGTGCCGCCCGAGGCACCGTGGCTCGAGCCGCTCACCGTACTCACCGCGATGGCCGCGGTCACCTCCACGCTCCGGCTCTCGACCGGGATCCTGATCGCGCCGTTGCGTCCCGCTGCCCTTCTCGCCAAGCAGGTCGCGACCCTCGACGCGTTGTCCGGCGGGCGGGTGGATCTCGGCGTCGGCGTCGGATGGCAGCGTGAGGAGTACGACGCCGTCGGGCTCGACTTCGCGCGGCGCGGTGCGCTGCTCGACGACACGATCGCGGCCTGCCGGGCGCTGTGGTCGCAGCTGCCCGCGTCGTACGCGTCCGGATCGGTCCGCTTCGACGACACGTTTTGCTCGCCGCAGCCGGTGCAGACCCGGTTGCCGGTGTGGTTCGGCGGCACGCTGACCCCGCGGATGCTCGCGCGCATCGTCGATCTCGGTGACGGCTGGATCCCGATCATGGGCGCGACGCTGCAGGACGTGCGCGACGGCGCCGACCGCCTGGCGGCAGCAGCCAGCCGGCCGCTCGATGTCCAGATGCGCGCCCCGACCGTGACGGGTGCTGACGGCGCTGCGGACCCGACCGCGACAATGGGTGCCGTGCCTGAGCTGGTCGCGGCCGGAGTGACCGACGTGACGGTGAACCTCGCCGCGTTCGCCCCCACACTGGCCGAGGCGCCGGCGGCGCTGTCGGCACTCGGCAAGGCGTTCCGGGAGGGAACCAAGTGATCGACTTCGCGGCCAGCTGGGAGATCCGCCAGCTCGTCGAGCGGTACGCCGCCGCCGCCGATCGCGGTGATGGCGCGACGGTGGGCCGGTTGTTCACCGAGGACGGCGAGTTCGCGATGTGGCTCGACCCGGACTCGCCCGACCCGACCTCGTTGCGCCGCGGCCGCGCCGAGATCGCGGGCGCGATCGACCGGATCCGCGACTACAGCCACACGCACCACACGATCGGCAGCCATGTCGTCGAGATCGCCGGTGACCGGGCCACGGGCGAGGCCAGGTGCGAAGCGCACCACCTGATCGGGGTGCCGCCGAACGTCAAGGACCACGTGATGTTCGCGTACTACCTCGACGAGTACGTGCGCGAAGGCGGCCTGTGGTGGTTCAAGCGACGCGAGCTGCGGGTGAACTGGATCAGCATCTTGCCCGTCGAGCAGTAGCCGTGCCGAACGACGCGCAGGGCGCGATGCGGGCCTACCGTCTCCTGGACTGGCAACGGGCGGACTTCGACGAGGTTCCGGTGCCCGAGCCCGGCCCGGATCAGGTCAGGGTGCGCATCGCCGGGGTCGGGCTCTGCCACTCCGACGTGATCTTCCTCGACTCCCCGGCCGGGCTGCTGCCCTACGACCTGCCGTTCACCCTCGGCCACGAGATCGCCGGATGGATCGACGCGGTCGGTGACGGCGTGGACGGCCTCGCAACCGACGAGCCGGTCGCGGTCGCCTGCATGTCGCCCTGCGGCCGCTGCCGCTGGTGCCGGCGCGGGCAGGACAACTACTGCGTCGACACCTGGCACGGTCGCGGCTTCGGCCTCGATGGCGGCCTCGCCGAGTACGTCGTGGTCGGCGCCGGGCAGGTCGTGCCACTCGGCGCGCTCGACCCGAAGGTGGTGGCGCCGCTGACGGACGCCGGCGCCACGTCGTACCACGCCGTCAAGAAGGTGCTGCCGAAGCTGTACGACGACTCGACCGCCGTCGTGATCGGGGTCGGTGGACTCGGCGCGTACGGCGTGCAGTGGTTGCGGATGCTGACCAACGCCCGGATCGTGGCGGTCGAGGCGCGGCCGGAGCGGATGGCGGCGGCCCGCGAGCTCGGCGCACACGACGTTCTTGAGGCGGGCGAGGGGCTGTCGAAACGGCTCGCCGAGGCGATCGGGGACGGTGGCGCCGACGCCATCCTCGACTTCGTCGGCAGCGACGCCACGATCCGTGCGTCGATGCGCAACGTGGCCAAGGCCGGTGCGATCGGTCTGGTGGGACAGGGGTTCGGGTCGGCCGAGGTGCGCTACGGCGCGTGGGCCCACGACGCCGACCTGTTCAACCCGCAGGGAGCGACGATCACCGAGTTGCACGAGGTCATCGCGCTCGCGAAGAGCGGCGAGGTCGTCGTGGAGGTCGAGCAGTTCGGCTTCGACCAGGTGGTCGAGGCCTACGACCGCCTGAAAGCCGGCACCCTCAACGGCCGCGCCGTCGTCCTCCCCCACGGCTGACCACGCCGAAGTTGCAAGAAACCACCGTTTTCCTCGCCAAAACGGGCTGAAAGTGCAAGTTCGCGAGGGACTAGGAGCGGGGGCGGACGTACCCGCGGAGCATCGAGCCGATCTCGACCGTCGCGACGCCCGAGGTCACCGCCGGGTCGCCCGCCGCGAAGGTGCGCAACTCGTCCTCGTCGTCGGCCTCGATCACGCCGAGCCCCCACGAGCCGTTGCCGTCGAGCACCGGGCCGAACACGACAAACTCGCCGGCCTCCACGCGCGGCTGCCAGTACGCCGCGTGCTGCCCCATGATCTCGCGTTCCTCGTCACTCAGGGTCAGCGCGAAGTCGGGGCGCGGGGCGATCAGCCGGAATACGAAGGTAGCCATGTGTTCGGAGTAGCACACAAAGTGCCCTCAACGCGTCCCGCGCGAGCGTGCACGGACCCGCTCAGGCCGACTTTGTGTGCTACTTCGGCGAAAGGACGTCAGCCCGTGTAGCCCATGGGCATGAGGATCGACTTGAGCTCACAGAAGGCTGCCAGCCCCTCGGGACCATCCTCGCGGCCGATGCCGGAGCACTTGTAGCCGCCGAACGGCGAGCCCATGTCGAAGGCGTACCAGTTGATGCCGTACGTACCGGTGCGCACCCTGGTCGCGATCTCGTACCCGTGGTCGACATCCTGCGTCCACACCGATCCGGCAAGCCCGAAATCGCTGTCGTTGGCGATCGCGACCGCCTCTTCCTCGGTGTCGTACGGCAGCAGCGACAACACCGGGCCGAAGATCTCCTCCTGGGCGATCGTCATCTTGTTGTCGACGTCAGCGAAGACGGTCGGTGCGACGTACCAGCCGGTGTCCAAGCCTGCGGGCCGGGTGCCGTCGAGCACCAGGCGGGCGCCCTCGGCCTTGCCTTTCTCGATGTAGCCCTCGACCCGGTCGCGCTGCCGCTCGGCAACCAGCGGGCCGAGCTGTGTGGCGGGGTCCGACGGGTCGCCGACGACGAACATCTTGGCCGCCTCGGTGATCGCCTCGGTGATCTCGTCGTAGCGGTTTCGCGGGGCGAGGATGCGGGTCTGCGCGACGCATGCCTGGCCGGAGTTCATCAGCCCGGAGAACGCGATCATGAACGCGCTCGAAGCGAGGTCGACATCGTCGAGCAGGATCGCCGCGGACTTGCCGCCGAGCTCGAGCGAGACCCGCTTCAACCGCTCCGTCGCAAGCGACCCGACCCGGCGGCCAGCCGCCGTCGAGCCGGTGAACGAGACCTTGTCGACGCCGGGATGGGTGACCAGGTACTCGCTGACCGCACGGTCGGCCGGTACGACGGAGATCACGCCTTCGGGCAGCCCGGCCTCCACCAGCAGCCCGCCGAGCATCAGCGAGTCGATCGGCGTCTCGGGCGCGGGCTTCAGGACGACGGTGCAGCCGGCGAGCAACGCCGGGATGACCTTGTTGACCGCGATGAACAGCGGCACGTTCCAAGGGATGATCGCGGCCACCACGCCGACCGGCTCGCGGCGCACCTTGCTGATGCCGAAAGCGCCGCTGCGCTGCTCCTCCCAGGGGAAGGTCTCGGCGAGGCCGGTGAAGACGTCGAGCGCGCCCTTGGCCGGGGTGTACATCATCATCTCGACCGTGGTGGGCGGCGCGCCCATCTCGGAGGAGATGACGGACTTGTAGTCCTCGATCCGCTCGGCGAGCAGGTCGGCGAACTTCGCGAGCACCGTTGCCCGCTCGGTCGGCGGAGTGGTCGGCCATGGTCCGTGGTCGAACGCATGCCGCGCCGCTGCGACCGCTGCGTCGATGTCGGCCTCGACCCCCTCCGGGACGGTGCCGACAACCTCGAGCGTCGCGGGCGAACGCACCTCGAAGGTCTGGCTGGTCGACGGAGCGACCCACTTTCCACCGATCAGCAGCTGGTCGTATGAGGTCATGGCGCCATTATGTGACGACCCGTCAGATTTGTCCCGAGTGGGGTCGTTAGCCTCTGCCCGAGATCACGACGCCTGGCTACGTTCGGCGCATGAGAACCGTTTACCCGGTGCTTGCGGTCGCCGCCATTCTCACCATCGCGGGTTGCGGAGGCAGCAGCGGCGGACCGGCCAGCACAACGCCCGAGCACCACTACGCAGGTGCCACCGCACCGTCCGACCAAGCCGCCGCGACGGCCGCCATCACCACGACGTGGCAGACCTTCTTCCACACCGGAACCGATCCGAAAGCGGCGGCGCAGCTGCTCGAGAACGGCAGCCGGCTCGGCGCGGCGATCAAGGTGGCCGCCAAGATCCAGCGCAAGCAGAAGATCACCGAGGACGCGAAGGTCCTCGGCGTCGACTTCACGAGCCCCACCGCCGCGACCGTCACCTACAACCTGCTCAGCCACGGCAGCGTCCTGCTGCCGAAAGCGACCGGCCAGGCGGTGCTGCAGGACGGCCGGTGGAAGGTGTCGCAGTCGACGTTTTGCACGCTCGTGCAGCTGGGCGCGGGCGGCACCAAGATCCCTGGCTGCTAGCGCCGCCCGTATAGTCCGGGACACCCCCTTGTCGTCCCGGAGGATCGGTTGTCCGGCTTCAACCTCGCTGACCTGTTCGAGCGAGTCGCTGACGCTGTCCCGGACCGTGAGGTCATCGTCTCCCCCGCCCGGCGCCTGACCTTCGCCCAGCTCGACGACCGTGCCAACCGGCTGGCGAACGCCCTCACCGACCTGGGGGTCGAACGCGGCGAGCACATCGGCCTGCAGCTGCTCAACGGGTCGGAGTACATCGAGGGGATGCTCGCGGCATTCAAGATCGGCGCGGTACCGGTGAACGTCAACTTCCGGTACGTCGAGGGCGAGCTGCGCCACCTGTACGACGATGCCGACCTGGTCGCCGTGATCCACCACCAGCAGTTCGCCCCACGGGTCGCCGCGGTCTTTCCGAAGGCAGAGACCGTCCGCAACCTGATCGTCGTCGCGGAGAACTCAGGTGCCGAGCTCGCGCCCGACTCTCTCGACTACGAGACCGCGCTGGCCGGCGCGGACCCGGCCCGACCGGACGGTTCGGAACGCACCGGCGACGACCGCTACATCGCGTACACGGGCGGCACGACGGGCCTACCCAAGGGCGTCGTGTGGCGGCAGGAGGACATCTTCTTCGCAGCCATGGGCGGGGGCGACGTCTTCCAGTCGGGCAACTTCATCGCAACGCCCGAAGAGCTCGTCGAGCGGATTCCCGAGACCGGCGGAACGATCCTCACCACGCCACCGCTCATGCACGTGAGCGCGCAGTGGGGCGTCTTCCATTCGCTGTTCGCCGGTGGTCGCGTCGTGTTCCCGCCTCAAGGGCCGTTCGACGCCGACGGGATCTGGAGCCTCGTCGCGACGGAGCGCGTCAACATCCTCACGATCGTCGGGGACGCGATGGCACGTCCGCTCGCCGACGCGTTTGCAGCGGCGCGCGACAGCGGGCATCCGTTCGACGCGTCGTCACTGATCGTCATTGGATCCGGGGGGGCGCGCCTGTCGACGCGAGCCAAAGCCAGACTGACCGAGCTGCTCCCGTCACTCATGGTGGTCGACGGGTTCGGCTCCTCGGAAACCGGCATCGTCGGCAGCAAGCTGCACGTCACCGGCGACACGACAACCGAGCCGACGTTCACCGTCAACGCACAGACCCAGGTACTCGATGACGCCGGCAAGCCGGTGCAGCCCGGATCCGGCCAAGTTGGCAGGCTGGCCCGCAAGGGCTTCGTGCCGATCGGCTACTACAAGGACGAGGCGAAGACCCGGGCGACCTTCCTCGTCATCGACGGGGAGCGGTGGGTGTTGCCCGGCGACAACGCCACCGTCGCCGAGGACGGCACCGTCGTACTGCTCGGCCGCGGGTCCACCTCGATCAACACCGGCGGAGAGAAGGTCTACCCCGAAGAGGTCGAGGCGGTACTGATGACGAATGACGCGGTAGCCGACGTCGTCGTGGTCGGCGTACCGGACGAGCGATGGGGTGAGCAGGTCGTGGCAGTCGTCGCCGCCGCCCGAGGCCAGGCTGCGACGCTCGATGCGCTGCAACAACACGCTCGCGAGTCCCTCGCCGGCTACAAGCTGCCGCGGGCCCTCGTGCTCGTCGACAAGGTCGAACGAACGCCGGCGGGCAAGCCCGACTACGCGTGGGCCAAGAAGATCGCGATGACAGAGGGGAACTAGACGTGGCGCACATCAACCTCGAGGCGGTCGCCGACACGCTCGCGATCCAGAACCTGATCGCCACCTATCCGGCGCTGGTGGACAGCGGGGATCTCGATGCGCTGGACCACCTGTTCACGGCCGACGCCCACCTCGACTTCTCGAGCTTCGGCGGTCCCAACGCCGGCCTCGCCGAGATGAAGGAGTTCCTCAAGGGCAACCTCGCGCTGTTCGCGCGAACCCAGCACATGATGGGGCTCCCGTTAATCACGCTCAACGCACATACCGCGACGGCCCGCACCTCCTGCCACAACCCGATGGTCATGGACCAGAAGGACGGCACCCAGCAGGCATGGCTGATCGGGCTCTGGTACGACGACGAGTTCGTCGAGACCGCCGACGGATGGCGGTTCGCCTCCCGCGCCGCAACCCGGTGCTACTCCGTGGTCGGTCTGACCGACACCCCGCTCAGCGGCTGAGCGGTGACGACCACCTGATGACCGACTTCGTCTCGGTCGAGCGGCCGCGCCCGCACGTCGCCCTCGTCACGCTGAACCGGCCCGACCGGATGAACGCGATGGCGTTCGACGTGATGATCCCGCTGCGCGAGGAACTGGAACGGATCAGCGCGGACAACGACATCCGCGCCGTCGTGCTGACCGGCGCGGGCGGCGCGTTCTGCTCCGGTGCCGATCTGGAGAACCCCGGCCGGGTTCCGGACATCGAGGGGCTCACCCTGCCGACCATCGCGCTGCGGTCGATGGAGCTGCTCGAACGGGTCATCACGACGGTGCGGACGATGCACCAACCGGTGATCGCCGCGGTCAATGGCCCGGCGATCGGCGGTGGTTTCTGTCTCGCCCTCGCCTGTGACCTGGTCGTAGCAGGCGAGTCGGCGTACTTCCGGGCCGCGGGGATCAACAACGGGCTGACCGCCACCGAGCTGGGCCTGTCATATCTGCTGCCGCGAGCCGTCGGCGCGGTGCGCGCGGCCGACATCATGCTGACCGGTCGCGACGTCGACGCCGCCGAGGCCAAGGCGATCGGGCTCGCATCCCACACGGCACCCGACGGCGAGCTGCTGGCCACCTGCTACGACGTCGCCGAGCGCATCACCGGGTTCAGCCGGCCGGGCATCGAGCTGACCAAACGCATGCTCGCGGCCAGCCTGGACGGCGGAAGCCTTTCAGGGCACATGCGCAACGAAGGGCTCTCCCAGCTCTACGTCCGCCTCACGACACGTAACTTCGAAGAGGCGATCACGGCGCGCAAAGACAAGCGCCCGCCGGACTTCAAGGACTGAGACATTGTCAGAGGACGTGCACCGCGGCGCTGACAGCGAGCAGCAGCTCGACGAGGACAAGGCGGCCGCCCAACGGCTCGCCGACGCGATGCGCCGGATCATCGCCAAGCTCGTCGTCGTACGGCCACCCGCCGAGCAGCTCGACCGAGCCGCCGAGGCGGCGAACCAGTTCGCGGACACCCTCGAGGACCTGCCCCAGCGGTCGAAATCGTGGGAGATCAGCGAAGCCGGCTTGCAGCCGCGCGACTTCGTCAACCACAGCCCACTGTCCGGGATGGCCAACCCGATCGCGCCGCCGCTTTCAATGTGGGTCGTCGATGACGGACCGGACGACTACCACGTCGAAGCCAGCGTTACCTTCGGCCCGGCGTACGAAGGCCCGCCCGGCCACTGTCATGGGGGCTTCGTCGCGGCGATGTTCGACGAGCTGCTCGGGTTCGTCCAGCTCCAGCCCGGGTTCACCGCGTTCCTGCACGTCGACTACCGCAAGCCGACCCCGTTGAACCGCGAGCTCGAGCTGCGCGGTTGGATCGAGTCGATCGAGGGACGCAAACGCTGGATTCGCGGCACCTGCCACCTCGACGGCGTGTTGATCAGCGAGGCGCACGGGCTGTTCATCGCGCCGCGCCCGGGCCAGGACTATCTCGGCATCTTCGGACAGCCGGCGGGAGGGACCACGGAATGACGCGGTTCGAGGGGAAGACGGCGATCATCACCGGCGCCGGCTCGGGCATCGGCCGGGCGACGACCTTGCGACTCGCGGCCGAGGGCGCCACAGTCTTCGCGCTCGACATCGACGAGAGGCGGCTCAAGGAGACCGCCGAGCTCGGCGGTGACAACGTGGTGATCCGACCGACTGATCTCACGGTCGTCACCGAGTGCCAGGCGGCGGTCTCCGAAGCGGTCGGTCGGCACGGACGGCTCGACATCCTCGGCAACATCGCCGGCATCGGGCGTAACGAGCACTTCACCGACGTCACCGAAGCGGCCTACCGGCAGATGTTCGCGGTCAACGTCGACGCCTACTTCTTCATGGCCCAGGCAGCGATCCCCCACCTGCTCGAGACGAAGGGCGTAGTGATCAACATCGCGTCGAACGCTGGTCTCATGGGACAGGCGTTCTCGGTCGTGTACACGATGACGAAGGGCGCCGTCGTACAGCTGACCAAGTCACTCGCGATGGAGTACCTGAAGAAACCGCTGCGGGTGGTGGCGATCGCGCCCGGCGGCACGGACACCGCCCTGATCCGTGGCTTCCAGATGCCTGACGACGTCGACTGGGATCTGATCGGCCGCTACACGAGCCCGC
This sequence comes from uncultured Frankiaceae bacterium, assembly GCA_964510285.1. Classification (GTDB taxonomy): domain Bacteria; phylum Actinomycetota; class Actinomycetes; order JAFAQI01; family JAFAQI01; genus DASZTV01. The sequence continues at coordinate 26,760 of CAZEAM010000138.1, read as the reverse complement.
GCGGCTTCGCCAAGCCGGAGGACATCGCCGCGTTGTTCTGCTTCCTCGCCTCCGACGAGGCGAAAAACATCCACGGTGCGATCATCTCCAGCGACAACGGCATCACCGCCGGCTGACGAGCCTGTCGGCGTGCACGGGCTATCGCGGTCGCAACCACGGCCAACCTTCGGTTAGTCGCGCGGTACCCGGAGCAGGACCTTGAACGTTCCGCGGTCGACCGCTTCGTTCGATGCGTCCTCGAGGTCGAGGATCCCGACACCCCGGTAGTCGGCTTCGGCTAGGGCCCCCCTCGCATTCGCGGTGTGGAAGCGGAACCGGAAGTCGTGCCCGTCGCAGATCGGCTGGTCCCCGTCGCGTGAGCGCACCTGACTGTGGCCCACGATCTTGAGCGTCCCGGTGTCGGTAGCCAGGCGCAGCGACACGCCGCACGATCCTTCGCGGACGAAGCCCGGCGCGCTGACCACGCCGCGGATCTTGGCGGCGCCGATCGAGAAGTGCCCGTGACCGCGAACGATCCGCTGTGTACCGGTGTCGGGGAGGTTGTTCGGTCTGACGTGAAACCTGCCGTGTCCGCCGCCAGTCAGGACTGATGGCGCATCAGTGGCGAGCGCGTGTGGCATTCCGGCCAGCGCCGCCATCGCGGCAGAGATGACGACTGTGGACACCTGGATACCGCGCATGGCGTACCTCCCCCTCGGTAACGATCGCAGGTTGGACGCCAGCCGACGAGCGGCGGTTCCGCAGGTTCAGAACTTGGCGGCCTCGGGCATGACGCGTTCGGCGAGGATCTCGAGCGGCCTGATGGAGGAAACGTTCGGCACCGTGCCGTGGTAGTGGGTGAAGCCGAGATCGTGAAGCTTGCGCATCGACTCGAGCAGCGAGTCGACGTTCTCGCCGTCCTTGCCGGGATCGAGGGGACCCATGACGGTCTTCTCGATCGTGTCGTAGTCGCGGCCGAGGTCGGCGCAGTGCTGGCGGAGTACGTCGAGCTTGTGGCTGGCGTCGGGGCCGGCGAACAGGTTGCACGCGTCGGCGTACTGCGCGACGAGGCGCAGCGTCTTCTTCTCGCCCCCGCCCCCGATCAGGATCGGCGGGTGGGGCTTGGACAGCGCCTGCGGCGAGTTGAGGGTGCGATCGAGCTGGTAGTGCTTGCCGTTGAACGGCCCGTCGTTGTCGCTCCACATCTGCAGGCAGATCTGCAGCGTCTCCTCGAGCCGTTCGAAGCGCTCAGCGGTCGGCGGGAAGTGCAGGCCGAGGCCCTTGGACTCCTCCTCGTTCCACGCCGCGCCGATGCCGAGGTAGGCGCGACCGCCGGAGAGCACGTCGAGGGTCGTCACCGCCTTCGCGAGCAGTCCCGGCGAGCGGTAGACCGTCGCCGTCACCCAGGCGAGCAGCTTGATCCGCTGGGTGCGCGCCGCCAGGTAGCCGAGGGTGGTGTAGGCCTCGAGCATCTCGTGCTCGGGCGGGCCGAGCACCATGATCTGGAAGACGTGGTCCATCACGGACAGCTTCGTGAAGCCGAGGCTGTCGGCTTCGGTAGCCACGTTGGTCAGGTCGGCGGCGAGCTGCTCCGGCCCGCCCGGCCAGGTGAACTGCGAAACATGTACGCCAAGATCCATGACCTAACGCTAGACCCGCCCGACGTGGCGCAATATTCGACTGTCGAATCAGGACTTGCTAGTCCGCCGAACTTGCGAATTGCTACCGTTTCTCAGCGCAAAACGGGATGAAAGTGCAAGTTCGCGGTGATCGCGGTCGCGCCACTCGCGTCCGAAGCCGCTACTGGAAGTGCGGCGACTCGCTGAGCGCCTTCTTGTGGAAGGTCTTCTGGAAGTAGCCGTTGCCGTAGCTCAGACACAGGATTACGTACCAGAAGTTCTCCGCGCCCGTGAGCGGCGTCATCCCCATCTCGTTGAACGCCTTCTTCCACGGCACCTTGCCGAAGTAGCCCGCGCCGCAGGCAATGCAGAGGATCGTGTACCAGGTCTGCTCACCTTCGGTCATCTGCGCGATGCCGACCTCGCTCATCGCCTTCTTCGCGGAGACCTTCGCGAAGTACCCGCCGCCGAACATCAGGCATTCGACGACGTACCAGAACTTCTCGGCACCAGTCATCTGCGCATGACCCGCGTCGTTGAGCGCCTTCTTGCCCGGCACCTTCGCTAGGTACGCCGCGCCGAAGAAGATGCAGAACAAGGTGTACCAGAACCCCTCGGCGCTGGTCCGGACGACCTTGCCCACCACACCGCCTGCCGGAGGAGCCATCGCGTAGCCCGGAGGCGGGGGTGGCGGCGGCATTGCCACGGGCGGCGGAGGAGGTGGCGGAACCGGCGGCGCAGGGGGCGGGGGCGGCACGGGCGGCGCAGCGCTCTCGCCCGGCGGCGGGACCTGGTAGCTCGGCGGTCCAGCAGGCTCCGGCGGCTGCCCGCCGGTCGGTGGTTCGGTCACGACGCCCCCCTTGGTTTGTGAACCGCTAGATACAGCGGACTGTACTCAGCGGCTCACAAACCGGCGGGATTACGCGCTTTCCCGGTAGCGGGTCGTCGACACGACCGGGTCGGTGTCGATCTTCGGGATGACGTACTTGCCGAGCAGCTCAATGGTGCGGATCGTGTCCTCGATCTTCGCCGGACCGATGCCGAACACCAGCTGGTCGATGCCGGTGGACTCCCAGCGCTTGCACTGCTCGAGCGCCATGTCCGGGTCACCGAGCACCACGCCGCCGAACTCGGCGGCCATCGCTGCGGTCTCGAGGTCGGGCTCGGGCAGCGTCTCCGGCCACTTCGGCACCCACTCCGGCGCCGGGAACGTGTCGTGGTAGCGGTAGACGTTGGACACCAAATAGTTCGGCTTCGAGTCGACGTATGACTGGAACGCCGTCTCCTTGTCCTCGGCGACGTACGCCGCGATGCACGACATGATGTTGTCGTTGACGAAGGCGCCGACCGGCTCGGCGTTGGCGATGCCGTCCTTGTAGGACTTGCGCAGCTTCTCGACCTTGTCCCACCGGTCCAAAGAGAACCCGAGCACGCCCATGCCCATGCGGCCGGCCATCTCATACGACGGCGGGTTGCCGGCGGCGTACCAGAGCGGCGCGTGCCCCTTGCCGTAGGGACGCGGCAGGATCTTGCGGGGCGGCAATGACCAGTACTTGCCCTTGTAGCCCTCGTAGGTGTCCTGGGTGAACATCTTCGGGAACTCCCGGATGACGTCCTCCCAGATCTCCTTCGTCTGGTTGGTGTCGGTGATCCCGAGGTGGTCGAGGAAGCCGAGGATCTCGTGGCTGCCCGCGCCGCGCCCGGTGCCGAACTCGACCCGGCCGTGAGTGATCTGGTCGAGATAGTTGACCCGCTCGGCGAGCTTCGCCGGGTGGTTCACCGCGGGCAGCGGGTTGAAGATGCCGCCGCCGATGTGGATCCGCTCGGTCTTCGCGGCGAGGTAGCCGGCAACGACGTCGTTGGCGGACAGGTGGGAGTACTCGTCGAGGAAGTGGTGCTCGGTCAGCCAGACGAACTTGAAGCCCGCCTTGTCGGCCGCGATGACCGCCTCGATGTCCTCATGGATCGCGTGATGCTCGGCGTCCGGGTCGACTTCGCGGCGGCTGTTGGGCACGTAGTTCTGGATGAATAGGCCGAACTCCATCAGGCTGCTCCGTCTCCGTCGCGGTATCGAGTGAGGCTGTCCGGTGGGGCTGTCGGAGTTACATTACAACTCGTAACGTAAGTTGTCTATCGGGCGACCGAGGTCAGTCGGCCTTCTTCTCCGGGCGCCAGCAGGTGGCCAGCAGTAGGAGGGCGCCGGCCACGCCGATCAGGCAGATCGCGAGACCCTTGCCGCCGTACATCCAGCTGCCGATGTCGAGCGCGTTGTCCAACGACACCTTGCCGCCGCCGAGGGCGCCGAGACCGAACGCAGTGAGCGTGATGAACAAGACGTACTCATACCCCTCACCCGGCCGGAAGATGAAGTAGCCGTTCTTGAGGTGGTTGCTGATCAGCGCGACCAGCATCACACCGATCACGCCGGCCGCGGCGAGCGGCGTGAGCAGGCCGAGGAACAGCAGCGGGGCCACGCCGAGCTCGGTGAAGGTCGCGAGCCGGGCGTGCAGCCATCCCGGCCGGATCCCGATCGACTCGAACCAGCGCGCGGTGCCGGGCAGCTTGCCGCCGCCGAACATGTGGTTGTAGCCGTGCGCGAGCATGGTGACGCCGAGCGCCGCGCGCAGGAACAACGACGCGTAGTCGACCGCGTGAGCGTTGACGTACATCCGGTCAGACCCCCTCGGGTGCGGCGCCGTGCAGCGCCTCGGTGACAGCAGTGGCAGCGGTTCGCAGCCGCGCGACGGTGAAGTCGAGGTCGGACAGTGGTGACTCGTCACCAGCCATCGACGGCGCACCGGTGAGTACGGCGGACAGCACCATCACGACGACGCCACCCGGGCCGAACACCGGTGTGGAGACGGTACGGGCGTCCCCGGACTTCGCGATCGGCGACTCGTAGTCCGCGGGCAGCAGGCCGATCAGCTGGTGCAGCTGCTCGGTGGTCGCCTCCTGGTCGACGGTCGGGTCGGGACGTGCCATCACCTGCGCGGCCTGCTCGTGCCAGCGATGGCCGCGCCCCACTGAGTAGCCGTGCTCGCGCACCTCGGCCAGGGTGCGGTGCAGCGCGTCGAGCATCTCGGGCGGCGCGTTCTTGTCCATCCGGTCCAGCCAGGCCCGCTGCGCCGACTCGGGTGCCCACGCGACGAACGCCGTGCCGACCGGGGGCTCGAAGGGGATCCGCTGGCCGACCGCGGTCGGCAGCGACCCGGTGGGCAGCCGGCCGGCGCGGGCGAGCAGGACCATGTCGGGGCCGACGATCGCGCTTGCGACGCATTCGATGTCGAGCTCCGCGGCAAGCGCCTCCATGTGCGGGCGGGCGAGGTCGGCCGAGCGCATCTGCAACGCGAGATCGGACTCCCAGGCGGCCAGCGAAAGCGAGGAGAACCGGCCGTACCCGCCTTGGAAGAACACCAGCGGCAGCGTCGTACCGGCCGCGTCGAGCTCACGCACCCGCCCGATCACGATGTAGTGGTCACCGGCTTCATGCACGACCTCGAGGTCGCAGTCGATCCATGCGAGTACGCCGTCGAGGATCGGCGCTCCGGAGCCGGCCGGCTTCCAGGTGAGGTCCGCGAACTTGTCGCCCCCACTCACCGCGAAGGTCCGGCACACCTCCTCCTGGTCGGACCCGAGGATGTTGACGCAGAAGCTCCCGGCGTCCCGGATCCGCGGCCAGGTGCTGGAGTTCTTGTCGGGCATGAAGGCGACCAGCGGTGGGTCCAGCGACACCGACGTGAAGGAGCCGATCGCGAGGCCGCCGGGCCTGCCGTCCGCGTCGGTTCCGGTGATCACCGCGACGCCGGTCGGGAAGTGCCCCAGCACCCGGCGGAAGTGCTTGGGATCGATATCGGTCACGCCGACGCACTCCTACCCACCACCGAGTTGCGCAGCTCGAACTTCATGACCTTGCCCGAGGCGTTGCGCGGCAGTGCGTCCACGACCTGCACCGTACGCGGTGCCTTGAAGTTCGCCATGCGTTCCCGGCACCACGCCACGATCTCCTCCGGATCGACGGTCATGCCGGGTCGCGCCACGACGAACGCCAGCCCGACCTCGCCGAGGCGCTCGTCGGGCACGCCGACCACCGCACATTCCGCGACCGCCTCGTGCCGGGCCAGAGTCTGCTCGACCTCCGCGGGATAGGCGTTGAAGCCGCCGACGACGTACATGTCCTTGAGCCGGTCGGTGATCCGGACATTGCCCTCGGCGTCCATCACACCGATGTCGCCGGTGTGCAGCCAGCCGTCCGCGTCGATGGTCTGCGCAGTCGCCTCGGGATCCTCGTAGTAGCCCTTCATCACGTTGTAGCCGCGGACCACGACCTCACCCGGCTCGCCGGTCGCGACGGCGTTGCCCGCCTCGTCGACGATCCGCACCTCGGTGTCGGGGATCGCGCGACCGGAGGTGGTGGCAATCGTCTCGGCGTCGTCGCCCTGCCGGCACATGGTGACGGTGCCGGTCGCCTCGGTCAGCCCGTACGCCGTGAGGATCGTCTCGACGGCCAGCTCGTCACGGAGCCGCTCGATGAGCACGACCGGTACGACGGCGGCGCCGGTGACGATGAGACGGAGCGAGGAGAGGTCGCGCTGCTCACGATCCGGGAAGTCGAGGATCGACTGGTAGAGCGTCGGCGGCCCGGGCAGCACCGTGATCTTCTCGCGCTCGATGAGATCCAGCACTGCAGGAACGTCGAACACCGGCTGCGGCACGATCGTCGCCCCGCGCAACAGGCAGGCGATGATGCCGGCCTTGTACCCGAAGGTGTGGAAGAACGGGTTGACGACGAGGTAGCGGTCGCCCTCCCGCACACCGACGATGCGCGACCAGGTGTCGAAGACCTTGATCGTCTGCGCCTGCGTGGTGACGACCCCCTTCGGCTTACCGGTCGTGCCCGAGGTGAAGATCAGGTCGCCGGTGTCGTCGGGGCCGACCGCGTCGATCCGGTCGTGCACCTCGCGGGTCGGGCCCGCCTCCCACAGGGACGGCTCGAGGAGGACCGCACCCGGCCGCTCACCGAGCATCGCGGGATAGTCGTTGCCGAGGAAGGGTGGTGAGACGAAGCACAGCTTCGCGCCGCTGCGGTCGAGGATCCAGTTCGCCTCCTCGCCCTTGTAGCGCGTGTTCAGCGGCACCAGGACTCCGCCAGCCGCCAGCGTGCCGAGCGCGGCGACCACCCAGTCGAGGGTGTTGGGAGCCCAGATGCCGACCCGGTCACCGGGCTCGACACCGCGGCGGATGCACTCCGCGGCCGCACTCAGGGAGACGTGTGCGAGCTCGCCGAACGTCACCCGGCGGTCGCCGTCGACGACCGCCTCTTCGTCGCGGTGCTCACGACCGGCCTGCAGCATCAGCGCCGGGATGCTCCGCGGGAGCCCGTCGGTCATCCGAGGACTCCCGACCTGCGAAGCGTCGCGATCTGCTCGTCGTCGTAGTCGCACACCGCGCGCAGCACGTCGTACGTGTGCTCGCCGACCGTGGGCGCCTTCTCCGGCACCGGCAGCTCCTCCCCTACGAAGCGCACCGGGAAGCCGAGCTGGTCGGCGCCGAGCCGCTCGGCCGGCAGCCAGCCCAAACGGTCGGCGAACTGCGGGTCGTCGGCCAGCGTCTTCGGGGTGTTCACCGGTGCGATCGGGGTGTTGACCCGTCCGCCGAACTCCATCCACTCCGCCGACGTCTTGGTCGCGAAGATGTCGCGCAGCTCGGCCTGCAGGTCGCGGTTGCCGCGGGCGTGGTCGGCGTACGTCGAGCCCGGCCACTTCTCGAACAGATCCATCCGGCCGACGCCCTCGCAGAAGTTCTTCCAGAACGCCTGCTCGCTCGCCATGAACAGCACGTGCCCGTCCGCGCTCGCGTAGATCTGGTAGCGGACGCCTTCCTTCATGCCGGCGGTGCCGGGGGCGCGGCGTTCGTAGTTGTCGCTCGGGTTGCCCGTGACCTCGGACTCCGGGCGCTCGTAGGCGCGGTAGGTCTCGCTGCGGTACCAGTCGAACGCCGCCGCGCAGTCGGACTGGGCGAGCTCGAGTTCCGCGCCCTCGCCGGTGGCCCTGGCGCGGATCACGGCGGCGAGGATCGCGAGGGCGCCATAGAGAGGTGCGGCGAAGATCCCGATGCTGACGTGCTCCGGAATGTAGGTGAAGCCCTCATCATCGACGTGCGGCGTGACGATCCCGGCCCAGGTGTCGTAGGCGATGCCGTGGCTCGGGTAGTCCTTGTACGGGCCGGTGCCGCCGTACCCGGAGATGCTGGCGAACACCAGCTTCGGGCTGCGTTCCCGCAGGTCGGTCGGCCCGATCCCGAGCCGCTCCAGCGCACCGGGCCGCATCGCTTCGACGACGACGTCGGCGTCCTTGGCGAGGTCCCGGAAGACCTGCTTGCCGTCGTCGCTGCGCAGGTCGAGAGTGATGCTCTTCTTGCCGCGGTTGAGATGCAGGTGCATGAGGGAGACGCCCTCGACGATCGGCCAGGTCATCTGCCGGATGTAGTCACCGGCGGCCGGCTCGACCTTGATCACCTCTGCGCCGAGGTCGACAAGGGCGCTCGTGATCGCGGCCGGCCCAAGCATCGAGCACTCGACGACGCGCATCCCCGCCAACGGCGCACTCATGCGTCCTCCAAAACTGCTTTCGCTACTCGCGCTTTGTGCCAGGCCGCGGTCCCCCACAGCGAGGACAGCGTCCAGGTCCGCTTCATCCACATGTGCAGGTCGTGCTCGTAGGTGTAGCCGATCCCGGCGTGCACCTGAAGCGCGGTGCGCGCCGCCTGTTGTGCCGACACCGTCGCGATGTGCTTTGCGTGCGAGGCGTCGCGACTGCGCGTCGGGACGTCGTGCGCCACGGACCACGCGCCGCGCGCCACGACCGGCAAGGCGAAGACGGTGCCGACATACACGTTGGCGAGCTGGTGCTTGATGGCCTGGAACGAACCGATCGGTACGCCGAACTGCTCCCGCTGCCGGGCATAGTCAACGCTCATCTCGAGCATCGCCCTCGCCCCGCCGGTCAACAGCGCCGCGTAGGCGACGGCACCGAGATCGAACACCGGACCGGGGTCGGCACCGGTCAACGCCGCGCCGTCATCAGCCGCAACCGAGGCAAACCGCATGCCGCGGTCGACCGACGCGTGCTCGGTCAGCGACGCAGCTTCGCGCGGCGCGGCGACAACCGTCCCGTCAGGCCGCTGCACCAGCACCAGATCCGCCCACGGCGCCGCGCTGATCAGCGAGCCGGGTCCAAGGCCGACCGCGATGACGGCGTCACCCGCAACGACGCGGGGCAGCCACTGCGCGGCCAGGTCGCCGCCGCAACGCGCCAGGAGCGTCGCCCCGACGACGGTCTCCACCACCGGCTCGGGAAGTGCGGCGCGACCGAGCTCGATCAGCGCCGGCAGCAACGTGGTGAGATCGGCGCCGGACCCGCCGTACTGCTCGGGGACGGTCAGCCCGAGCAGGCCGGTCTCGGCGAGCCGCTTCCACACCCCCGGGATTCGGCCGTCGGGGTCGTCCCACGCCGCCCGCAACGCCGCAGCGTCGGCGACGTCGGCGAGCAGCTCCGCGATGCTCTCCGCGAAGTCGAGCGCGTCCTGGTCCGCGGCGAGCCTCATCGCGGCAGGCCCAGCACCCGCTCGGCGATCACGTTGCGCTGCACCTCGTTGGTGCCGGCGTAGATCGGGCCGGCCAGCGAGAACTCGTAACCGTCGAGCCACGGCCCGCAGACCGGGTCGGCCTCGAGCGTCCCGCGCTCGCCGAGCATCGCGAGCGCTGTCTCGTGCAGCGACACGTCGAGCTGCGACCAGAACAGCTTGTTGGCGCTCGACTCCGCGCCGATCGACTCGCCGCCGAGCGCCTTCAGTGCGGTGCCGAGGACGTAGAGGCGGTAGGCGTCGGCGTCCATCCAGGCCTGTACGACGTCGTCGCGCGCCGCCACCGCGGCGTCCGGGTCCAGGTCGCGGGTGGCGGCGTACAGGTCGACGAGCCGGTCGGCAGCGGCCATGAACCGGCCCGGCGACCGCAGTGTCAGACCGCGCTCCGACGTGGTGGTCGACATCGCGACCTTCCACCCTTCGCCGACACCGCCGAGTACGTGCTCGTCGGGGACGAACACTTGGTCGAAGAACACCTCGGCGAAGCCGGGTTCGCCGTCGAGTTGGCGGATCGGGCGGACGGTCACGCCCTCGGCCGACAGCGGCAGAAGGAAGTAGGTGAGCCCACGGTGTCGCTCGGAGGCCGGGTCGGAGCGGAACAGCCCGAACATCCAGTCGGCGTAGACCGCGCGCGTGGACCACGTCTTCTGACCGGACAGCCGCCAGCCGCCGTCGACCCGCTCGGCTTTCGACCGCAGCGACGCCAGATCGCTACCGGAGCCCGGCTCGGACCAGCCCTGCGCCCACACCTCGTCGGCCTTCGCCATCGGTGTGAGGAAGCGGTCCTTCTGCGCCTGCGTGCCGTACTCGAAGATCGTCGGGGCGAGCAGGAAGATGCCGTTCTGGCTGACCCGGACCGGCGCGCCGGCCGCCCAGTACTCCTCCTCGAAGACCAGCCATTCGAGCAGCCCGGCGCCGCGCCCGCCGTACTGCTCGGGCCACGTGACGACCCCCCAGCGGGCGTCGTACATCTCGAGCTCCCACTCCCGGTGGGCGGCGAACCCGGCCTCGGTGTCCAGCGACGGCAGCGGGGTCGCGGGGACGTGGGACCGCAGCCACTCGCGAGCCTCGCCGCGGAACGCAGCAAGCTCGGCAGGCTCGGTCAGGTCCACTCGCGGGACGATATCTGACGACCCGTCAGATACCGAAGTAGCACACAAAGTCCGCCCGCGCGCGCCACACGGAGCGGGAACCACCGGCCGCGAGCGGGCTTCGTGTGCTACTTCGGATCAGTCGGGCGAGATGCGGAAGGCGAACGCGTGCCTGCTGCGAGTCGCGCGTGGGAGGTTGCCGCCGGCGGGCATCGTGATCCGGACCGTGGACCCCGACCGCCGCCAGCGCAACGGGCGACCATCGGATCCCAGCAGGACGATCTTCGCGTGATCGGGGATCGGCGCGGGCCCGTCGATGACGAGCTCCCTGCCGGGCCAGCCCAGCGCAATGACGTAGCGCCTGCCGTGCTTCCCGATCGTGTAGCGGACCGCGCCCGCCCCCGGCCTCGTCCATGTCCGGGTCGCGTAGATCGCTTCGCCGTTGATCTCGAGCCAGTCGCCGATCCCCTTCAGCCGGTTGACCAGCGGCTCGGCGATCGTGCCGTCCGCACGAGGCCCGATGTTGAGGACGTAGTTGGAGTTGTTGGCGACCGCGTTGACCAGTTCACGGACGAAGGTCTCCACGGGCGCGTAGTCGTGCTCAGCCTGGTTGAAACCCCACGAGGTACCCATCGTCCGGACCGTCTCGCTCGGCCCGCCGGTGTAGTCGCCGAGTCCGTAGGAGCCTCCGTTCTCGATGACCACGTAGTCGTGGTGGGTGCGGTAGTCGCCGAAGCGGTCGTTGACGACCACACCGTCCGGGTTGTGGGTCTCGGCCTGGTTGTAGAACGCCGCGATGGTCTCGTTGCCTCGGAAGTAGTCCTCCGGGCCGCCGATGTCGGCCCAGATCTCGTCCGGGTGGTAGCGGCGGATCAGCTCGCGCAGCTGCGCGCGCTCGAAGTGCGCGTAGTCGGCCACCCAGCGGTAGCCGCGGTACGGCACGGGAAGCAGGGTGTAGGCGTTCGAGGGACCGCCCTGGTTGAACACCGCCGCGTCGACCGCCTGGGTGACCAGGGCGTCGGTCCCGCCACCGAGCCCGGCGGTCACCCGATCAAGCGTCAGCTGCAGATGAGGCGCCGGGTTGAACCACTCCGGCACCGAGTAGTACAAGCCCACTTTCAGGTCGCGCTTGCGGGCTGCGCTGACGAGCGGCCCGACCAGGTCGCGGCGCGGGCCCATCGCCGCGGCGTTGCGGCGGCTGCCCGCCGACGGGAACAGCGCGAACCCGTCGTGGTGCTTCGTCGTGAGGATGAAGTAGCGCGCGCCCGCGTCGCGGAACAGGTCGGCCCAGCCGGCCGGGTCGTAGCGCTGGGCGCGGAAGTGCGGGATGAAGTCGTCGTACACGAGGTTCGCGCCGTAGGTCTCGAGATGGTGCTTCCAGTACGGCGTGCCGGCCAAGGACTGGAAGCGCCAGTACCACTCGGCGAGGTTCAACAACCAGTTCGTCGGCGCCCAGGCCGGCACCGAGTAGACGCCCCAGTGGACGAAGACGCCGAACTTGGCGTCGCGCCACCAGTCGGGCAACGGGTGCTCAGCGAGCGACGCGGGGCTCGGCGCGTACCGGTACCGCGGCCCGCGGCGCGGTGCCGCCGTGGCCCGCGCCCGGCCGCCTGCGACAAGCGCGAGGCCGCCACCCAGGCTCCCCGCGAGCAGCTCACGGCGACCGACCGCGTGACTCCCGGGTTCCCGCCCGCTCCCCATCCGGAATCGTTCATCAGCGGCGGCGCCGGCACCTGCCGGCGATGGTCGGCGCGAATCTGACGCCGCGTCAGGTCCTTCGGTAGCCTCTGGGGCATGCCTGAGGCCTACATCGTCGATGCCATTCGTACGCCGGTCGGGAAGCGAAACGGCGGCCTGGCCGGCGTGCACACCGCCGACCTGGGCGCGCACATCCTCAATGCGCTCGTCGACCATTCGGGCATCGATCCCGCCGCCGTCGAGGACGTCGTCTTCGGCTGCCTCGACACGATCGGCCCGCAGGCCGGCGACATCGCGCGCACCTGCTGGCTCGCGGCCGGCCTGCCCGAAGAGGTACCGGGTACGACGATCGACCGCCAGTGCGGGTCGTCGCAGCAGGCGGTGCACTTCGCGGCCCAGGGCGTGATGAGTGGCACCCAGGACGTGGTGATCGCCGGCGGCGTACAGAACATGTCGATGATCCCGATCGGCGCGGCGTTCCAGGCCGCGAAGCACGTCGGATTCGAAGACCCCAACCCGTTCTCCGGCTCGACGGGCTGGGTGAAGCGGTACGGCGACCAGCCGGTCACCCAGTTCCACGGCGCGGAGCTGATCGCGGAGAAGTGGAACATCACCCGCGAGGACATGGAGTGCTTCTCGCTCGAGTCACACCGCCGTGCGATCCAGGCGATCGACGAGGGTCGGTTCGAACGCGAGATCTCGCCGTTCAACGAGGTCAGCAACGACGAGGGACCGCGCCGCGACACCTCGCTGGAAAAGATGCAGTCGCTCAAGCCCTTGGCTGAGGGCGGCCGGGTCACCGCGGCGGTTTCCTCGCAGATCTCCGACGGGGCCGCCGCGATCCTGGTGGTGTCCGAGCGCGCACTGAAGGAGCACAACCTCACGCCGCGGGCCCGCATCCACCACATGTCGGTGCGCGGCGCGGACCCGATCTACATGCTGACCGCGCCGATCAACGCCACGGCGTACGCACTCGACAAGACCGGTATGTCGCTCGACGACATCGACCTGGTCGAGATCAACGAGGCGTTCGCGCCCGTCGTGCTCGCCTGGCAGAAGGAGACCGGCGCCGACCTGTCCAAGGTCAACGTCAACGGCGGCGCGATCGCCCTCGGCCACCCGCTCGGCGCGACCGGCGCCCGGCTGATGACCACGCTGCTGCACGAGCTCGAGCGCACCGGAGGCCGGTTCGGGCTGCAGACGATGTGCGAGGGCGGCGGCCAGGCCAACGTCACGATCATCGAGCGCCTGGGCTGACCCCGATGCCGCGGGGGGCGGCTGGACTGTTCGCGCTCGGCGCTGCGCGGGCGCTCGGAGCAAGCGGCGGTCACCAAGCGGACACCGCCGGGCGGGGCTAAAGCGGGACGCAGATGTTGATCGAGCCGAGCGCGAGGTCGATGCCGAGCCCCTCGCACGGGTGACGCTGGATGTTGTTCGCCCTGGCGTGATGCTTGTGGTGGTGTGCGGCGGCCGCACTCGCGGTCGCCGGGATCGCCACGCCGCCCGCAGCGACGGTGGCGGTTGCCACCACGATCATGAACCGCTTCATCACGCCTGCCTGAGAATGTCACCAACCCCGTCACCACTAGGGAAGCACGATTTGCCCGGTTCTGCCACGGGAGCCGCTGACACCCCGCCGGTACGGCGCTACGCCCGTGGCAGGCCGAGCATCCGGCGGGCGAGGATGTCGCGCTGGATCTCGTTGGAGCCGCCGTAGATCGTGTCCGCACGGCTGAACAGGAACAGCCGCTGCAGGTCGTCGAGCTCACCGGTCGTGGCATCCGTCTCGAGCGCGGCGGCTCCCCGAACTGCCATCGACAGCTCACCCAGCCGCTGGTGCCAGGGCGCCCACATCAGTTTCGACACCGAGGCTTCCGCACCCGGCTTGTCGGTAGAGAGCATGCGCAGCGCGGTATAGCGCATCACCTTCAGCTCGATCCAGGCCTGGGTGAGCCGGTCGGCGAGGATCGGGTCGTCGACGGCCCCGGTCTGCTTCGCCAGATCGATGACCTGCTCCAGCTCACGCGCGAAACCGATCTGCTGGGCGAGCGTCGCCACGCCCCGCTCGTAGCCGAGCGTGGCCATCGCCACCCGCCAGCCGTCACCGACCTCGCCCACGACGTTGTCGGCGGCGGTGCGGGCGCCGTCGAAGAAGACCTCGTTGAACTCCGCGCCGCCGGTCATCTGCACGATCGGCCGGATCTCGATGCCGTCCTGATGCATCGGCACCAACAGGTAGGACAGCCCCGCGTGCCGGGTGGAGTCCGGGTCGGTCCGGGTCACCACGAAGCACCAGTCGGCGATGTGGGCGAGGGAGGTCCACACCTTCTGGCCGGTGATGACCCACTCGTCGCCGTCGCGGACCGCCTTGGTCTTCACACCGGCGAGGTCCGATCCGGCGCCCGGCTCGGAGTAGCCCTGGCACCACAGCTCCTCGCCGAGCTTGATCTTCGGCAGGAAGCGCTGCTTCTGCTCCTCGTTGCCGCATTCGATCAGCGTCGGGCCGAGCAGGTTCTCGCCGAAATGGTTGATCCGGTGCGGGGCGCCCGATGCGGCGTACTCCTCGGCGAAGATCACCTGCTGCATGAGGGTCGCGCCGCGGCCGTACGGTTTCGGCCAGCCGATGCACGACCAGTCGGCCTCGCCGAGCACCTTCTCCCAGGCGCGGCGGACCTCGACCCCTTCGTGCTCTCGACCGGGACCACCCGCGTCTGCGACCTGGGCGAACTCGCCGACCAGATGCTCGTTCAGCCAGGTCCGCACTTCGTCGCGGAACGCCTCGTCCTCGGCCGAGAAGCGCAGGTCCACGTCGCTACGGTAACGGCATGCAGATCACGCAGACCACGGTCGAGGCGAACGGCCTGACCTTCGGTGCGCTCACCTGCGGCGCGGACGGCCCGCTCGCGCTGTGCCTGCACGGGTTCCCCGACTCCGCGCACACCTGGCGGCACCTGCTTCCCGACCTCGCCGCGGCCGGGTACCGCGCCGTCGCGCCCTGGCTGCGCGGCTACGCGCCGACGGTAGTCCCCGCCGACGGTGACTACTCGGCGGCAACGCTCGCGGTCGACGTCAACGCCCTGCACGATGCGCTCGGTGGCGGGAGCGACGCGGTGCTGGTCGGGCACGACTGGGGCGCGATGATGACCTACAACGCGGCCGCGATCGCACCCGAGCGGTGGCGTCGGCTGGTCACGATCGCGGTGCCGCCGCCGGGCATCGCGGCGAGCGCCTTCATGCGCTACGAGCAGCTCAAGCGCAGCTTCTACGTGATGCTCTTCCAGACCCCGTTCGCCGAGGTGGTCGTCGGTGCGGACGACCTGCTGTTCATCGAGAAGCTGTGGGCCGACTGGTCGCCGGGATACGACGGGGCCGAAGACCTGGCGCACGTGAAGGACGCGCTGCGCGGACCCGAAAACCTCTCCGCGGCGATCGGCTACTACCGGGCGATGTTCACCGCGGGCGGGGGCGACCAGTCGCCCCCGCACCCCACGCTCTACCTGCACGGCAACGCCGACGGGTGCTTCGCCGTCGACGGCATCACCGGGACCGAGCAGCACCTGTCCGCGGAGTCGCGGGTCGACATCATCGACGGCGCCGGCCACTTCCTGCACGTCGAGAAGCCGGCCGAAGTGAACAAGATGATCGTCGACTGGCTCACGGGGTAGGTAGATCGGGTGCGCCTCGCCAACACCCATCGACTCACCGCCCTGCTTGCCGAGTACGAAAGTCGCGATCTCACCTATGCCGAGGTCGGCGCGACCCGCAGCCCGGCGCTGCCCGGCGGCTACCACCACACCCGGCTTCGCCGAGAGGTCGGAAAGGGCGAGCAGGACTTCCGGCGCGCCTGCGAGATCGTCCTCGGCTGGGACATGCATCGCGGCTCGGGCCTGACAGTCGCCGCCGGCGGGCCCGCCGCCGAGGGCCGCACGGCGGTGCTCGCCGCCGGGGGGCGGATCGGTCTCGTCATACCGAGCCGGGAGCTCTACGTCGTCGATGAGCCACGACGGCGCGGCTTCGGCTACGGGACGCTCCCGGACCATCCGGAATCGGGCGAGGAGGCGTTCCTGGTAACCCTCGACGACGACCGGGTCTGGCTCGAGGTGGTCGCGTTCTCGCGGCCCGGATCCCGCATGGTCAAGGTGGTGGGGCCGGTCTCCCTGTTGCTGCAACAGATCGCGCTGCGCAGCTACTTCCGATCAGTACGACGCCAGCTCGCCCAGTGACCCAGCAGCTCGTCGGTCGTGATCACGGTTGCGAGTAGCGACAGCGTGTTGTCGAGGACCGCGTCGGCGTACGCCGGCGGTACGCCGCAGACGGCGTCGCGGACCACCACGACCTGGTAGGAGCGATTCACCGCGTCCATCACCAGGTTGCTGATCGCAACGTTCACCGACACTCCGACCACGACGATCGTGGACACCCCGAGGTTGCGGAGAACCGGGTCGAGGTCGGTGCCCGCCATCGGACTCAGCCCGTGGATCCGGGACAGCACCAGGTCGCTGTCGGCCCGCCCGAACTCTTCGATCACCTCGGTCGCCATCGTGCCGAGCAACGGGACGACGGGCGACTTCAACACCGCGCCGAACAGCCGGGCGTTGCTGTTCGATCCGCGGTCGTCGGGTCGCCGCCCGGCGACGCAGTGCACGACCGAGGCGCCCACCGCCCGGGCCGCCGTGCAGACCCGGGCGCCGTTGGGGACGACGGTTGCCGCAGCCGCGTCCGCGAGCTCGGGCAGCATCGACTGCGAGCCCACGACGCTGTTCTGGCACTCGCTCGTGACGACCGCCGTGTGGCCGGGGTCGACGAGCGCCGCTACGTCGACCGGCACTCGGCAGCCTCCCCTAGGCGATCGCGAGTACGCCGCGGGCGGCCAGCTCGCCGGACTCCATCGCGTGGACCGCCTTCGTGATATCGCCGAGCGGGTACCTCGCCGAGACCAGCTCGTCGAGCTTGAGCCGTCCCTGCTGGTACAGCTCGACGTACCGGCGGATGTCACGCTGCGGCTGCGACGTGCAGTACCGGCAGCCGAGCACGCCCTTGTCCAGGTACATGGACGAGACGTTGAACGACGCCTCGTCGGCGAAGCCCGGCACGCCGAGCATGACCGCGGTCCCGCCCCAGTCGAGCAGGTCGATCGCGGCGCGGATCAGCTTGACGTGTCCTACGCACTCGAAGGCGAAGTCGACCCCGTTGGGTGCGACCTCCTTCACCCCCTCGGTGCTCTCGATGAAGTGGGTGGCACCGAAGGTCGCGGCGATCTCCTTCTTCAACGGGTTGGTGTCGACCGCGATGATCGTCGACGCGCCGGCCAGCGCGAGGCCCTGGATCACGTTGAGGCCGATCCCACCAACCCCGATGACCAGCGCACTGGCGCCTTCGGGAACCCGTGCGCGCTGGAGCACGGCACCGACGCCGGTGAGCACGCCGCAGCCGACCAGCGACGCCGCGTCGAGTGGCACGTCCTTCGGGATCGGCACCGCCTGGTTGGCCTTCACCACCGTCTGCTCGGAGAACACCGACGCGTTGGCGAAGGCGTACGCCGCCTCGCCCTTCCACGTGAACGGCTGCGGCCGGCCGCCGAAGGTCGAACGGCACATCGTCGGCTTGCCGGCGTCGCAGTACTGGCACGCGCCGCAGTTGCCCAGCGTGGACAGGACGACGTGGTCCCCTTCCCTCACGGATGTGACGCCGGACCCGACCGCCTCGACGACGCCCGCGCCCTCGTGCCCGAGGACCACCGGCGTCGGGAATGGAATGGTGCCGTTGATCACCGACAGGTCACTGTGGCAGAGCCCCGCCGAGTGGATCCGCACCGCGACCTCGCCCGGACCGGGGTCCTTCACCGACAGGTCGTCGACGACCTGGTAGCCGGTGCCGTCGTACACAACGCCGCGCATGGCGCTCCTTACCAACTCGGGTTGACGATCAGCCGGGCCAGACGATCGCTTGCATCTCGCTGTAGGCGTGCAGGCCGAACGAGCCGCGGTCGCGCCCCACGCCGCTCTGCTTGAAGCCGCCGAACGGCGCCTCCATCTGCTGGGTGACGGTGTTGAGGTCGACGGTGCCGGACTGCAGCTGCTTCGCGACCCGGTAACCACGCGCGAGGTCCGCCGTCCAGACGTAGTTGATCAGGCCGTAGTCGGAGTCGTTCGCGAGCGCGATCGCCTCCTCCTCGCTATCGAACTTCACCACCGAGACGACCGGACCGAAGATCTCTACGCGCACGATCGACATGTCGTTGCGGCAGTCCGCGAACAGCGTCGGTGCGACGTAGAAGCCCGCGTCGATGGCCGGGCGCTCGCCACCCGCGAGCAACGTCGCGCCCTCCTCCTTGCCCTTCGCGACGTAGCCCTCCACCCGGTCGCGATGCACGGCGGAGATGACCGGGCCGACGACCGTGTCCGGCGCGGTGGGATCCCCGACCTTCAGCGCCGTCGCGTACTTGGTGAGCCCGTCGACCACCTGGTCGTAGACCGATGCGTGGGCGTAGACGCGGGTCGGCGCGGTGCAGATCTGACCGGAGTAGAAGGAGAACGTCGTCCCGATCGCGCCGATCGCGGCCTGCAGGTTGGCGTCTTCGAAGACGATCGCGGCGCCCTTGCCGCCGAGTTCCATCAGGACGCGCTTCATCTGCCCACCGGCCGCGGCGCCGATCGCTCGGCCGACCTGGGTGCTGCCCGTGAAGCTGACCATGTCGACGTCCGGGGAGTCGACGGATGCCTGTCCGACCTCGACCGCCTGGCCGTTGATCAGGTTGACCACGCCGGGGGGCAGCCCGGCCTCCTCGAGCGCCTCGGTCATCAGGACGACCGACAGCGGATCCTGCGGGGCGGGCTTGACCACGAGGGTGTTGCCCATCGCGAGAGCCGGCGCGATCTTGCCCGACGGGTTGGCCCATGGGTTGTTGTACGACGTGATGCAGGTGACCACGCCGACCGGCTGCCGGATCACCAGCGCGCCGGTGAGCCCACCCTTCGACAGCGGCGTCGACTCGCTCACCGTGGGCGGCAGCGGGATCTGGTTGGACTCGAGGGCACCCTGCGCGTAGCGCCGGAACCGCTGCATCGCCACGTTGACCTGCAGCGACTTCACCGTCGCCGAGGTCGCGCCCGTCTCGGCCTGGGCGATCTCGGCGTACTCGTCGGCGTGCTTGCCGATGACCTCGACCACCCGGTTCAGGATCTCGGCGCGTTCCTCCGGCTTGGTCGCCGACCAGGCCGGCAACGCGGCCTTCGCAGCCGCCGCGGCGTCGTACACCTGCTGCTTGCTCGCCTCCGGGGCACGACCGACGACCGACTCGTCGGCTGGGTTGATGACGTCGTAGTAGCCGTTGTCCGGCTCCACCCACTCGCCGCCGATGAACAGCCGATAAGCACGGTCACGAGGCACCCAGTGAAGATATCTGACGGGTCGTCAGACCCGTCTCCGCTGTAGGGCGGTGGGCGGGGTCGGCGGACGTCTGACGGGTCGTCAGACCCGTCTCCGCTGTAGGGCGGTGGGCGGGGTCGGCGGACGTGCTGACGGGTCGTCAGACCCGTCTCCGCTGTAGGGCGGTGGGCGGAGCGGCCGACCCCTCGGGGGCATTCCGCAGACACAAACGTGAATCAGCGCTTACGATCAGGCCGTGCCGCGCACCGGGTCTCCCGAGCCTGCGCTCGACCGCCCGGAACTGCCACCGGCCCCGGGTTCGCCGAAGCGCAGACCACAGCGCCGCGACCAGATCCTGCGGGCGGCGCTGAAGCTGTTCCACGAGCGCGGGTACGACGCGACCAGCATGAACGACATCGGCGCGGCGACCGGGATCACCGGGCCCGGCATCTACCGCCACTTCGCGAACAAGCAGGAGATCCTCGAAGTCGCCGTCCTCGAGGCAGGCGCGAGGGCCGTGGAGCAGGTCAACCGGGTGGTCGACCAGAACCCGGACCCGAACGCGCGGCTGTGCCAGCTCGTGCGCAGCTTCGTGTCGCTGGCCATCGAGAACCCGGACCTCACGGTGATGGGCGTTCGCGAACGCCGTCATCTCACGCCCGCCACCCGCCGATGGGTCGACCGCTACGACCGGCGGCATCGGGAGCTGTGGGAGGACGCGCTGCTTCAGACCCGCAAGGAGCTGAGCCCGGAGGCGGCCCACGTGATGGTGCGGGGCGCCGCGTCGCTGTGCATCGGTGCCGTCAGCGGGAAGACGCCCCTCGACAAGCAGGCGCTGGCCGAGTTGGTCGAGGACATGGTCATCGACGCGCTCGGCCTTCCCCGTACGGCGCGCACGCGGCGCCGCTAGGCCGGCCGCGAGAGATCCGGCTACGGGATTCGCTGGATCCCACCCGTGTAGTTGAAGCAGTGGCAGGCGCCGTCCCACCCGAACGTCCGCATGGCCGCGCCGCCGTCCTGGTAGTGGCGGGCGAAGTCGGTAGCCAGCGTCTGCGGCGACGTGAAGCTGCGGCCCAAGGCCTTGAAGCCCTCGCCGAGCCCGGCCGGGTTGAGGACCGGTGCCTTCTTCGCCGCCGCGGCGAGGAGGAGCAACGGTCCGCAGTAGCTGCTGACACTGGGCCCGATCGAGTGGCAGACCTTCGTGGCGGCGTTCACCATGTGGTGGCTGGGCAGCCCGGAGAAGGTGACGCCGGCCGCGTTGCGCAGCTGTGTGCTCGATGCGTTGGCCTGCAGGAAGTCGAGGTTCGCCTGGCTGGTCATCGCGTAGTGCGGGAAGTAGCCCTGCGTCTGTGCCGCCACCATGAAGCCGTAGGGGAACACCGGGCCCTTCTCGAACAGGACGTAGTTGATCCCCTCGCTGCGGAACCTCAGCTGGATGCTCAGCATCGTCGACAGCACATGCGCGACGTCCGGCGTGCTGACCTCGTCGTCGACGCCGACGTTGTCACGCACCGATAGGCCGTGGGACTTCAGCGCCGACACGATCTTCTGGGTGGTCACGATGTCCTCGGGCCAAGTCCCGCGCACGATGCCGATCTTCGCGGTCTTCGGGAAGAAGTGCCTGGCGACGAGCGCGTTGACGAACGGCGCCCACCGGTCGCCGAAGATCGCCGCGGAGTCGTAGAAGAGGTTCGGGTAGCGGTTTGCGTAGGCCTGGTCGTAGATGTTCACGCTGTTCGCGAGCAGCGGGGTCGCGTGCTGCGACAGGCACGACATCAGCGTGTCGTGATCGAAGATCTCCGGTGTCACGACCGCGAACACGTGGTGGTCTTCGGTGAATGCCGAACAGGTCGCCTGCGCGTCGGCATCGAAGCTGTTCGCCGAGTCGATGTTCGTGTCGTGGAAGACGGGGACGACCTTTCGCCCGGCGATCCCGCCGTGCTTGTTGAGGTAGTCGACGACACGCTGCGCGTTGGCCTGGGTCTCGGCGGTCGGCAGGCCCGCGGAGATGCCCAGGGCCTGGCCGGCCTTGTTGAAGCCTTCGAACGTCTGGATTCCGATCGAGATCGTCTTTGCGGACACGCCACGCGAGGGAGGCCCAAGGGCGGAGGCGGTACCGGTCGGGAAGCTCGTCGCGGCCGTGGACGCCGGCGCGACGACCCCCGGCGTACCGCTGGCCGGGCCCGTGCTCGGGGCACCGGTGACCGGAGGCGCAACCGTCGGCGCAACTGCCGCGGTGGTCGGCGGGGGCGGGGCCACGACGGGCGCCAGCCCGTTACCCCCTTGCGCGGCGGTGGTCTCGGCGCGCTCCTGGATCGTCGAGCCGCAGCCGACAGCGACCAGCGAGGTGACTGCCAACAGCGCCCACCTCTGGCGGCGCGGCCCCGACCCCGGCATCGCGGCTCCTCACGTGCGAACGGCCGTTAACATCAGCGGCATCGTATCTCTTCGAGGGGCCATGGACAGCGCGGAACGCGACCAGGTGCGGGCGGCGGTAGAGCGGCTCATCGCCGACTGTCCGCCGAGCCGGATGACGGATGAGGACTTCTGGGGCGCCCAGTTCGACGCAGGTCTGGCCTGGGTCCAGTTCCCGGTCGGCCGTGGCGGCTTGGGTGTCGACCCGCGGCTGCAGTCACTCGTCGACGACGCGTTGCGGGCAGCCGGGGCGCCCACCAACACCTTCCGCAACTTCATGGGAGTCGGGATGGCCGGGCCGACCCTGGTCACGTGGGCGAGCGAAGAGCTGCAGGACCGCCTGTTGCGCCCGTTGTTCCGCTGCGACGAGATCTGGTGTCAGCTGTTCAGCGAGCCGGGAGCCGGTAGCGACGTCGCATCGCTGTCGACGACCGCCGTGCGCGACGGAGACGAGTGGATCGTCAACGGACAGAAGGTCTGGACGACGCTCGCGCACATCGCTCGATGGGGGCTGCTGCTGGCTCGCACCGATCCGGACGTTCCCAAGCACGAGGGGCTGACCTACTTCGTCGTCGACATGCACTCGCCCGGCGTCGAGGTCCGGCCGCTGCGCCAGATCACCGGCGACGCGGAGTTCAACGAGGTCTACTTCACCGACGTCCGGATCCCGGACAGCGCCCGGATCGGCCCGGTGGGAAAGGGCTGGACGGTGGCCGTCACGACGCTCATGAACGAGCGGCTCGCGCTCTCCGGGCTTTCGGTCAACGAGCAGGGCGGCGGGCCCATTCGTCAGGCCGTGCGGCTCTGGAGCGAGCGGTCCGACGTCGATCGCGACCCGGTGCTGCGCGACGACCTGCTGAAGGTGTGGGTGGAGACCGAGGTCGTGCGACTCACCGCGATGCGGGCGCGCGAGAACCTCGAACGCGGCGTCCCCGGGCCGGAGAACTCGACGACCAAGCTGTCAATGGCGCTCAACCAGCAACGCATCTGGGACCTGTGCATGCGGCTCGCCGGCCCCGCCGGCCTGGTGACCGGCAGCTACGAGATGGTGCAGGCGACCGCGATGGGCGGGGACGCCGGCGCGCTGGGCGAGCGGGACGACGTCGACGTGCCTCGCTGCTATCTCGTCACCCGCGGTACGTCGATCGGTGGCGGGACGACGGACATCATGCGCAACATCCTGGGCGAACGCGTGCTCAAGCTGCCACCCGAGCCGCGCGCCGACAAGGACCAGCCCTGGAAGCTGCAACCGCGATGAGCACTCCGGTCTCGCTCGAGGTGGCCGGCGGCGTGGCCCGGCTCACCCTGAACCGGCCCGAGCGGCTCAACACGATCGATCTCGCGGTGGCCCGTGCGCTCGACGAAGCAGCCACGCGTCTCAGTTCCGAAGACGGCGTACGAGTGGTGCTGCTCAGTGGCGCCGGCCCGGCCTTCTGCGGCGGTGGCGACCTGAAGTCATTCGCCGCGGTCGGAGACGACCTGCCCGAGCACCTCAACGACGTGACCAGACACCTGCACGCGGCGCTGGCCGTGCTGGCACGTATCGACGCCCCCATCGTCGCGGCAGTCAGGGGCTCGGCCGCCGGAGCCGGTCTGGGCCTGGTCTGCGCGAGCGACATCGTCGTCGCTGCGGCGTCCACGAAGTTCGCCTTCGCTTACAGCGCGATCGGGCTCACCCCGGACGGCGGCACCAGCTGGAACCTGCCGCGACTGGTCGGGCTGCGCAAGGCGCAAGAGCTCGCGCTGACCAGTCGGGTCATCGACAGTGCCGAAGCAGAGCGCATCGGCATCGTCACGACAGTAGTCCCCGACGGCGAGCTCGACGCCGCCGTGGAGTCCGTGGTCGCGACGCTCGCGACTGCGCCCACCCGGGCCCTCGGCGTGACGAAGCGACTGCTACGCACGACGTACGACGTCACCTACGAAGAACGGCTCGCGGTCGAGGCGACCGAGCTGAGCAAGGCCGCGGGTACCCCCGACGGCCGCGAAGGCATCGCCGCCTTCCTGGCGAAGCGCAATCCCTCGTTCAACGGCGACTAACGAAGCTGTCAGGTGCTCACGCCGCCACAGCGCGCTGGGAACCTGACAACCTTGCCGGTCAGGCCGGCGCGGCGAGGTAGGCCTGGACGTTGGCGATCACCGCGGCCGCATCCACGCCCGTTCCGCGCAGCCGCTCTCGCTCACCGCGCCGGTCACGATGCACCGCCGCGCGACACCAGTCGCCGGCCGTTCCTTCGATCACGGTCGGCGCCGACTCACGACCGAGCCGCCACGTCGTGCCGTTCGGAGCCTCGAGCACCAGCTGCACACCCCCCGGCGCCGGGAGGCCGCGCGACATGAACGCGTACGGCAGGCTGCTCAGCCCGAGATACGCCACGTGGTGCAGCCGGTCCCTATCGACCGATACACGACCGACGGCGTCGAAGCAGTCGAGCCCGTGCGCCCAGGTCTCCATGAGCCGCCCGGTCATGAACGAGGTGATGCCCATCGTCATCGGACCCCACGGCAGGCGGGCGGAGTGCGGCACGTCTCGCACCGACTCGGCGAGCACTCGCACCGTGTCGCGCCACCAGGCCAGCACCTCCTCCGGGGGCATTCGACGGCCACGGTCGAGGTGCTCGCGCTCGAGCGCGGCGAGCGAGCCGCCCGCAAGCGCTGCCTCCATGAACCCGCTGCGCCCGGTCCGTGCGATCTCGTCGGCGATCTCGTTGGCGAACGCGACGTGCGTCACCGAATCCCGGATGTCCCAACCCTCGGCGGGAGTCGGGGTGAGCCATTCGTCGTCGGACAGCGTCGACAGCAGCTCATCCAACGCGCCGCTCTCCGCGACGAAGTCGGAGACGAGGTCAACCATCGCCGTCGTATGTTAACAGAGGCTCACATCCAGGGTATGCTTCCCGCATCGTGGAAGGACGGCGATGACCGCGCAGGTTCCCGTGGCCGAGGGGCTGTTCACATGGCCTTCGGACGAGCCGCGGCTGATCGGCGCCAAGTGCCCCGACTGCGGTGTCACTACCTTCCCGGCCCAGGCGACCTGCCCCCGCTGCCCGTCCGAACGGATGGACGAGACGCTGCTCCCCCGACGCGGCAAGCTCTGGACCTTCACGACACAGGAGTTCTTGCCGAAGAACCCGCCGTACGCCGGTACCGAGACGGCGGAGGAGTTCGTGCCGTACGGCGTCGGGTACGTCGAGCTGCCCGGCGAAGTGAAGGTCGAGACCCGGCTGACCACCGCCGACGTGAGCGCGCTGCACATCGGCATGGAGATGGAACTCGTCGTCGTGCCCTACCGCCGCAACCCGGAGGGCAACGACATCCTCACTTTCGCCTTCAGTCCCGTGGCCTGAGCAGACCAGACCAGGAGCATCGATGACCGACTCGTCGTACGAAACCGTGCTCGTCGACATCGTCGACGGGGTGGCGACGGTCACCCTCAACCGCCCAGAGAAGCTCAACTCGTTCAACTGGAAGATGGACGGCGAGTTCCACGAGGCGATGTGGAAGTGCGAAGCCGACGAGGACGTCCGGGTGATCGTGGTCACCGGAGCAGGCCGCGCGTTCTGCGGCGGGATGGACCTGACCGACGGCGCCGAGGACGTGTTCGGCGACAGCGCGCACAAGACCCACGACGAGACCTTCAAGATCGACTCGGACCGGATCGCCGACCGTTCCGCGTTCTGGCGGATGCGAACGCCGGTGGTCGCGGCGATCAACGGAGCCGCCGTCGGCGTGGGCCTCACGATCACCACCATGTTCGACGTCCGCTTCGTCGCGGAAGAAGCGAAGCTCGGCTTCAACTTCGTACGGCGCGGCGTGGTGCCCGACGCCAGCGTCACCTGGACGTTGCCGCGCATAGTCGGTGCGACCAGAGCCCTCGACCTGCTGATGTCGGGCCGCATGTTCAACGGCAATGAGGCGGTCGAGTACGGCCTCGCCTTGACGGCCTACCCGGCCGACCAGGTGCTCGCGGCCGCGCAGGACTATGCCCGTGACCTCGCCGCCAACACCGCACCGGGAGCGGTCGCGGCGACGAAGGCGCTGGTCAACCGGTTCCTCGAGCACCACGACCGCAACTCGGCGATGGCTCTCGAAACCAAGCTGGTCTGGTGGTCGGGCGCCCAGGCCGATGCGGCCGAAGGCGTGACGTCGTTCATGGAGAAGCGCGCGCCGGCCTGGAAGGGCTCGAAGCACGCGGCGTTTCCTGAGACGGTTTGGGAAGACTGAAGGGAGCGGCTCGGTGATCGACCGCGACAAAGTTCTTCCCCACCGGATCGCCGCGCTGGCCGCGGAGCGCCCGGACGAGACGGCGATGCTCGACGTCGCCGGTCGCACCCTCACCTGGTCCGGCCTGCACACCGAGTTCCAGCGCTGGGCCGGCGGGCTGCGAGCGCTCGGCGTCGACGCCGGTGACCACGTCGTCACGATGCTGCCGAACTCGATCGAGGCCTACCTCGCCTGGCTCGGCACGTCATGGCTGCGCGCGGTCGAGGTACCCGCCAACAACATGTACCGCGGCGAGACCTTGCGCTACCTGATCGAGAACTCCCAGGCTCGCGCACTGGTCATCGCGCAGCGGTACGTCGACCGGCTGACCTTGGTCGCCGACGACCTGAAGCTGCTCGAGACGGTGGTCGTCCCGGACGCCGACGGCGACCTGCCGGACCTGCCGTTCCGGGTGGTTCGAGGCGAGGAGTTCCTCTCCGCCGACCCGGCCTCGGACCTCCCCGGGCCGGACTACTGGGACGTCGCGGCGATGATCTACACGTCCGGCACTACCGGGCCGTCGAAGGGCGTGCTCGTCCCGTGGGGCGAGCTGTACCAGTCGCCGCTGATCCTGCCGGCCGACCTGATCGGTGACCGCGAGCCGTACTACGCGGTCTCGCCGGCCTTCCACCTGTCCGGCAAGATCGGCCTGTACAACGCCGCGATCCCCGGCGGGTACCTGGTGA
>CAZEAM010000137.1:0-6130 GCA_964510285.1 uncultured Frankiaceae bacterium | reverse complement strand
CGTGCCCCCATGCGACCGGAGGAGGGCGCCGACCGCGAGCAGCGTCGCAAGCGGATGTCGTCGTGGCGGCTGGACTGGGAGCCCGGCACCCAGACGGAGTACCACCCGACGTCGGCGTACTGGGCGCTCGTCGAGGTCATCGACCAGCTGACCGGTTCGGACTTCCGGCAGCTGTTCGCGGACCGCGTCGCCGCGCCGCTCGGAGTTCCCGGCCTCACCCTCGGTGCGACGGGCGACGTCGTACGGATCGAGAGCGTCGGAGTCATCGGTGAGGGCACCGAGACATTGGGTGATCGGGTCAAAGAGACCGGTGAGAACTTCCTGCTGCGCTTCAACGAACCCGACGTGCTGGCCAGCGGCGTGCCGGGCGCGGGTGGGGTCGGCACGGCGGCCGACGTCGCGACGTACTACCAGGCGTTGCTGCACAACCCGGGCGAGCTGTGGGACCCGGTTGTGCTCGCCGACGCGACCGGCAACGTCCGCAACACGATGGTCGACCCGCTGTTCAACTGCGCGGCCAACCGAACCCTCGGTCTGGTGGTCGCGGGTGACGACGACCGGGCTGCGGTCCGGGGGTTCGGCGCGCACACCTCCCCGCGCGCGTTCGGTTGCCTCGGCGTCGGGGGGCAGATCGCCTGGGCCGATCCCGAAACCGGCCTGTCGTTCAGCTACATCACGGCCGGGCTCGACGTCGACATCGTCGCGTCGTTCACCCGGTCGGCGAAGATCGCCGGCCTGGCCGCCCGCTGCACAACCCCCTAGGGTCACCGCGAACTTGCACTTTCCGACCGTTTGAGGCCCCAGATCGGTCGTTTTGTGCAAGTTTGGCGGGAGGGAACTGCCCGCTGGCAGGATCGCGTGGGTGGGAGGTACGGCGATGGCGTTCGATCTCGTGGTTCGCGGCGGGACCGTCGTGGACGGCACCGGCGCCCCGGCCCGGACCGCCGACGTCGCGATCCGCGAGGGTCGCATCATCGAGGTCGGCAAGGTCGACGGCGCGGGGGCACGCGAGATCGACGCGGACGGTGCGCTCGTCACGCCGGGGTTCGTCGACATCCACACCCACTACGACGGCCAGGCCACCTGGGACGACCGGCTCCAGCCCTCCTCCCAGCACGGTGTGACAACCGTCGTCGCCAGCAACTGCGGCGTCGGCTTCGCGCCCGTGCGCCCGCAGGACCACGCAATGCTGATCGAGCTGATGGAAGGCGTCGAGGACCTCCCGGGCGTTGTGCTCCACGAGGGCCTGTCGTGGGAGTGGGAGTCGATCGCCGACTACCTCGACGTGCTCGACGCGCGGCGGTACGACGTCGACGTCGCCACGCAGGTGTGTCACGCCCCGATCCGGGTCTACGTCATGGGGGAGCGCGGCGCCAACCGCGAGGCTGCGACCCCCGACGAGATCGCCGAGATGGGACGGCTCGCTGCCGAAGGCGTCCGCGCCGGCGCGCTGGGCTTCACCACGTCGCGCACGCTCAACCACCGGACCAGCCGCGGCGAGCCGACCCCGACGCTGACAGCGGCTCGTGAAGAGCTGGTCGGGATCTCCTGTGCCATCGGCGAGACCGGCCAAGGCGTCCTGCAGGTCGTCTCCGACTTCAGCGTCGAGGGCGAGGGCGACACCCTGCTCGAGATGATGCGGCAGTCCGGCCGGCCGCTGTCGTTCTCGCTGCTGCAGACCGCGCCTGGGCAGGGCTACCGGGGAAAGCTCGACCTGCTCGAGCGGGCCAACGCCGAAGGCCTGGCGATGCGCGCGCAGGTGGCGGCGCGCGCCGTCGGGATCCTGGTCGGGCTGTCGGCGAGCGTGAACCCGATCAGACGCTGCCCGTCGTACCTCGCGGTTGCCGAGCTTCCGCTGGCTGAGCAGGTCCGGGTGCTGCTCGACCGTCGTGACGAGCTGGTCGCCGAGGCGCGGGAGTCGATGGCGCGCCTCCCGCTCACGGCGGTCTTCGATCTGGGCGACCCGCCCAACTACGAGCCGCTGCCCGAGGACAGCGTGCAGGCCACGGCCGAGCGGCTCGGCCTCGATCCGGTCGAGCACTACGTCGACCTGCTGCTCGCCGACCACGGCCGCGCACTGCTCTACTCCCCGATCCTGAACTACTCCGACGGCAACCTCGATGCGGCGGCAGAGCTGCTCGGTCACCGGCACACGGTGCCGGGTCTTGGTGACGGAGGCGCGCATGTCGGCACGATCTGTGACGCCAGCTTCCCGACCACCCTGCTCAGCTACTGGGCACGGGACCGGCAGCGAGGTACGACGTACGAGCTGCCGTTCCTGATCCAGCGGCAGTGCCGCGCAACGGCGGAGGCGGTCGGGCTGCTCGACCGCGGGGTGCTCGCGCCCGGCTACAAGGCCGATCTCAACGTGATCGACTTCGGCGCGCTGTCACTCGGCCGGCCGCGGATCACGCACGACCTCCCCGCGGGAGGGAAACGGCTGATGCAGGACGCCAGCGGCTACCGCCACACGATCGTGTCGGGGGTCGAGACCTACACCGACGGCGTGGCCACCGGGGCGCTACCCGGTCGGCTGGTCAGGGGCCCGCAGGCGGACCGAGCGGAGGTGCCGGTATGACGAGATCGGTGACGGACCTTCGAGTGCTCGAACCGCACTGCCAGTGGACGTCCGCCGACGTGGCTGATGAAGCCGCCTGGACCGAGGTGTTCACCGACGCCGAGCTCGCCGAGCTCGACGCGTCCTTGCGCCACGCGCGGCGACGGTCCGACGACGTCCTCGAGCTGAGCCGCGAGGACTTTCCGTTGCCGACGCTCTCGGCCCGGCTCGCTGGCATCGCGGGCGAGCTCATCGACGGCAGGGGGTTCGTGCGGCTGCGCGGCATCGACCGATCGGCGTACACCCAGTCCGAGATGGAGCTGCTCTATTGGGGCATCGGCATGCACCTCGGCCTGCCGTGGGCGCAGAACAAGCACGGTCATCTGCTCGGTGACGTGACCGACCAGGCGAAACGCATCGACGACCCGACCGCGCGCGGCAACGAGCTCGGTGGCATCGCGCTGCCGTTCCACTGCGACGGCTCGGACCTGGTCGGACTGATGTGCCTGGAGAACGGCCGGGCCGGTGGGCTGTCCGCCGTGGCGAGCTCGGTGCTGATCCACAACCGGCTGGTCCGCGAGCGCCCCGACCTCGCCGCCGCGTTGTACGACGAGTTCCCCTACGACTTCCGTGGTGAGCAGGCCGACGGCGGCAAGCCGTACTACCTCGTGCCGGTGTTCACCGAGTGGGAGGGCCGGCTGTTCTGCCGCGCCATCCCGCCCTACATCTGGGCGTCGCAGCGTCACTCGGAGGCGCCGCGGCTGACCGACCTCCAGCAGGAGGCGCTTCACATGTTGGTCGCGATGGCGGACGACCCGACCAGCCACGTCCTGATGGAGCTGCTACCGGGCGACATCCAGTTCATCAACAACTACCACGTGCTGCACGGGCGTACGGCGTACGAGGACGACGCCGAGTCAGGGCGCATCCGCCACCTCAAACGGCTCTGGCTGGAGACCACCGCGCTGGCGAGCCGACCGCCGTACTTCGCCAACCACCGCACCCACTGGAACGCCAACCGCACCGCCAGCCGCCTCCACGTGGGCACGAACTAGTCCACGCTGCACGACCGAAGCTATTCGCCGCTACCGCGCACCGCGAACTTGCACTTTCCAACCGTTCCAGCGCGAATTTCGGTGGGAATTCGCAAGTTCGGCGCAGCAGCTACGCGTCGAGGAGCTGGGCGGCGATCAGGTCGTTGCAGTAGCGCTCGTCCCAGTTGTTCATCTGCATCGACTTGGCGCGACGGAAGTACAGCTGGATGTCGAACTCGACGGTGAAGCCGTTGCCGCCGAAGATCTGTACGCCGGTCCCCGTCACCTTGCGGAAGGTCTGGCACGCGTAGCTCTTGGCCATCGGGGCAAGCGTCTCGATCGACCGGCCGTCCGATCGCGCCCACGCGGCCTCCCACGCCAGGGTCTGTGCGCCGTCGACCGTGGTCACCGCGTCTGCCAGGTAGTGCGAGATCGCCTGGAACGCCGCGAGCGGTTTGTCGAACTGCTCGCGGGTGTTCGCGTAGTCCCTCGCGAGCTGCAAGGCTGCCCGCGCGCCACCGGCGGCCTGCGCCGCGAGCAGGGTCGCCCCGTCGAGCATCGTGTCGTGCCAGGCCCGCCAGGCTGCGCCGGGCTCGTGAACGACCGCGGTCGCCGCGACGTCATCGAAGTCCACGCGGAACTGGGCGTCGGATGCGACCGTGAGCTGCTGCGTCAGCGTGATTCCGCTCGCCGAGGCATCCACCAGCAGGGCGACGACCCCGGACTCGTCCCGGCCGTCGTCGGTGCGCGCGAGGACGATCATCGATGTTGCGGCCTGCGCGAACGCGACGTGGCGCTTCGCGCCGCTGAGCCTCCAGGTCTCGCCGTCGCGGGTCGCCTTGAGCTGCACGCCGGAGGGCGCAAAGGAGTTGTCCGGCTCGATGCTCGCGACCGTGACGATCGTCTCGCCCGAGGCGACGCGGGGCAGCAGGTCGGACTTCAACGCCTCGTTGGTTGAGCGGCCGATCAGGCCGGCGGCGAGGACGGCGCTGACGAAGTGTGGGCTCGGCACGATCCCGCGGCCGAACTCCTCGTAGACCACGGCGGCGTCGATCGTCGACATACCGCTACCGCCGTACTGCTCGTCGATGAGCAGCCCCGTGACGCCCATCTCGGCAAGCTGCTGCCACAGCTCGGGGGAGAAGCCGACCGGATCGTTCTCGAGCTTGCGTACGACGTCGAGCCCGCAGTGCCGCTCACAGGCACGCCGTACCGAGTCACGGAGCAGGTCCTGCTCGGGGGTGAAGTCGAGATCCATCGGTACGTCGTCTCCTACGGCTTCCAGGCATCGCCGCGGCGAGACCAAGGGTTGTCATCAGGGGTTGTCGGCACGGCGACGCGCGCCTTGGCCGTCGTGCACACACGCTCGCCGACCGCGATCGTGATGTCGATGCCGACCCAGCCGCAGCCGGTGTCGTCGGTTTCCGCGGACGTCACGGTCCCGGTGAACGTCATCGTGTCGCCGGGGAAGATCGAGTCGAGCATCCGGAAGCCGAGCTTGCCCAGACGCCCGCGAGGGCCGGTCCAGTCCGTCACATAGCGCTCGAGCCAGGTCGCCTGGTTGGGCGAGTTGAGGAAGATGTCCTTCACGCCGTTGCGCTGCGTTGCGAACGCGTAGTCGTGATGCTGCGGTCGCCAGTCACGGCTGGCGAGGGCGCCGAGTACGACGGTCGTCGCGGTGACGTCGTAGGACAGCGGCGGCAACGTGTCGCCGACCGACACCTGGTCGAAGGTGAGGGCGGCGTCCGTCGTGGTGACACTCATGCCGCGGCCTCCCGTCGGTAGCCGAACCCGGTCCATGACTCGATCCCGACCAGCTCGTCGCGCTGGTTGCGGTACTCGACGTCGATGACCCAGAACCGGCCGGTGCCCAGCTTGGTCTGCTTCTCCGCGCTGACCGAGCGGAGCTTCTGGCAGGTGCGCAGCACGTCGCCGACCCGCACCGGCTCGTAGTAGGTGACGGTGTTGTCGCTCATCACGGCCTCGGGCAGGCCGAGTTTGTCCTTCAGGTCGAAGTGCACCTGCAGCGGCATCGGCTGCACCTCGCGCCCCGGAGACCAGTAGTGCGGGCGGAACCAGTTGGAGATCATCGATGGCATCGCGATCACGCCGCCGGTCAGCTCCTCGGCGACCGCGTCGTCCCAGAACAGCGGGTTGCCGTTCTCAACCGCGGCGCACGACGTCCAGATGTAGCCGCGCTCCACTGGGAACTCGCTGACCTCGTCGTACTGCGCAACGTCGATCAGCGCCTCGATCTCGGCGGGTATGTCGCTCATCGGAGCACTCCGTCCTTGCGCAAGGTGTCGATCTCCTCCTGGGTGAAGCCGCACTCGGTCAGGACGGCGATGGTGTCGGTGGCGGAGCGGTCCGGCAGGTCGTACGACGCCGCGCGCTCGGCGCCGGCGAGCAGCGGCGCGAGCTGCGGGAAGTTGTCACCGCGCGCGGGACGGGCCACTGCGATCGCGTCGCGTGCCGCGACCGCAGGATCCGCGGCGACCTCGGTCGCGTCGAGGACGGGGGACACGCAGGTGTCGGCTCC
>CAZEAM010000136.1:0-7594 GCA_964510285.1 uncultured Frankiaceae bacterium | reverse complement strand
TGGTTGGCGGCGACGCACCCGGCGCGGCCGATCGCGGTGAGCACCTCCGCGGCGTCACCGCCGAGCACGGCGGCCATCCCGCCGCGTGGCTCGGCCGAGGCGGCAGCCATCTCCCTCCCGCGCACGGCGACCAGGCGCATCGCTTCGCCGACGCTGAGTGCGCCGGCGAGGCAGGACACGGTGAACTCGCCGACGCTGTGCCCGGCGAAGACAGTGCCCTCGGGAAGGTCGATCATCGCGGCGGCGCCGATGCCCGCCGCGACGATCAGCGGCTGCGCGACCGCGGTGTCGGTGATCGCCTCGTCCGGCAACGACGTGCCGGCGGCCGCGAGGTTGCGGCCGGCCGCGGCCGAGCACTGGTCGATCCGGCTCGTGACCGAGGCCTCGGCTAGCCAGGGCGCGAGGAAGCCGGACTTCTGCGCCCCCTGACCCGGAGCAACGACCGCGAGCACCGGCTCACCATTTCGGCTACTCGCGAGTCGGGCAGTCGTCGGGCTCGCCGAAAATGATGCGCCGAGTTTGTAGGTTTCCTACAACGGGTCTCGCTGATCGTCCATGCGCCCGAGCGCCACGGCCGTCTGTACGACGTACCGCTCCCGCGCGTTGGCCAGGTCGTAGCCGGAGATCTCCGCGATCCGGCGGGTCCGGTAGCGAACCGTGTTGGCGTGCACGAACAGCCGGCGTGCCGCGCCCTCGATCGCGCCGCCGCTGTCGACGAGCGCGTCCGCGGTCTCGAGCAACGTCGGTTCGCTGCGCAGCGGTGCGTAGATGCTGTTGATGAGCGCGCGCGTGGCCCTCGCGTCACCGGCCAGTGCACGTTCCGGAAGCAGGTCGTTGGCCGCCACCGGGCGCGGCCCCGCCGGCCGCGCGGTGACCGCGCGCAGCGCGGCGTAGACGTCCTGGACCGCGGTTGCGGCGTCGAGCAGGCCGGTGACCGTGGGGCTGACGACGACCGGTCCGTCGGCGAACGCGGGGAGCAATGCCTTGGCGACCCGGCTGATCCGCGAGCCCGCACCGGCGATGACGAGCAGCCGTCCGCTCTGCACGCCGGTGAGCACCTCCGCCCCGGCGTCGTGCCCGAGCCGCCGGGTGTGTGCGAGCACCCGTTCGGTGTCGTCGACCGGAGCGCCGCCGGCCATGACGATGACCTGGGCAGGGTCGCTCCAGCCCAGCGCGGATGCGCGCGAGCGCAGCGAGTCGCTGACGTCGCCGCGGACGATCGCGTCGACGACCAGGGCCTCGAGCCGGGCGTCCCACGCGCCCCGCTGCTCGGCGGCGCGGGCGTAGACGCCGGCGGCGGCGAAGGCGATCTCCCGCGAGTAGCGCAGCACCGCCTCGCGCGCCCACGGCACGGTCGCGGGCGTCGCGAACTCCTCGACCGACTCCTCGACCACCTCCACCGCGACCCTGACCAGCTGCACGGTCTGCTCGAGGCTGATCACCCGGGCCAGCTCGCGCGGCGCGGTGGCGAACACGTCGGCGCTGATCGTCGCTCCCGCGTTCGGGTCACGGATCCACGCGGCGAGGCCCTGGATGCCGGCCTGCACCAGCAACCCGACCTGTGACCGAGGCAGTGGAGCCATCGCCGCGAACCACGGCAACGTCTCCTCCATCCGCTTGAGAGCTCGGGTGGAGAGCGCGCCGGACGCCTGGTCCACCCGCTTCGCGGTGCTCGCGACGCGGGAAGCGGTGGGCTGCGACACAGCGCGAGGATGCCAGACCTGATCTACCGGCCAGTTCTACCGGCTAGTAGGAACCATCCAACGCCGGTCAGCTGTGGTGGCAGTGCGTCGGCGGGTCGATGTCGAGGGCCGGGTTCTCGTCGAAGAAGCCGTGCGGGCGCAGCGTGAAGCCGGTCACCTCGGTCGGCATCACCGGGAAGTCCTCGGGCCGTACGACGTGCGTCGAGCCGAAGGTGTGCCAGAGGATGACGTCGGTGTCGACGACGTTGCGTTGCTGCTGCACCCAGGTCGGCAGCCCGGTGAGCCCCGGGTTGAGGTTGGCGTAGTCGCTGGCCGCGTGCAGCTCGCCCGGGTCGTACGCCGTGACCCACAGCGCGTGGCGCGCGAAGGCCGCCCGCCGCGCCACGCTCGTCTCGTCGGTGGCGATCATGGTCGGCGTCGATGCCGGGATCAGCTCGTATGCGACGGGTTCACCGACCCGGTTGCGGACGGACGGGTTGATGATCTTCCAGCGTCGCCCGAGGGCGGCGTTGCCGTCCCGCGGACCCTCGAGCTGGATGACCGTCTCGGACTGCTCCCAGGTGTGGCCGCCGGTGGGCACGACCTCGGTCTCCACGATCGAGTTGCCGCGCCCGTCGATGTCGAGGTCGAGTCGCGCGCAGAACAGGTGCTGGTGGTGGGCGCCGGCCAGTCCGGGCAGCACCAGCCGCGTGCCGACCGGCGCGGTGCCGTCGTTGTTCGTTCGCTCGGTCTGGATGATCCCGGTCAGCTGCACTTCGAGCTGGATCCGGGCATCGGTGTAGAAGTACCAGCGGAACGCGTACTCGTAGTTGCCCGCCGTGATCACCGAGTTCACGACGAACCGGCGGCTGCGCCGCGACTCGACGCCACCGGAGTGCAGGTCGGTGTGCTTCCACGCCAGGCCGTGGTCCTCCTCGTGCAGGCAGACGGCGTTCTTCACGGTGTACGGGTTGCCCCAGTCGTCGACGAAGACCTGGTCGGCGTAGGTGATCTCGCCCAGGCAGTCGCAGTTGAGGACGAGCGAGTTCACGAACTTGCCCATCGACAGCTCGCCCGCGTCGAACGTGTTCTTCCAGCGCGTGCTCGGGCTCATCCCGGCGTACGGCACCACCATCTCCGAGACCGACAGGCGGTGGGCGATCGACCGTCCGCGGTAAGTGACGTTGTGGATCACCAGCCCGGTGACCGGGTGGACGGTGAAGCGCAGGCTCCACCCCTCCCACGACACGTGGTTGCCGGTGACGACGTACGACGTGCCGTCCGGCTGGGTGATCTCGATCGGCTTGGCGGTCCCGCGCGGGGTGCGGGCGTGCTCGCCGTCGTACCGGCTGATCGTCCGCGGCACCTCGTGTGGATCGACGTCGAGGACGTCGATGACCTCCTTCGTGTCGAGGTCGACCGTCGCTACGAGACCGTCGAGCGGATGGGCGTAGCCGTTGTCGGTCGGGTCAGCCCGCCAGTAGCCGACGACCCGCGCGATCCGGCGCGTGCGGCCGTCGGGCATGGTCTCCCACGGCTCGTTGAACCGTCCGGCCGGCCACGGGTCGAGCTGCACGGTGGTCATGTCGTCGACACCGCGGTCCTTGCAGGCCGAGACGAACCGCGGGTCGTTGCGTGCCGCCTCGCCCGCGGCGTACAGCTCCATCGCACCGTACGGCGGGTGGGAGTCCTCGGCCTGCTCGAGCGAGTCGATCTCGCCGCGGGTCACCGAGACCACGACGTTGTAGGCGATGCCGGACTTCGGGCAGCGCAGCAGGTAGCGGACGCGGCGGTCGACCGGCGCCCCGGGGACATGCGCGGCGAGCTCGTCCTTCGGGGCCTCGTACAGCGCTGCGACGTGTACGACGACCTCGTCGGGGATCCGCTCGTCCGCCCGCCAGATGGCGTTCGCGGCGTGGACCTCCGCCTCCGTGAGCGGGTCGAGCGGGTGGGGGTGGTGCGGGGTTGCCTCAGTCGTCACTGCTGACCTCTACCTGACGCGCGTGTCATATTTCTCACGGGTCAAGAATGACACGCCCGATGCCGCTGATCTTGACGTGTTGGGCTGATCCGGCGCGGCCGCCATCAGGCCAACGACGTCAAGGTCGCCGAGAAGAGGCGGGCGGCTGCTTGGCCTGGGCCTTGAGCTGCTTCTTGTACTCGCGGACCTTCTGCAGGGATGCCTGGTCGGTGATGTCGGCGACCGACAGCAGCGAGCCCTTCTTGCCGAAGTCGCCCGCCGCCTCGCGCCAGCCGCGCGGGGTCACGCCGTACTGCTTGCCGAGCAGAGCGACGAAGATCGCCGACTTGTGCTTGCCGAATCCGGGCAGCTTCTCGATCCGCTTGCGCAGCTCCGCGCCGTTCTTCGCCGTCGACCAGATCGCCGTAGCGTCGCCGTCGTAGTCCGCGACGATGATCCGGCACAGCTCCTGCACGCGGCCGGCCATCGACGCCGGGAAGCGATGGATCGCCGGCGGCTTCGCGAAGACCTTCGCGAGTGCCTCCGGGTCGTAGTCGGCCAGTTCCTTCACGTCGAGCTCGTGACCGAGTCGCTGGGTCAGCGTGAGCGGGCCCGTGAAGGCATGCTCCAGCGGGATCTGCTGGTCGAGGACCATGCCGATCAACAGGGCGAGCGGGTCGTGGGACAGGAGCGCGTCGGCGTCTGGGTGCTGCGCGAGACACAGAGCGGGCACCTCGCCAACCTAGTCAACGTGATCGCCGGCCGGTAGGGACGCTTTCCGAAAACAGTCCTTGTCAGATATCGCGGGCGCGGCTACCGTCAACGACAATGCGAACCGCGGCGTTTTCAGACCGAGCCGAACCGGTCGGGCGTTCGTACGCCGGTCGGTCGGCCGCCGAGCGCGACGCGCAACGGCGGGCCCGGTTGCTCGCGGGCGCCCGGCAGGTGATCGGCAGCGAGGGGTACGCCGCCACGACGGTCGAGAAGATCTGCGGTCGTGCCGGCGTCTCGACCCGGCACTTCTACCTGCTCTACGCGACGAAGGAAGACGCCTTCGTCGACCTCTACGGCGAGCTCACCGCCGAGTCCTACCGGCGCGCCGTGGAGGCCTTCGCCGGCAGCACCGGCCGGCCGATGGCCGAGCGAGTCCCCGAGGCGTTCGTCGCCTATCTCGAGCCGATGTTCACCGACCTGCCCGTGGCGCGGATCGCCTTTGTCGAGGTGATGGGCGTGAGCCCGCGCCTCGAAGAGGTCCGCCTCGCCTACCGCGAGTCGTTGATCGAGTTCATCCAGACCGAGGGGGCGGCCGCGGTACGCCGGCGCGAGCTGGCCGACCGGGACTTCCGGTTTGCCGCGCTCGCGCTGATCGGCGCCGCCAACGCCATCGTCTACGACTGGGTCAGCCGGCCGAAGCCCCCCACCGACCGTGAGATGCGCCGCGCGCTGGCGAAGCTGGCGATCACCTTGCTCGTCGCCGATCCGAGGAGAGCTTCGTGAACCGACGGCTGCGGACCGGGCTCGTCGCGGCGGCGGCCGCCCTGATGGCTCCGCTCGCCGGCGCGCTCCCGGCGGCCGGGCTTTCCGCGACGGCGGTCGCGGCGGCGAGCGCCGGGGCGGTCCCGGTGCCGGAGGCCGACCCCTTCTACAAGGTGCCGGCCGACGTCGCCGCCTACCGCGACGGGCAGGTGATCCGGTCCCGCCCGATCCAGGCCTACGGCTGGGCCGTCCCCCTGCCCGGGCGGGCGTGGCAGGTGCTCTACCGCACCGAGGACTTCCGCGGCCGTCCGTCGGCAACCGTCACGACGATCCTGGTGCCCGACCAGCCGTGGTCGGGCGACGGTCCCCGACCCCTGCTGTCCTACCAGACCGCCGAGGACGGCGTGGCCGGCAAGTGCGCGCCGTCGTACGCCCTTCATGCCGGTGCTCACGCCGGCTTCGAGAACTCCACCGCCGAGGCGTCGGAGATGCTCATGGCGCTGGAGCAGGGGTGGACGGTGAGCGTTCCCGACTACGAGGGGCCGCGCTCGACCTTCCTGGTCGCCGGCACCGAGGCGCACGGCGTGCTCGACGGGATCCGCGCCGCGCGCAGCTTCAAGCCGGCCCGGGTGTCACGGCACGCCCCGGTCGGGC
Organism: uncultured Frankiaceae bacterium; assembly: GCA_964510285.1. GTDB lineage: Bacteria > Actinomycetota > Actinomycetes > JAFAQI01 > JAFAQI01 > DASZTV01. The sequence continues at coordinate 1,822 of CAZEAM010000136.1, read as the reverse complement.
TGTGGGGCTACTCCGGTGGCTCGTACGCGAGCATCGTCGCGGCCGAGTACCAGCACCGCTACGCGCCCGAGCTGCCGATCCGGGCGATCGCGGTCGGAGGCCTGGTCGGCAGCGTGCGCGCCTCGATCGACGCCTTCGACGGCAGCGCCTTCGGCGGTGCCATCCCGATGGGGATCAACGGCTTCCTGCGCGCCTACCCCGGGCTGCACCTGCTGCGCTATCTCAACGCCACCGGGCGCCGCGACGTGGCTGCGACCGCGCACGACTGCATCGCCGAGGCGGTTGCCCGCTTCCCGTTCCTGTCGATCGCGCAGGTCGAGTCGAGGCCACACGCGCTGGACGCCAAGCCGGTCACTCGGATGCTCTGGCGCAACAGCCCGTTGGGCGTCCGCGGTACGCCGACGGCGCCGATCTACCACTACCACGCGACCGGGGACGAGCTCGCCCCGTTCGGTGCCGCGATGGACCTGATCCGGCGCTTCTGCCGCAGCGGCGTGGTCGTGCAGCACGTCCAGTCGCCGGTTGGTGAGCACCTCACCGAGGTCGTGACCGGCTCGCCGGGTGCGCTGCGCTTCTTTCAGCAGCGCTTCGCCAACCGGCGTCCCATCGACGACTGCGCGTCACTGCTCAAGCGCTGACGCTCACAGGTCGAACGCGGATCGCATGTCCGTCGCGGTCGCGGCGCCTCGGAGGTAGCGCAGGTGCAGCAGCGACTCGGTCGTGCGCAGCAACGAGTAGTGGGTGAAGTGCCGGTGTGACCGGGTGCCGGGCTTGACCGTCGGGGCGATGACGACCGTGGCGACCTGGTTCGACGCGGCGGAGTAGTCGTTCTCGTCCCAGGTCACGAACACCACCGTCCGGCCGGCGCGGTAGACCGGGGACGCGGTGATCCGACCCAACCAGTAGCCGAGCCAGGCGTCCGAGGTGGCGGTTGAGCAGTCGTGACCGTCGTCGCAGAGGTTCGGTGCGACGAAGGTGAATCCGGGCAGGCGGCCGGCGGCGAGGTGCCGCGCGAACCGGCCCTTCGGCCCGCCCATCTTCCGGTCGTGGGCGAGGCACGACCCGCGGAGGGCGCGGTAGTAGACCGGCGGGTTGTGGCGGGCCGCGTAGCGGTCGTAGGAGTCCCGGTCGCACCGGTGCTTCATGCTCTCGGCGTACGCCGCCCAGCCGGCGCCGCTGCGGTCCAGCTGGCTGAACACTGACCTGCCGGGGACCGGGCAGTCGGCCGGTCCGCAGTCGCTCGAGATCCCGTGCGTGGAACCCGAGGTGGCCGCGATGTAGTTCGGCAGCGAGGGGTGCCGGATCGCGTCGTAGTTCGTCGCGGTCCCGCACTTGCGGGCATAGGACGCGAGATGCTCGGCACCGCCGGTCCGGCCGAGGATCTGTCCGTAGGAGCGGTTCTCCATCCAGATCCAGATGACGTGGCGGTATCCCGCCTTCGCCTTCCATCCGCACGGCGCCGCCTTCCCGCTCGCCGCGAAGCCGGTGCTCGGCTGGCGCGCGAGTGCGTGCTTCACCGACAGGTTCGCGCCGTCGCTTCCCGACGGGCCGTTGCAGCCCACGACCACCGGGACCGCGAGTGCCGCCGCACCGATCAGGCGCAGGGTTCGACGCAGCATCCACCTACGCTAGGGACTCACTGGTCAGTAGCGGCGGCTGTGATTCCCTGGGTCCGTGGAGATTTGGTACAACCCGAAGTGCTCGAAGTGCCGGATCGCGAAGGAGGCCGTCGAGGAAGCCGGGCTCGCCTTCAACCTGCGCTACTACCTCGAGGACGCACCGAGCGAAGCCGAGTTGCGCGACGTGATCCGCCGCCTCGGCC
>CAZEAM010000135.1:0-4590 GCA_964510285.1 uncultured Frankiaceae bacterium | reverse complement strand
CGCGGGCGCGCCCGGCGAAACCGCCGATGACGAGGCCGAGGCCGGCGATCGCAACGCACACCGCCAGGACGTCCGCGGGCTGCGGGTGCGCGGCGCCCGTGCTCGCGACCAGCGACAGCACGCCGGCCGCGACCAGCACGGCCCCGAACGTGGCCCAGCCGAGCAGGGCCCGCTCCCGCGGCGGGGCCGCCACCGGCATCACCGCGGTCGCCGCCGGCGACGGGGCTTGGGCTGGCTCCGCGGTCGGCTCGACGTACGACGAAGCGACCGGCCGGCTTGCGAACAGGCCGTGCCCGCGACGGCGCCCGACGAGGTCGGTGATCAGCAGCGCCGCGATCACGGCGACGGCCGCGGCACCGAACCGGTGGGCGAAGATGTTGATGTTGCTGAGCAGGACCACGACGCTGATGCCCAGAACGGCGAGGACGAGAATGCGCCGCGCGTCGTCGTGCCTGCCGTCCATCCAGCGCTCGAGGCGGGTCTGCGGGGTCCCCTCCTCGGGGATGAAGATCCAGCACAACGCGTAGAGCACGACTCCCGCTCCGCCGAACACGGTCAGGACCGCGAGGACGATGCGGAAGATCACCGGGTCGATGTCGAAGTACGCCGCGGCGCCCGAGCAGACGCCGGCGACGACACGGCCCTCCCGCGCTCGGGTGAGGCGGCGTTGCGCGCCGGTCGGCATGTCAGCAGTGGTCATGGTGTCGATCCTGCGGTCCGCGCGGCCGCGTGCCATCAGGGACAGACCCTGAGATCGACCCTGAACCTGGCTCGCGGCGCCGACCGGCCGGCGAGATCGTGTGACGATCGGTGCATGAGACGGCTGTATCGAAGGCGGGACGGTCGCCTGATCGCCGGGGTTGCTTCGGGGCTGTCCGAACACCTCGGCATCGACGTGCTGCTCCTTCGGATCGGGTTCGTCGCCAGCATCGTCCTCGGCGGGCTCGGCGTCGTGCTGTACGGAGCCTTCTGGCTGGTCGTGCCGCAGGCGAAGGATGACCCGGTCCCCCGCGACCGTACCGACGCGCGGGTGCAGCTCGTGGCCTTCGCCGGGCTCGGCGCGGCCATGCTGTTGATCGCCCAGCTGCTCGGCTTCGGGGCCGGGCTGATCTGGCCGGCCGCCGCCATGATCACGGGCGCCGCGGTGCTGTGGCGGCAGGCGGACGACTCCAGCCGCAACCGCTGGCGGACCGTCGCCGAGCGCCAGCGAGCCGCCCTGACCGGCACCCGGGGGCGTACCGCGTTGCGCTACCTCGGCGGGGTCGTTCTCGTGCTGATCGGAATGGGCACGTTCCTTGCCACCCAGGACGCCTTTCCGGTCGCGAAACGCGCCGTCCTGCCCATCGTGGTCGTGACGCTCGGGCTGACGTTGGTGGTCGGCCCATGGCTGCTGCGGTACTGGCGAGAGGCCACCGAGGAGCGCACCGCCCGGATCCGCGAGCACGAACGGGTCGAGCTGGCCGGCCGCATCCACGACTCGATGCTGCAGACCCTGACGCTGATCCAGCGCCGCGCAGACGACCCCGAGGAGGTCCGCCGCCTGGTGCGCCACTCGGAACGCGAGCTGCGCGGCTGGCTGTACCGGCCGGCTCAACCGGCGGCATCGCTGCGCGCGATGGTCACGACCGCGTGCGCCGAGGTCGAAGACGAGTACGACGTCGCCATCGACGTGGTCGTGGTCGGCGACCACGCCGCCAGTCCCGAGCTCGACGCGGCGGTGCAGGCGATGCGCGAGGCGGCGGTCAACGCGGCCAAGCACTCTGGCGTGCAGACCGTCTCGGTCTACGTGGAGGTCGGCGGCGACGAGCTCACCGTCTACGTTCGCGACCGGGGCAAAGGGTTCGACCCGGCCGCGGTTCCTGAGGACCGCTACGGCGTACGGGAGTCGCTGATCGCGCGGATGGAACGCCACGGCGGAAGCGCCACGATCCGTTCCACGAAGCGGACCGGCACGGAGGTACGACTGTCCCTGCCGCTTCGCGTGCAGGCGTCGGCATGACGACCCGAGTGGTGCTCGTCGACGACCACTCGCTGGTCCGCTCCGGCGTGCGCAGCGAGATCGGCGGGCGGCTCGACGTCGTGGGTGAGGCGGCTGACGTGGCCGAGGCGATCACCTGCATCAAGCAGACCGGACCGGACGTGGTGCTGCTCGACGTACATCTCCCGAGCGGCACCGGCGACGAGGTGATCCGGGCCGTGCACGCCGACTTGCCCACCGTCCGGTTCCTCGCCCTGTCGGTGTCGGACGCGCCGGACGACGTCATCCGGGTGATCCGGGCCGGCGCGCGCGGGTACGTGACGAAGACCATCAGCGGCGACGACCTGGCAAGCGCCGTCGAACGGGTCGCGGCCGGTGACGCGGTCTTCTCGCCACGGCTCGCCGGGTTCGTCCTCGATGCCTTCACCGAAGACGTCCCCGCCGCACCCCCGCCGTCCGAGCTGGACGTGCTCACCCCGCGCGAACGCGATGTGCTGCAGCTGATCGCCCGCGGGTACACCTACAAGGAGGCGGCGGAGGAGCTGTTCGTGTCGGTGAAGACGATCGAGACCCACGTTTCCGCGGTGCTGCGCAAGCTGCAGCTGTCCAACCGGCGCGAGCTGTCGCGGTGGGCCAGCGAGCGTCGCCTCCTCTAGGTCACTGGGCCAGGTGCCGGTCGAAGAAGGCAAACGCCCGCCGCCATGCGTCGTCGGAGGAGCCCTCGACGTAGCCCATGCCGGGCACCCGCTCGACGAAGGCCCACCGGCCGGTGTGCTCGACCATGAACCCGTGGGCCGCGTCGGCGTACTCCTTCACGTCGTGCACCACGTGGTTCGCGTCCAGCGCGCGCTCGAGCTTCGCCGCCGCGCCACGGAACATCCGGTCCCGGGCGCCGAAGGAGCCGACCATCGGGCAGGCGCCGGCCAAGGCTGCACCTGCGTTCTTCGGGACCGCCCCGTAGTTGGGCGCGGCCGCGTCAAAGCCACGGGTCGCCGCGAGGATCGCGAAGCCGCCGCCCATGCAGAACCCGATGACTCCCACCTTGTCCGTGGTGTCGTCACGGGCGAGGAGGTAGTCCTTCGCCGCGTCGATGTCCTCGAGCGCCCGGCCCCCGCCGCCGCGCATGAGAGTGCGCATCGTGGCCAGCAGGCACTGGGGCGCGAACCCGTAGGAGAACAGGTCAGGGGCGAACGCCACGTAGCCGCCCGCAGCGACCCGATCGGTCGCGCGGCGGATGTCGTCGGTGAGCCCGAGCGCCTCGTGGATGACCACGACGCCCGGCTTGGGACCACCACCATCCGGGGTGGCGAGGTATCCGCGTAGCCGACCACGTGCCGTGTCGAAGTGGGTGTCGGGCATCGGTCTCCCTACAGCAAGGGCTCCGAGGTCAGCGAGAGCCGCGGGTCGAGGTGCGTCGTGTCGTTGAACCGTCGTACCGCCCATTGCTCACCGAGCACAACGATCTCCGAGATCGAGGCGTTGTCGGCGCCCATGAACGCGAACGCGTTGCAGCCGGCCGCGATCGCCATCGTCATCCCGATCACCCCGCCGTGAACCACCGCGACGACCCGCTGGTCCGGGTGGGCAGCGTGGATGCGCCCGATACCGGCGCGGATCCGGTTTGCGAAGTGGTCGTTGGATTCTGCGCCCGGGATCGCGTCCCAGCGCTGCTCGGTGAACATCTGTACGGCGACCGGGTGCCGTTCGGCGACGTACTTGCGGAACTTGTAGCCCTCCCACTCGCCGAGCCCGACCTCGCGGAGATCCGCCTCGACGCGCGGCTCGAGGCCGACCTTCTTCGCCAACGGGGCGGCAGTCTGATGGGTGCGCTGCAGGGTCGTGACATAGATGGCGTCGATCCGCTCGTGGCCTAGCCGCTCGCCGACCAGCTCGGCCTGCCGCTCGCCCACCGGGTCCAGTGGCGGGTCGGTCTGACCGTCTCGCATCGGCCCGACCACGCCTTCGGTGGCGGGAGCCGACTCGCCGTGGCGTACGAGAGTCACGACGGTCGCGCCGGGGGGCGGCGCGTACCGGTACTGCCGAAACCGCGCTGGCTCAGAATCCTCCGGTGCTGGCTCCTCACTCACCCACTCACGCTAATGTCCAGCTCGGCGACCAGACGCGGCGGGGCGACGGCCCGGTAGGCGTCCTCGAGCAGCTCGGCGATCTCGTCCCAGTCCACGCGGCCGTCCAGCCGTCGGCCTACCCAGCCGCGGTGCCCGACGTACGGCGGACGGAAGTACCGATCCGAGCTCGCGATCAGAGCCGCCTGCACCCCGTCGCCCGCGGCACACCACACGTGTGGGAACTGGTTGTCGTGATGGCCGTTGGGCCAGAGCATCGCGAACTGCTTGCCGACGAAGAACCCGGGCGCGCCGTGGCTGACCTTCTCCGTCACTCCCGGCAGGCCGAGACAGATCCGCCGAACCCGCTCGGCAAGGTCGACGGTCACCGCGCCATCATCCCGCAGATCGGGAATGGCGGATCGTGACCGACATTCGTGCGCCGACAGGTTGGGCCGTCTTCGGCACGGTGTGCTCCCAGTCGTGCTGACAGCGCCCGCCCATCACGACAAGATCTCCCGCTCCGGGCCGCAGCTCATAGGCGATCCG
>CAZEAM010000134.1:0-1556 GCA_964510285.1 uncultured Frankiaceae bacterium | reverse complement strand
GTGTCCAGGCACCATCCGGTGAGCCCGCAGGCCTCGGCGGCGTACAGGACGGCGCCGATGGCGTACACGTCATGCTGGTCGAGGCCGAGCTGCCGGTCGACCGGTACGACAAGGCCGTCGACGTCGATCTCGACGACGCGGCGGGTCGCGTCGAAGCTGTCGACGGGGCTCACCCGTCGTCCCTGCGTGTCGACGACGCACCACACGACGCGACCGTCGACCGCGGCGCGCAGGATGACGACCGTGGCGAGCGTCCCGCCGACCACCGGCCGGGCCACCCCGGACAGGACGAGGCCGTCCGGGCCGTCGGTTGCGGTGACCTTGGCCGCGCCGAGCGCCACCGACGCGACGGTCGAGCCGTCGACCAGCCGCGGCAGCAGGTCCTTCGCGACCGCGCCTCCGGCGCGGGCGATGACGGCGGCCGCGTGCACGGTCGGGACGAACGGGCCCGGTGCCATCGACCGGCCGAGCTCCTCGACCACGACGGCCAGCTCGAGCAGACCGTAGCCCGCGCCTCCGTACTCCTCGGGCACGTGCAGGCCGAACCAGCCGAGCTCCGCCGCCGCCTGCCAGTACGCCGGCAGCTGCTCCTCGGCCGACTCGAGGGCGGCCCTGGGCGCGGCGGGTGGGCAGTGCTTCGCGAGCAGGTCGCGCGCGGACTCGCGCAGCGCCTCGTGGTCCTCGGTGATCCCGATCGGCATGGCTGGCAGCACTCCCCTGCGTCGGGCGGTGTGCACCTGCCCGCGGCTTGTCGATCCGACCCTGACGCTCGTGTCAGAGTCAGTTCCGAGGTTACTTCCCGTCCGGGTAGCCCGCCATAGAGCCGGCGTACCACGCTCACTACGGTGAGCGCAGACATCCGATCTTGAGGAGACGCAGTGAGCGACGAGGTTCTGACCGAACGGCGCGACAACGTGCTGGTCATCACGCTGAACCGCCCCGAGGCGAAGAACGCCGTCAACGAGGGGCTGGCCAAGGGCGTCGCGGCGGCGATCGACGAGCTCGACGGTGACGACAGCCTGTGGGTGGGCATCATCACCGGCGCCGGTGGGACCTTCTGCTCGGGCATGGACCTCAAGGGCTTCCTCAAGGGAGAGAACCCGACCGTTCCGGGGCGCGGGTTCGCGGGGCTGACCCAGTCGCCGCCGCGCAAGCCGCTGATCGCCGCGGTCGAGGGCTGGGCGCTCGCCGGGGGCTGCGAGGTGGTCTTGTCATGCGACCTGATCGTGGCCAGCCGCGAGGCCAAGTTCGGCATCCCCGAGGAGAAGCGTGGCCTGGACGCCGGCGCCGGAGGCCTGCTGCGGCTACCGAAGCGGATCCCGTACCACCTCGCTATGGAGTTCGCGATCACCGGTGAGCCGGTCGATGCCGAGACGGCCAAGAGCTACGGCCTGGTCAACCGGCTCGCGGACCCCGGCAAGGCGCTGGAGGTCGCCCTCGAGCTCGCCGCCCTGGTGTCCGCCAACGGCCCGCTCGCGGTTGCCACGACCAAGGAGATCGTGCGCAAGGCCTCGTCTGACTGGACCGAGGAGGAGGCCTGGGCCAAGCAGGGCGAG
>CAZEAM010000133.1:0-11178 GCA_964510285.1 uncultured Frankiaceae bacterium | reverse complement strand
GCGGGACGTACGCCGAGGGGTAGCGGGGCGATTCGCTCGGCCATCACGTTCACGACGTTGTCGGTGTGCTGCAGCATGCCGCGGATCAGCAGAGCGGCGGATCCCTGGGCCACCTTGCGGTAGCGGGTCCAGATCTCCTTCGTGCAGATCACGTTGATCATCCCGGTCTCGTCCTCGAGGTTGACGAAGGTGACCCCGCGCGCCGTGGCCGGTCGCTGCCGATGGGTCACCACTCCCCCGACCAGCACCCGGGTGTGGTCCGCCAGGTCACGCAGCCCCTCCGCAGTCACCACGCCCATCGCGTCGAGCCGCTCCCGGGCCAGCATCGTCGGGTAGCGGTCCGGCGTCACCCCGGTCGCCCACAGGTCGGCGTACATCCGCTCCGGTACCGTCATCGCCGGCAGCTCCGGCGCTTCCTGCTCGTCGACGATCGCCAGCTCGAGCTGACCGGGCTTGACCGCGGCCGCCGCGCCGGCGACCCACAACGCGTCCCGGCGGCTGACCCCGAAGCCGTCGAACGCGCCGGCCGTCGCCAGCGCCTCGAGCCGGTCGCTCGACAATCCGACCCGGTGCGCCAGGTCGGTCAGCGAGGCGTACGGGCCTTCCTTGTCACGGAGCTCGACGATCCGCTCGGCCAGCTCGTCGCCGATCGAGCGGACCTCGCTCAGACCGAGCCGCACTGCCGGCTGTGGCGCGTCGAGACAAGGGCACTGCGACGGCCCGTCGCCCGGCTCGAGCGTCGCCCCCGCCCCCGACCGGTTGATGTCCGGCCCGCGGGTCTCGATGCCGTGCCGCCGGGCATCTGCGACCAGCGACTGCGGCGAGTAGAAGCCCATCGGCTGCGCGTTGATCAGCGCGGCGCAGAACGCCGCCGGGTAGTGCCGCTTCAGCCAGGACGACGCATAGACCAGCAAGGCGAACGAGATCGCATGGCTCTCGGCGAAGCCGAACGACGCGAATGCGTGGATCTTGTCGAAGATCTGGTCCGCGTCCGCTCCGGTGATTCCGTTCGCGGCCATCCCGTCGTACAGCCGCTGTTGCAGCGCGGCGATCCGCGCTTCGGAACGTTTCGACCCCATCGCGCGGCGCAGCTGGTCGGCCTCGGTCGGCGTGAAGTCGGCAACCGCCACCGCGAGCTGCATCATCTGCTCCTGGAACAGCGGTACGCCGAGTGTCCGTTCCAGCGCCGGCTTCATCTTCTCGTGGATGTAGGTGACCGGCTCGCGGCCGTGCCGGCGACGGATGTAGGGGTGCACCGAGTCGCCCTGGATCGGGCCCGGCCGGATCAGCGCGACCTCGATCACCAGGTCGTAGAAACAACGTGGCCGCAACCTCGGCAGCGTCGCCATCTGCGCGCGTGACTCGATCTGGAACACCCCGACCGTGTCGGCCTGGCACACCATGTCGTAGACGCACGGCATCTCGCGCGGGATCGTCGCGAGCTCGTAGCGCACGCCGTGCCACTGCTCGATCAGCTCGAAGCTGTAGCGGATCGCGGAGAGCATGCCAAGGCCGAGCAGGTCGAACTTCACGAGGTCGATCGCGGCGCAGTCGTCCTTGTCCCACTGCAGGACGGTGCGGCCCGGCATCCGGCCCCACTCGACCGGGCAGACCTCGACGATCGGCCGGTCGCAGATCACCATGCCGCCGGAGTGGATGCCGAGATGGCGCGGCGCGTTGCGCAGCTCGTCGGCGAGCTCGAGCACCTGATCCGGTACGCCGTGTACGTCGGTCAGGTCCACCTTGTACCCCGAGTCGACCTGCTTGCTCCAGGCGTCCTGCGTGCCGGTCGGATAGCCGAGAGCTTTGGCGACGTCGCGGATCGCCGAGCGTGGCCGGTAGGTGATGACGTTGGCGACCTGCGCGGTGTGCTCGCGGCCGTACTTCTCATAGACGTGCTGGATGACTTCCTCGCGACGTCCCGACTCGAAGTCGACGTCGATGTCCGGTGGCTCGTTGCGCTCGGCGGAGAGGAACCGCTCGAAGACCAGGTTGTAGTAGACGGGGTCGATCGCGGTGATCTCCAGCGCGTAGCAGACCGCCGACGACGCGGCGGACCCGCGGCCCTGGCAGAGGATCCCCTGCGATCGCGCGAAGCTGACGATCTCCCAGACGACGAGGAAGTAGCCGGGGAAGTTCAGCTCTTCGATCACGGTCAGCTCGTGCTCGATCCGCTCGCGTGCCTTCTCATAGAGCTTCCTGCCGTCGCCCGAGCCGTATCGTCGCTCGAGCCCTTCCATCGCGAGCGCGCGCAGATAGGTCATCTCGGTGTGCCCGGCAGGGGTCGGGAACGGCGGCAGCTGCGGCGCGATCAGCCGGATCGGGAACGCCAGCTCGGCGCCGACCCGCGCCGCGGTTTCGACCACACCGGGCCACCGGGCGAACCGCGCAGCCAGCTCCGCTCCGCTGCGCAGGTGCGCATCCGCCCAGGCCGGCAGCCAGCCGTCGATCTCGTCGAGGCTGCGCCGCGCACGCACCGCCGCCATCGCGGTGGCGAGCGGCCGGCGGGGTGGCCCGTGGTAGTGCGCCGCGGTGGTCGCGACCGCGGGCAGGCCGTGTTCGGCGGCCAGCATCGTCAGCGCGTCGTACCGCTCGTCGGCCAGCGGGTCGCAGCCGAACGACAGCTCGACCGCGACGTTGTCCCGACCGAATCTTCCGACCAGCTCATCGAGCGCGACGCGGGCCGGATCGAGCCCGAAGGTCCCGCAGTCACCGGACTCCAGCGCAGCGCGCACCAGACCCTTGCGGCAGCCGGTCAGCACCAACCAGTGCCCGCCCGCCGCCTCGGTCAGCTCGTCGAAGTCGTAGACCGGGTGGCCCTTCGCGCCACCCCGAAGCTGGGCGGCGCTCATCGCCCGGCACAGCCTGGAGTACCCCTCCGGGTCGCGGGCGAGGACCAGCAGGTGCCGCCCGGGCGGATCGGGCATCCCGGAACGAGCGCCGGTCGCGCGCTGCGACGTCGTCCGCGGGACCGGGAGGTCGAGGGACAGCTCCGCGCCGAAGACGGTCGCCAGCCCCACCGCCTCGGCCGCCTCCGCAAACCGCGGGACGCCGTACATCCCGTTGTGGTCGGTGAGTGCGAGACCGGACAGGCCCAGCCGGACAGCCTCCTCGACCAGCTCCTCGGGCAGGCTCGCCCCGTCGAGATGGCTGAACGAGGAGTGCGCGTGCAGCTCGACGTAGGGCACCGGGTCGGCCGGGCGTGACAACAGCTTCGGCTCGTACGCCGGACGGTGTCGCGACCAGCCCGCGGCATCGCCACCGTCGCCCTCGACGCGCGGTTTGTCGGGCACCCGGCCCGACAAGCGGGCCTCGAGCTCGCGCCACGGAACCGGCGGGTTCTCCCACCCCATCAGATTTCCCTGCCCACCGACCCTGCCCGGTCAGTCATAGATGCCTTCCAGGACCCAACGCGGTCGGGACTGAGCCGCCATCTCTCCGGCGACGAGGTAGGCGCGGCCTCTCGCGTCGACCAGTTGCATCCGGGCCACCCGCACCGCGCTGGCCGGGTCCCACCACCGCTCGTCCGCCGGCCACGGGCCGGCCCACGACGTCACCTCGACCGGAGCCTCACGACCCCAGCCGATCCGGCTCGGCGGCCGGAGCAGGGCACCCCGCTCGCCGACCACCACCGCTCGCCCGCTGGCGTCGAGGAGCTCGATCGGCGCGGGCGGGTCGAGCACCACGCTCGGGGCCGGGGCCGGCAGGTGACCCGGCCACGGCTGGTCGGCGCGCCGGGCCGCATCGCGTTCCTCCCCCTCTGTCCCCGGGGCGCACAGCCCCCATGGCAGCAGCTGGGTGCGCTGCGCGGGGCCTCGCCCGCCGACCACCGCGGGCGCCAGGACGCCGTCGAACCCGAGCATCGTCTGCACGCGAGCGATCGCCCGGCGCGCCCGCTCGCCGGCCTCGCCGTCACCGCCCCACAGCGCCTGCTGGTGCGTGCCGGTCGGCACCGTCTCGGCCGGGATGATCCGCAGCCGCGTGATGCCGGCGGTCAGCCGTCGATCGGCCTCCCCACCGTGCAGCCAGCCTTCGATCTGCCAGCGGATCCGGTCGATCACGTCGCTGGCCGACAGCACCCCGGTCACTCGCCACCGCCGCGCCGCGCGCTCCCCCGCCTCCGACGTGACTTCCAGCTCCACGCACGAGCAGGCAAGTGCCCGCGCGGACAGGTTCGAGACGAACGTGTCGGCCGCGCCACGTGCCGAGAACGCCACCACGTCGACCCGGTCGACCGGCGGTTCGAGCTCCACCGTCACCGAGCAGTCGACCGGCGGCTCGCGCACCACCACCGGCCGCTCGTCGCGACCCCCCGCCTGCCGGTGCGCCCATGCCCCGGCCGGACCGAACCGCGCCGCGACGTCACGAGCCGGCAGCGCGGCGAAACCGCCGAGCGTCCAGATCCCCAGCCGGCGGAGGACGTCGACCAGCGCGGAGTCACCGCACGCATCGAGCGTCCCGATCGGCAGGTCGGCGAGGAACGCGCCGGACTCTCCCGGCGGGACCACCACCGCACGCCGGGCCGCCTGCTCCGCGGCGAACGCCCCATCGGCGATCCCGACCGAGACCTCGTCCACGGTCCAGCTGACCGTCTCGTGCAACGTCGTCGTCAGGTTCTGCTCACCGCCGAGATGGCGAGCCGGACCGCGCGCCGCCAGGCAGAGCAACCCCGGGCGGATCACCTCGACCCCGGCCACCACCGCTTCCACCGCACGGATCGCCGGCTCGAAGCAACGGGCCTCGACCGCCTCGTCGCGCGGCAGCACGACCAGCTCCGGGCAGCGTCCCTGCGCCTCCCGCTTGCGCATCCCGCGCCTGACCCCGAGACCTCGCGCACTGCGCGAGCAAGCCACGATGTGCCCGCCGGCGAGCACCGCGACGGGCGCCTGCGGGGAGCCGATGTCGGTCGCCTCCCGGACCGCGACGACCGGCCAGTCCGGGCACCACACCATGGCGATCCGCGGAAGGCTCACCGAGCGCTTCTCCGTACGTCGGCCAGCTCCACCACTGCGGCGCGGTCCGGTTCCATGCCGCCGCGCCCGGCCGGCAACCACACCATGACGTCGCGGGAACGTGCCGCCTGGCCCCGCCCCTCGACGCTGACCCGCACCCGCCGGCGCGCCAGGCGCCCGTAGCCGTCACCGATCCCGGACCAGTCGCCGGGCTGCGCGGCCAGCCGCAGGTCCGCCATCGGCCAGCGACCCCCGCAGAGGTAGGGCAGCAGCACCGAGCCACGCGACCTGGCCCGGGCCGCCAGCCGGCGCAGGTCGCCGTCGGCCAGCCGGGCGGGCGCCCGCGCCGCGACGATGTCGAACGCGTCGAGCAGCGCACCGACCACGTTGGTCCAGCTCTCCCCCGCCGTGGGCACCACCGGCAGCCGCGACAGGTCGATCCCGAGGTCGCGCGCCGCTTCCGCGCCCAGCCGCGTCGCGGAGCCGACCGGCAGGTCGACCAGCACGCACCACGCCCCCTCGGCGGACGCTTCGGCGAGCAGCGCGAGCAGCAGCGAGAACGATCCGGTGACGCTGACCGTGCTTCCCCGCCGAAGCCCGCCGGGCAGCAGGTCGTGCAGTGCGGGATGCACCGGCAGCGTCGAAAGCCCTGACCGGGCTGGCGATCCCGCCCCCGGCGAGGTGGCCGGAACGGGTGCGGGTGGCCGCTCTCGGAGGGGTTTGCGGAGGGCCTGGTCGAGCATCTCGACATCATCGAACGTATGTTCGAATCATGTCAATCCGGGGTTTGCCCCGGATCCGCCTCCATCATGGCCCGATGGCCCTCGACCTACCCTGCCCGAACTGCGGAACCCAGATGTACGCCGAGCAGGCCCACAACCGCTGCCCCTCGTGCCGGTACTACGAGCCGTGCTGTGACGGCGCCCCGCAGGCCTGCCGGTCAGCCGATCCGGAACCAGACGCCCTTGCCGCCGCTGCGACGGTCCGGCTTGACGCCCCACGCGCTGGACAGCACCTCCACCAGGCGTAGCCCGCGCCCTCCTTGGGCAGCCGGAGCAGCCGACTCGACGTGGGGCATCGCCGGCTCGTCGTCGGAGACGGTGACCGCGAGCCCGTCGCCGTCGTACTCCATGACGATCGTGACCTCGCCCCGACCGTGGGTCACAGCGTTCGTCACGAGCTCGGAGGCGAGCAGCTCGGCCGTCCGGGCCGACGACGGGGACACCGCTTCGGCGAAGTCATGCACCGCACGCCGCGCTTCCGCCGGCGCTTGCCGTGACGACGCAAGCGTCAGCACCTCGCGGGTGGCGCTCTTCACCGGGGCACGTCTCCTGCGGCGGCTGCTCGCTGATGAGCAGCGGGTATTTCCGATCGTGCCCGTTTTGCCGTAGCAACGAACCCGCCGCCTGGCTCAGCCGAATGCCACACAAAATTGCGCCGTTTAGGCGTACAGAGCGATATTCGGATTAGGCCGACCGCCTCAGACCTCGACCTGGACCAGGCGGCGCCCGTCGTGGCCGAGCAGCACCAACCGGGTCAGGTCACCCGTCGCGATCGAGGTCGAGCCCGTCACCTGAGCCTCCCCGGCGTACGTCGCGTCCCACTGGCTGACCAGGTCGGTGGACCCGTCATCAGCGACGGCGATCAGCCGGCAGTGCTCATCGTTGGCCAGCCCGGACACCGTGACCTGCAGCGCGGTTCCGGTCGCCTGCGAGGTCAGCGCGACCCGCATGTGGACCGAACCTTGCACCGCCGCCACTGTCCTCGGCCCGTTCGACGAACGCAGCACCTCGACCGCGGTGACGCTCACCCCGCCGATCACGACGACTGCCGCCGCGGCGGCAGCGATCGTCCGCCAACGCCGCCGCGGACGAAGCTCGGTCGCGGCCGCGGCGGCGTCCTCGCGCCGGACCCGCTCGGCGACGCGGACGAACAGGGCCTCGGAGGGAGCCGGGACGTTGCTGGTCTCCGCGACGTCGTCCAGGCTCAGCTTGTCGAGCACGGACGGCAGCATCGCGATCTCGCCCAGCTCCGCGCGGCAGTGCGGGCAGTCCTGAAGATGTACGTCGACATCGGCCCGCTCGGCCGGGTCGATCGCACCGACCAGATACACCCCGAGGGAGATCCGCACCTCGTCGCAGGTCACGTCTTCACCCCCCGCTCGGCGAGAGCGAGCTTGAGTGCACGCAAGGCGTAGAAGGTCCGCGACTTGACCGTGCCGGGCGGCACCCCGAGCGACTCGGCCGCCTCGGCCACCGAACGCCCGCGGTAGTAGGTCTCGATCAGCACGCTGCGGTGCTCCGGCGAGAGCGCAGCCATCGCGTCGCTGATCAGCAGCCGGTCGAGATGCACATCGATGTCATCGGCAGCGGGGACCGCCTCGAGCACTGCATCGCCCACCTCTGTCGGCCGTGCGGCCCGGGCGCGATAGGCGTCGATCGCCACATGGTGCGCGACCGTGAACAACCAGGGACGGATCGGGCCGCGCGACTCGTCCATCGCGTCGCGGTGCCGCCACGCGCGCAGCATCGTCTCCTGCACGACGTCTTCGGCCCTGCCCCGATCCCCACCGGTCAGCCGGATGGCGTAGGCGAGCAAGGCACCGGCGTGTGCGTCGTACAGCGCGCGCCGCGCCGCCTCGTCGGACGGGGCCACGGTGGACATCATGCTCGCCGCCCGGCGCCGACGGCGGCCCGCACGCCTTGTCCGCGGAAGGACCAGGCGGCGAGCACGACCGCGATCAGTGCGCCGAGGGCTTCGTCGATGAGTGCGGTCCAGGCATGCGGGGCCTGCATCGAGTCCTGGAACCCGAACAGCGGGTGGTTCAGGGCGACCACGAACCCGACGGCCGTCCCGGCCAGCAGGTCCGCGCTCGCGAACGCGACCAGCCCGAGGAATCGGGTCGGTACGGCGAGGATCGCCGCGGCCAGCACGAGGCCGGCGACGGCGTTGGCGAGGAACAGCCCGCCGATCGTCGGGATCGCCCGGTAGCCGTACGTCGAGTACAGCTGAAGATGGATCCCCGCCATCACCGCCAGCGCGGCCGCGGTCAGCACCCGGCCGCCGAGGTGCACTCGGTTCTGGGATCCCACACCTTCTACTACGCCTGGGCGGGGCGCTCGGTTCAGCGCGCCGCGCTCACCCGAGCGCCTTCTCGAGGTCGGCGAGAGCGGTCTCGAGGTGGGTCAGCAAACGCTGCAGGTGCGGCACGTGGCGGCGGCACCCGGTCAGCCCGAACTCCATGCTGTCGACGTAGCTCGTGACGGTGATGTTCAACGCCTGCCCGCCGGTCGGGATCGACAGCGGGTAGAACGCGTCGAGCCGGGCACCCTGCATCCACAGCGGCTGCTTCGGCCCGGGCACATTGGAGATCACCAGGTTGAACGGCGGTGGCAGCAGCCGGTTGATGCCGAAGAAGGCGCTCATCGCGATCGGCGCCATTGCGATGCCGGAGGTGGCGAGCACCGCGAGCCGGCTCATGCCGGCGAGCCGTTCCTTCCCGTCGAGAACTGAGCGGTTGATGGCCTCGAGCCGGCGAGCGGGATCGGGTTCGTCTGTCGCCAGGTTTGCGATGATCGCCCCGACATTGTTGCCGTGAGTGCTCTCCGGGCCGTCCGAGCGCAGCGCGAGGGACACCGGCACCATCGCCAGCAGGGGCGCGTCGGGCAGCTCGCCCTGCTCGTCGAGGTATTCCCGCAGCGCACCCGAGCACATCGCCAGGACGACGTCGTTGAGCGTCACGCCGGCGGTCCTGGCGACGTCGCGCAGCCGCTCGAGCGGCCAGGACTGTGCCGCGAAGCGCCGGGAGCCGGTGATGGCGCCGTTGAGGATCGTGCGGGGTGCAACCGTAGGCAGCGCGGCAGCCTGGTCGCGTAGCAGACGCTCGGCGGTCTGCAGTACCGCGGGAGCGAAGCCGACGACGTCGCCGACGACATCGCGGGCGACACCGGCGAGCATGCCCGGCAACGCCAGCGGCGAGAATCCTGCGCCGCCCGACGACTCGGTCACTCGCGGCAGGTACGGCGCACACAGACTCAGGTCGTCCGGGTCGGCCTTGAGCGACTTCTGCATCAGGCGCAGCCCGTGCACGCCGTCCATCACCGCGTGGTGCAGCTTGAAGTAGACCGCGAACCGCCCGTCCTGCAGCCCCTCGATGAGGTGCATCTCCCACAGCGGGCGATGCCGGTCGAGCAGCGTGCTGTGCAGTCGGGAGGTCAGTGCGAGCAGCTCGCGGATCCGGCCCGGGCGCGGCAGCGCCGAGTGGCGCACGTGATGCTCGAGATCGAGATCGGCGTCGTCCTCCCACGCCCACTGGCCGAGCGTCGACGCCGACCGATAGGCGCGGCGCCGGAAGATCGGCGCCACGTCCTCGACCGCGAGCAGCTCGGCATGCATGTCGTTGAGGAAGTCCCGACCGGCGCCCTCTGGTCGCTGGAACAGTTGCAGCCCACCGACGTGCATGGGCTGTTCGCGCGTCTCCGGCAGCAGGAAGACTGCATCCTGGAGCGACATCAGCGCCATGGCGGACAGCATGACAGGCTGCAGGCATGTCCGAACCTGCACTTGACGCGCTTCTGCACGAGACCCGGCGCTTCGCGCCACCGGACGACCTCGCCCGCGCGGCCAACGCGACCGCCGACACCTACGCCGCCGCGACCCGGGACCGGCTGGGTTTCTGGGCGGAACAGGCACGGGCGCTGACCTGGGCACAACCGTGGGACCAGGTCCTCGACTGGCAGCTTCCGTTCGCGAAGTGGTTCGTCGGGGGCAAGCTGAACGCGTGCGTCAACGCGGTCGACCGCCACGTGGCAGCCGGCGCGGGCGGCAAGGTCGCCTACCACTGGATCGGTGATGGCGAGCGAGAGCGCCGCGACGTCACCTACGCCGACCTGCAGCGAGAGGTCTGCAAGGCGGCGAACGCCCTCACCTCGTTGAACGTGCGGGCCGGCGACCGGGTCACGATCTACATGCCGATGATCCCGGAGACCATCGTCACGATGCTGGCCTGCGCCCGGATCGGCGCTCCGCACAACGTGGTGTTCTGCGGCTTCTCGTCGGACTCGCTGCGGGGTCGCATCCTCGACTCCGACTCGCGGGTCGTGGTCACGACGGACGGGCAGTTCCGCCGAGGCGCGCCGACTCCGGTGAAGCCGGCCGTCGACGAGGCGCTCGACGGCTGCCCCGACGTACGGACCGTGGTGGTCGTCCGGCGTACCGGCGACGACGTCGGCTGGGACGACGCGCGCGACGTGTGGTGGCACGACGTGGTCGACAGCGCGTCAGACCATCATGAGGCGCAGGCCTTCGACGCCGAGCACCCGCTGTTCATGATGTACACGTCGGGCACCACCGCGAAGCCGAAAGGCATCCTGCACACGACCGGCGGCTACCTCACGCACGTCGCGGCGACCCATCGGATGGTGTTCGACCTCAAGCCCGAGTCGGACGTGTACTGGTGCGCCGCCGACATCGGCTGGATCACCGGGCACAGCTACATCGTGTACGGCCCGCTGATCAACCAGGCGACGTCGATCATGTACGAGGGCACGCCGCACCCGGGTGACAAGGCGCGCTGGTGGAAGCTGATCCAGGACCACAAGGTCACGATCCTCTACACCGCGCCGACCACGATCCGGACCTTGATGAAGTGGGGCGCCGAAGAGCTGGCGCCATACGACCTGTCGTCGTTGCGGCTGCTCGGCTCGGTCGGCGAGCCGATCAACCCGGAAGCCTGGATGTGGTACCGGGAGCACGTCGGCGGCGGCCGGACACCGGTGGTCGACACCTGGTGGCAGACCGAGACCGGCGGCATCATGATCACGCCGCTGCCCGGGGTCACGTCGACCAAGCCGGGTGCCGCGATGACCGCGTTCCCGGGCGTGAGCGCGGACGTCGTCGACAACGCCGGGCAGTCGGTGGGCAACGGCGGCGGCGGCTTCCTCGTCCTGACCGAGCCGTGGCCGGGCATGCTGCGCGGCATCTGGGGTGACGACGAGCGCTATCGGCAGACCTACTGGTCACGCTTCGACGGCGCCTACTTCGCCGGCGACGGCGCCAAGCGTGACGAAGACGGCGACCTGTGGCTGCTCGGCCGCGTCGACGACGTGATGAACGTCTCCGGACACCGGATCTCGACCACCGAGGTCGAGCACGCCCTGGTCAGCCACCCGTCGGTCGCCGAGGCGGCGGTCGTCGGCGCGACCGACGCCACGACCGGGCAGGCGAT
>CAZEAM010000132.1:0-3821 GCA_964510285.1 uncultured Frankiaceae bacterium | reverse complement strand
GCGGGTTCACGTCGTACCGGGCAGCCGGGTCGTTCGCTGGATCACCAGCACCGACCACAAGGTGATCGGCCTGCTCTACCTGATCACGTCGTTCGTGTTCTTCATCGTCGGCGGCATCATGGCCGAGCTCATGCGCACCGAGCTCGCACGGCCCGGTGACCAGGTGGTCAGCCCAGAGACGTTCAACCAGCTGTTCACGATGCACGGCACGATCATGCTGCTGATGTTCGCGACGCCGCTGTTCGTCGGCTTCGCCAACGTCGTGATGCCGTTGCAGATCGGCGCGCCCGACGTCGCCTTCCCGCGGCTGAACATGTTCAGCTACTGGCTGTTCCTGTTCGGCAGCCTGATCGCGATGTCCGGCTTCCTCACGCCCAACGGTGCCGCCGACTTCGGGTGGTTCGCCTACACGCCGCTGTCGGACGCGATCCACTCACCCGGTCCGGGCGCCGACCTGTGGATCATGGGTCTCGCGCTGTCCGGGTTCGGCACGATCCTCGGTGGCGTCAACTTCGTCACGACGATCATCTGCCTGCGCGCACCCGGTATGACGATGTTCCGGATGCCGATCTTCACCTGGAACATCCTGTTCACCTCGATCCTGGTGCTGATCGCGTTCCCGGTGCTCGCCGCCGCGCTGTTCGGTCTGGAGGCCGACCGCAAGTTCGGCGCGCACATCTTCGACCCGAACAACGGTGGAGCCGTGCTCTGGCAACACCTGTTCTGGTTCTTCGGCCATCCCGAGGTCTACATCGTGGCGCTGCCGTTCTTCGGCATCGTGTCCGAGGTGATCCCTGTCTTCAGCCGTAAACCGTTGTTCGGCTACAAGGGCCTGGTCTTCGCGACGATGTCGATCTCCGGCCTGTCGATCACGGTGTGGGCACACCACATGTTCGCGACCGGCGCGGTGCTCCTGCCGTTCTTCTCGCTGCTGAGCTTCCTCATCGCCGTACCGACCGGGGTCAAGTTCTTCAACTGGATCGGCACGATGTGGCGCGGCGCCATCTCGTTCGACACCGCGATGCTGTTCTCGATCGGCTTCCTGATCACGTTCCTGCTCGGCGGCCTGACCGGCGTACTGCTGGCGTCACCGCCGATCGACTTCCACGTCTCCGACACCTACTTCGTGGTCGCCCACTTCCACTACGTGCTGTTCGGCACCGTCGTGTTCGCGATGTTCTCCGGCTTCTACTACTGGTGGCCGAAGATGACCGGCACGATGCTCAACGAGCGGCTCGGCAAGATCCACTTCTGGACGCTGTTCGTCGGGTTCCATACGACCTTCCTCGTCCAGCACTGGCTCGGGGTGGAAGGCATGCCGCGGCGCTACGCCGACTACCTGCCAACCGACGGCTGGACCACGCTGAACACGGTCTCGACGATC
This sequence comes from uncultured Frankiaceae bacterium, assembly GCA_964510285.1. Classification (GTDB taxonomy): domain Bacteria; phylum Actinomycetota; class Actinomycetes; order JAFAQI01; family JAFAQI01; genus DASZTV01. Next base: position 2,437 of record CAZEAM010000132.1, on the reverse strand, counting down.
GGCGCCTACATCCTCGGGCTGTCGATGCTGCCGTTCATGTACAACGCCTGGCGCTCGTGGGCCGGCAAGAACGAGCGGGTCATCGGCGACGACCCGTGGGGGTACGGCAACTCGCTCGAGTGGGCCACTTCCTGCCCGCCGCCGCGGCACAACTTCACGGCGGTCCCGCGGATCCGCTCCGAGCGGCCGGCGTTCGACCTGCACTACCCGCACCTGGCGGGGATCACCCACCACCATTCGGCCCCGGTTGAGGCAGGAGGGTCGTCGTGAGAGTCGAGGGCTACCTGTTCGGCTTCATCGCGGTCTTCCTGCTCGGCGCCGACATCGTCTACTGGTTCACCTCGCACGACCCGACCGGTACGACGGCGATGGCGCTCGGCGTCGGGCTCGGCACGCTGGTGTCGACGTACATGTTCATGACCGGCCGGCGGATCGAGCCGCGCTGGGAGGACATGGACGACGCGGACATCGCCGACGGTGCGGGAGAGATCGGCTTCTTCAGCCCGTACAGCTGGGCGCCGCTGTGGTGCGCGGGCTCGGCAGCGGTCATCTTCGCCGGGATCGTGTTCGGTTGGTGGATGGTCTTCCTCGGCGGCGCGTTCGCCGTTCCGGCGGTCGGCTCGATGCTGTTCGAGTACTACGCCGACGAGACCTGACGCCGGCTCTGCAGCGGCCTGGCACCGCTAGTCCGAGGCGGCCTGCCGCCACGCCGTGCGTACGTCAGCGGCGTCCATCCAGATCGAGTCGCCGCTCGGCCGCTCGCGCATGTTGATCGCGGCGGAGTCCGGGTCAGCGGTGCTCGCGAGGTCGCACAGCAGCGTGAGGGGCAGGCCCTCCGCAAGCCAGCGCATGACTGGGGAAGTAGTCATGTCGGCCCCCGGCGGTGGAGTGTCGTGCGGTCCATGAAGTCGTTTGAATGACAACCTTGTGATTCGGAAGAAATCCTCCCACACTTGAGCCACGCCAGCGCTGCGCCGCAACGTTTCTGCGCCACTTTCGCGAGGTTCCTCCGTACGGCGTAATCCCGCGTGATCATGGCGTTTGAGTCACGACACGCCGGTGTCGCTGACCACTTCGCCATGATCACGCCGGTCTGGCAGTGGGGAGGATGGAGGCCGTGACCGGGGATCTGCGGGTGAACGCGCGGCTCACGATCCCCGCGGCCGAGCTGCAGTGGCGGTTCTCCCGCTCGTCGGGGCCGGGCGGGCAGTCGGTCAACACCGCCGACTCCCGGGCCGAGCTGTCCTTCGACGTCGCCGGCTCGCCGACGCTGGGGTCGACGTACCGGGCCCGGGCGCTGGAACGGCTGAGCGGACGGCTGGTCGACGGCGTGGTCACGGTGAGCTCGCAGACCGAGCGCTCGCAGCTGCGCAACCGCGAGGCGGCGATGGACCGGCTCGCCGACCTGCTCCGGGAGGCCGTGGCGCCACCGCCCCGGGCGCGCCGGCCGACCAGGCCGACGAAGGCCGCGAAAGAGCGCCGGCTGGACAGCAAGCGCCGGCGAGGTGCGACGAAGGAGCACCGCCGCCGCCCCACCCCCGACGACTGACCCGCCCGACCGCTCCGCCGAACTTGCGATATCCCACCGTTTCCGCGACACGAACGGTCGGATAGTGCAAGTTCGCGGAACGATACGGTTCGGTTGTGGCTTACCTCGTGCTCGAGTACCGACTCGTTGACGACTACCTGGAACGGCGCGCCGAGTTCCGGACCGAGCACCTGGGGCTGGCTCGCGCCGCGGCGGAGCGGGGCGAGCTGGTGCTGGCGGGAGCGCTCGCCGAGCCGGCCGATCGCGCCGTGCTCGTGTGGGACGTCGAGGACCCTTCGACGGTGGAGGCGTTCGCCAACGCGGACCCGTACGTGCGCAACGGGCTGGTCAGCGAGTGGGCGGTGCGGCCGTGGTCGGTCGTCGTGGGCGCGGCGTACGCCGACGGCCAGTAGCGCCCCCCTGCTCACGATCGGTCACGGCCAGGACGACCGCGGCCGGCTGGGGGCGCGGTTGTCCGGCGCCGGCGTACGGCGCCTGGTGGACGTCCGTCGGTATCCGGGGAGCCGGACGCATCCCGACGTCGGCCGCGAGGCTCTCGAGACCTGGCTGCCGGAACTAGGAATCGACTACCGCTGGGACGAGCGTCTCGGCGGCAGGCGGCGCCTCCCGTCGGGCGAACCGGTCGCTGACGGCTGGTGGAAGGTCGCGCAGTTCGCGGCGTACGCCGCCCACACCCGTACGCCGGAGTTCGCCGCAGCATTGGAAGTCGTGCTCGACGAGGCCGCGGCGCAACCCGTCGCGGTCATGTGTAGCGAGTACCTGTGGTGGCGCTGCCATCGACGGCTGATCGCCGACGTTGCCGTGCTCGCGCACGGATTGCCCGTGCAGCACGTGATGCCCGACGGCAAGCTCGTCGAGCACCAGCCGTCCGCGGGCGCGAAGCTCGGT
>CAZEAM010000131.1:0-4337 GCA_964510285.1 uncultured Frankiaceae bacterium | reverse complement strand
GGGCGCGCAGCGCCTGAGTCTCCTGCTCGTCGAGCCGCAGCGTCATGGCCATGGCTCGAACGATACCAAGAGTGATACCAAAGGTCGATGCGGCCGGCCAGCGGATCCGGCGTACGCATGCGTCGAGCCCAACGAAATGGGCGTCTCAAGGGGGTTGAGAGGCCCAAAACGTTGGGCTCGGCGGAATGAGCTACGCGTCGCCCACGCACATCAGGCTGTTGTTCGCGTGGTCACGGAACCAGAACATCGGCGGCACCGGACCGCCCATCCGCTGGACCGCCTCGTCGACGTCGACGCCCGCGGCTTTCAGCGCCGCGTGGTAGCCGTCGATGTCCTGGCAGTACAGGCTGATCCCGGTCTCGCGCTCGGTGATCACGTAGTCCTCCGGCGGCGGGGCGAGCGCGATGGTGGTCTCCTGGTCGGGCAGGCCGACCTCGATCCAGCGCATCGGGCTGCCCTCACCGAACGGGACCTCCACGCGCAGCTCGAACCCGAGCTTGTCGGTGTAGAACGCGAGCGCGGCGTCCTGGTCGGCGACCGGGATGATGACGGTGGCGACCTTGCTGGGCCGCGTCGTCGTAGAAGTGCTCATGGCGGTGGTCCTCTCTCGAGCCTCGGTTGACCCTCATCCCGTCAGACGGCCGCCGTCAACCAAACTCATCGCCCTGAGCCCTGAGCCCTGAGCCCTGAGCCCTGAGCGGATGGCACATAGGTATGGCGCGCGGCATGCGTATGTGCCATGCGCCCAGCTATAGCGATAGCTATGTGCCATCAGCACGGCTACAGCAATACCTATGTGCCATCCGCTCACCCGCGCGGCTAGTACGACGCGGAGATCGTCACCGGGACCGGTCCGTGGCCGACCGCGGTGATGCTGACCTCGCCGCTGGCCGCCGCATAGCTGCCGGTGCCGCCGGTGATCGCCAGCGCGAACGTGCCCGGGCCCCGCCGGCCGCTCTTCATCGCGCCGGTCGACACGATCTCGCCGTCGTGCAGGTGGAAGACGAACCGGCAGATCTGCTCGGCCGTCTTCGCCACCCGCGTGGTCAGGCAGTCGCCGGTCTCCCAGCCGACCTTCTTGCCCGCCTCGGTCAGCCGGGTGACCTGCACCTGCTCGTCGCCCGCGCTGAACCCGGACGGCTTGTTGTCGACGGTGCGCTGCGACACGTTGTGCATCTGCAGCGACAAGGTGTGCGCGCTCGCCGCGGCCGTGCCGGCCAGCAGCGGGGTCGCGACGGTGGCGGCGATCGCGGTGACGCCGGCGCCGAGAGCGAAGGTGCGCTTGGAACTGTTCATCGTGTCCTCCGTTGGCGGCCGCGACGATCGCGGCGACGGGTACGGACGCTAGGGACGTCACGCCGTACGCCGCTTCCCTCCGCGGGCTGATTCACCGGACGCCGAGGCGGATCTGCGACCGCGCCCGCTCCGTCGTACGGCGGAGCGCATCGCGCCGCGGTTCCGCCCGCAGACGGAGGTCAACGCGCTGGTGACGGGGTTACCGTCCAGGGGTGTTCGGCAGCCCAAGAGTCCGCCATGCGGTGTTCGACTGGACGGTGCCCCTCGTCATCGCCGGGATCGGCCTCGGCGACATCGCGCTGCACGCCAACACCGACCAGTTCCCGGGCTCGCCTGCCGCCCACGTCGCGTTCCTGATCGCCGGCGTCATCGTCCTCGGCCTGCGCCGCCGCTTCCCGCTCCTCGCACCGGCGGCAGCGATCGCGATCGCGACCGGCTGGGGAACGATGTGGACCAGCGAGGAGCAGGGCGGCTTCGAGGCGTTCCTGTTCCTCGTCTTCGCCGCCTACGCGATCGGCGCCGGCAACCGCGGGCAGCGGCTGAAGATCGCGACCGGCGCGCTCGTCGCCCTCTTCGTCGTCAGCCAGCTCGTGTTCTGGATCATCGGCGGGTTCGCCGGCGACCTGATTCCGGTCATCGTGTGGATGGCCGCCGCATGGGGCGTCGCGGTCGCGATCCGCAGCCGCGGCGAGCAGGCCCGCCGCGCGCGGCAGCTCGCCGCCCAGCTCGAGCAGACCCAGGAGCATCGCACCGCCGAGGCCGTCGAGCAGGAACGCTCGCGCATCGCCCGCGAGCTGCACGACGTCGTCGCCCACGGGCTGTCGGTGATCGTCGTACAGGCCGCCGCCGAGCGCCGGGCGCTGTCGCACGGTACGACGGACCCGGACGCGACGGCGACGGTGCTCGAGTCGGTCGAGCGCGCAGGGCGCGAAGCGCTGGTCGACCTGCGCCGGCTGCTCGGCCTGCTCCGCAACGTCGACGAGCCGCCGTCGCTCGCGCCGCAACCGTCGCTGGCCGAGCTCGACCTACTCGTCGCGCCGGTGCGCGAAGCGGGCATTGACGTCGCGGTCCGGATCGAGGGGTCGGCCGAGCCGCTGCCCGCCGGTGTCGACCTCACGGCGTACCGGATCGTGCAGGAGTCCCTCACCAACGTGCTCAAGCACGCGCACGCCCGACGCGTCGAGATCGTCGTCCGCCACCGCCTCGGGCGGGTCGAGATCGACGTGGTCGACGACGGCGACGCCGCCGGTCGCGAGCCCGCGGCGCCAGGCAGTGGCAACGGACTGCTCGGGATGCGCGAACGGGTCAGCGTGTTCGGCGGCACCGTCACGACCGGACCGCGGTCCGAGGGCGGCTGGGCGGTCCAGGCCCGGCTCCCGGTCGGCAGCCAGATGCTCGAGTCGGCCTGATGCTTCGCCTGCTGATCGCCGACGACCAGTCGCTGGTCCGTGCCGGGTTCCGCAAGCTGCTCGACGGCGAGGCTGAGCTCGAGGTCGTGGGCGAAGCCGCCGACGGGGTCGAGGCGATCGCTGAGAGCAAGCGGCTGCGCCCCGACGTCGTACTGATGGACATCCGGATGCCGAGGCTGGACGGCGTGGAGGCGACCCGGCGGATCACCGCCGACGGTACGGCGACGGCGGTGCTGATCCTCACGACGTACGACCTGGACGAGTACGTGTTCCAGGCGCTGCAGGCCGGGGCGAGCGGGTTCCTGCTCAAGGACTCCCCGCCCGACGACCTGATCGCGGCCGTGCGGGTGGTGGCCCGCGGCGATGCCCTGCTCGCGCCGTCGATCACGCGGCGGCTGATCGCGGAGTTCACCGCGCGCAACGGCCGGCCCACCCAGCCGCTGCCGGACGTCTCCGAGCGGGAGCGCGAGGTGCTGGTCGGGGTGGCGCGCGGGCTGAACAACACCGAGCTGGCGCAGTCGCTGTTCATCGGGGAGGCGACGGTGAAGACGCACGTGAGCAACCTGCTCGCCAAGCTGGGTTGCCGCGACCGGGTGCAGCTCGTCGCGCGGGCCTACGAGGCCGGCGTGGTCAAACCGGGCGAACCGTAGAGCGGATGGCACATAGGTATCGCCGGCCGGCATACCTATGTGCCACACACTTCGCCATAGCAATACCTATGTGCCATCCGCACGGGCGGGCCGATGAGTTTCCGCGGGCTGGCCCGTCGTAGCTGTCGATGGCAACCGACTTGCTCTGTCACCGACCGCGGATAGGGTCCGGGGCTGTGAGCGTGGACGCCCCTGAACGGCTCGCCGACCTCGAGCAGTACCGCCGCGAGCTGACCGGCTACTGCTACCGCATGCTCGGCTCCGGCTCCGAGGCCGAGGACGCCGTACAGGAGACGATGCTGCGCGCCTGGAAGAACGCGAGCAGCTTCGAAGGCCGGGCCAGTGTCCGCTCCTGGCTCTACCGGATCGCCACCAACGTCTGCATCGACATGCAACGAAGCGCCCAGCGCCGGGCCCGGCCGATCGAGCTCGGCCCCTCCTCCGACCCGGACGAGACGCTGATCGCCGAGAGCATGCACCCGGAGCTGCCCTGGATCTCCCCGGTCAACGAGGACTCGGTCCTGCCCGACAACGGCGATCCGGCCGACATCGCGGTCGCCCGCGACTCGATCCGGCTGGCGTTCGTCACCGCGCTGCAGCACCTGCCGGCCAAGCAACGCGCCGCGCTGATCCTCTGCGAGGTGCTGCGCTGGCCGGCATCCGAAGCCGCCGAGCTGCTCGAGTCGAGCGTCGCGTCGATCAACAGCGCGCTGCAGCGGGCCCGCGCCACGCTCGCCACCCTGCCCGAGGACCCCGCGCCGGCGCAGCTCGACGCCGACCACGCCGACCTGCTCGCGAAGTACGTCGACGCCTTCGAGCGCTACGACATCGAGAGCTTCGTGAAGCTGCTGCACGAGGACGCCGTCATGTCGATGCCGCCGTTCTCGCTGTGGGTCGAAGGGGCGTCGCAGATCGGCACCTTCATGGCGTTGCCAGGTCCGGCGCAGTGCGCCAACTCCAAGCTCATCCCGGTGCGCGCCAA
>CAZEAM010000130.1:0-7590 GCA_964510285.1 uncultured Frankiaceae bacterium | reverse complement strand
CGACGTGCGGCGCACCCAGATACCGACCCCGCTGTAGGAGCCGGACAGCGTCCGCTCGTATCGGGCGAACTCAGCCGGCTCGTAGTAGGCCGACCAGGGGTCGCCGAGAGCACGCAACATTCCGTCGACGGCCGCCTGCCGCAGCACTCCTGGCGGGATCGGGTGGGCGGCGTGGGACTCGATCGCCCGCTCCGCCTGTTCGATGACGGCATCGCCGTGCGCGCCCTCGTGCCCGCGGTGGACGAGGGCGCCCGTGACGACGCCCGCACCGAACACCGCGACGACCGCCGCTGCGGCGAGCGGCCGGATGCGCGCGAGCAGGCGCATCGGGATTCGCCTCCTAAACCCGCAGGTGCCGCTGCAGCGTGAGGAAGGACGCGATCGCGGGCAGCAGGATGCCGATCACGATCACCAACGGCAGCGCCTTGCCGAGCGTCGACCATTCTCCGAAGGGAGTGAGGACGCGCGTCGCGAGGGTGCTCGAGATGTACCACTTCACCGCTACGAGCAACACGACCGCGAGTCCGGACCCGGCGACGCCCGCCGCCGTACCTTCCAGCACGAACGGCGCCTGGATGTAGAAGTCGGATGCGCCGACCAACCGCATGATCCCGGTTTCCCGGCGTCGGCTGAACGCCGCGACCCGCATGGAGTTGTAGATCAGCAGGCAGGTCGAGATGAGCAGCAGCACGGTGAGCAGCAGTGCGCCCAGCGTCACGTGCCGGAAGAACGCGAACAGCCGCTTCAGCGTCACCGACGCGTTGGTCACCTGCTGCACCCCGGGCGCCTTGCCGACCGCGCTGTTGATCACCGCGAAGTCGTGCGGGTCCTTCAGCTTGACCGCGAACGACTCCGGGATCGCGCTTTCGGGCGTGTGCTTGACCAGATCGGGGCTGTCCCGGAACTCGTCCTTGAAGCGCTTGTAGCCCTCCGCCTGCGAGATGTAGGTGACGTGCTCGACCTGCGGCAGCGCCTCGAGCGTGCTCTGGATGTTGGTCCGGTCCTCGGCGGTCAGGCAGTTCGACCCTGCGTTCGGGGTCCCGCACACCGGCTCGAGGTAGACCGAAGGCTCGATCTGGTTGAGCAGGTCGTGCTCGAGCTGGTTGGCGCCGAACCGGATGATCAGCGCGATCCCGAGGAGGGTCAGCGAGATCGCCACGGTCATGACCGACGCGATGGTCATCGTGACGTTGCGCTTGAGGCCGATGCCGACCTCTTGCAGTACGAACTCAGTACGCAATGCCCCGACCTCCCCTACTGCGCGTAGCCGTAGACGCCGCGACTCTGGTCACGGGTGACGTGCCCGCCCTCGAGCTCCACCACGCGCCGGCGCATCGAGTCGACGATGTTCGAGTCGTGGGTCGCCATGACCACGGTGGTGCCGGTGCGGTTGATCCGGTCGAGCAGCTTCATGATCCCGATGCTGGTCGCCGGGTCGAGGTTTCCGGTGGGCTCGTCGGCGAGCAGTACGCGCGGCCGGTTCACGAACGCTCGCGCGATGGCGACCCGCTGCTGCTCACCACCGGAGAGCTCGTCGGGCCGGCGGTTCTCCTTGCCGTCTAGCCCGACCAGGCTGAGCACCTCCGGCACCACCTTCGCCACCACGTGGCGCGGCTTGCCGATGACGTCGAGGGCGAACGCGACGTTCTCGGCCACGGTCTTGTTGGGCAGCAGCCGGAAGTCCTGGAAGACGGTGCCGATCTGGCGGCGCAGCGCCGGCACCCGCCAGTGCGACAGCCGGGACAGCTGCTTGCCGGCCACCCAGATCTCGCCCTTGGTCGGGGTCTCGGCCTTGAGCGCGAGCCGGAGGAAGGTCGACTTGCCCGATCCGGACTGGCCGACGAGGAAGCCGAACTCGCCCTTGTCGACGTCCACGGAGACGTTCTCGAGAGCAGGCCGGGTGCTCGTCGGATAGACCTTGGTCACCGACTCGAAGCGAATCATTTGGCGTCAGTCTAGATGGGGTCTAGGCGTCTGCCTGGCTACGACGCCAGCGGACCTCCGCCTCGATGAAGCCGTCCAGGTCGCCGTCGAGGACCGCTCCGGTATTGCCCACCTCCAGGCCGGTCCGGGCGTCTTTGACCAGCTGGTAGGGGTGCAGCACGTAGTCGCGCACCTTGTCGTCGCTGCCGAAGCCGACGGTGTTGCGGGACCCCTTGAGCCGGTCCAGCTCGGCCGCCTCGGCCTTGCGCCGCTCCTCGAGGAGCTTCGCGGCCAGCACCTCCATCGCGCGGGCCCGGTTCTGGATCTGGCTGCGCTCGTTCTGGCAGGTCACCACGATCCCGGTCGGGAGGTGGGTGATCCGTACGGCGGAGTCGGTCGTGTTGACACCCTGGCCGCCGGGGCCGGAGGAGCGGTAGACATCGACGCGGATCTCGTCTTCGGGGATGTCGACGTGGTCCGCCTCCTCGACCACAGGTGTCACATCCACCCCGGCGAAAGAGGTCTGCCGCCGCGCCTGGTTGTCGAACGGAGAGATCCGCACCAGCCGGTGGACGCCGTGCTCACCGGCGAGGGTGCCGTACGCGAACGGCGTGCGGACCACGAAGGTCGCGGACTTGATCCCGGCCTCTTCGGCGTACGAGGTGTCGAACACCTCGGTCGCGTAGTCGTGGCGCTCGGCCCACCGCAGGTACATCCGCATCAACATCTCGGCCCAGTCCGCGGCGTCGGTGCCGCCGGTGCCGGCGTTGATCGTCACGACCGCGTCGCGCTCGTCGTACTCCCCCGAAAGCAGCGTGCGGATCTCCAGGCCCTCGATGTCGCCGCGAAGGGCGGGCAGGTCGGCGGCCGCCTCGGCCAGCAGGTCGGCATCGCCGAGCTCGAGCGCGGCCGCGAGGTCGTCCAGCCGGGCGCGCAGGCCGTCCAGCCGGGCGAGGTCGGCCTTGAGCGCCGAGAGCCGGCGGGTGACCCGCTGCGCGCGCTGCTGGTCGCTCCACAGGTCGGGGTCGGCAGCCTCGGTCTCGAGCCTGCCCAGCTCGGCGCGCATGTCGCCGGGCTTGAGCACCGCCTCGATCGAGGCGAGCGTCGCCGCGAGCTCCTTCAGCTCCTCGGCAGGCTCAGCGGACACGGCAAGCCAGGCTACCGGGGCCATCGGTTGCCCGTCGCCGCGCAGCCGGTCAGCGTGCCCGCCACCGGCGACGTGGCGCGTGACGTCTCCGCCACGGGCACTGCGCCGCCGTCGTCGGCGATGCCGAGGACGGCGAGGATCCGGCCGAACGGCACCGCCACCTCGCCGCGCATCGCCACGGTGACCGTCCGGCCCTCCACCGTCGTGTCGGGCGGGTCGAGCCGCCGGAACGAACGGGCCAGATCCGGGCTGCGCTGCTCGATCGACTGGCGGGCCATCGCCTCCGCGCGGACCGGGTCCAGCGGTAGCGCCTCACCGCAGCGAAGCTCCGGCCCGTCGTAGACCCGGTCGGTGTCCACGCCCTGCGCCGCCTCGACAGCGGCGGCGTCCGCCGCCGAGGACAGCGCGCGCCGGGCGAGGAACACCTTGGACACGTCGATCCCCGCGACGATCAACGCCACGGCGATCGCGGTGAACCCGACGATCAGGACGGTGGTCGAGCCTCGCTCCCGGTCGTCCGTCACCCGCAGGATCCGTCCGGTGCGCCGGTGCCGGAGTAGCAGCTGAGCCGCTCCGAGTGCTGCGCGCTGACGCTGATCGCGGCGACGCAGCGACCGCGGCACATCCAGTCGGGGACGAGCGGCACGGGCACCTGCGCGCGAAGGGAGACGGTGAACCGCGATCCGGGCGCGTAGTCGCACGGCCCGCACTCGACCACCCGCGAGCCCGGCGACCACCGCACGCCTTGGTCGTGCAGCGCCAGCCGTACCGCGGCCTCCGCCCGCCGTTCACCGAGATCGTCGTTGCCCGCAGTCGCATACGCACGGGCTGCGTCACGGGCGGCCGCGGCCATCCCGAAGGCGGCCCGCTGCACGGAAACCGCGGTCAGCACGACATAGACGAGCGGCACGAGCAGCACGATCGCCAGGAACACGAACTCCACGAGCGCACTTCCGTCGTCGGCCCGCCGCGTCACGGAGCCGAGCCGAGCTGCGGCTCGAGCAGCGCGTGGCCGGTCGCGTGCACCGTCGGGCCGGACGGCAGGAACCAGGCGAGCAGGGGCAACCGAGCGGTCACCTCGACCGTGACGACCGGCGCCCCGTCCACGACGTCCTGGGACCGCGACGCAACCGCACGGGCGTACGACGGTCCGAGGGCTCGGCTGATCTCGCGGTTCGCCGCGTCGGCGCCGGCCTGCGCGCTCGCCACGTCCGCGTTGGCGCCGTACCGCGCACCGTCGGCGACGCACGCCGCGAGCACGTTGCGGACGTGATAGTCGATGCCGAGCTGCACCACCGCGAGGAACAGCAATGTGACCAGTGAGCCGACCAGCACGAACTCAACCGCAGCGGAGCCCTCCTCGGTCATCAGCTGTTCGGATCGCCCGCGATGTCGAGCGCGCTGGTGAGCAGGTTCTTCAGCGTCGGCTCCGCAACCACCCACAGCGCGACGACGATGCCGGCGGTCATCATCGTGATCAGCACCCAACCCGGCACGTCGCCGCGGTCTCGGCCGTGCGCCGCCATCTTCGCGCGCAGCCCGCGCCACCACATCCGCAACGAGATCGCCATCGACCTTCACCTCTCCTGTCTGTCGAAACCTCACGGCACTGCGAGACGCAGCCCGTAGAAACCGGGGAAGAGCGCGAACACGACGGTGACCGGCAGGACGAAGAAGACGACGGGGAACAGCATCGCGATCTCCTTGCGACCACCTGCTTCCAGCAGGGCGCGCCGGCCCTCCTCGCGGGCGTCCGCAGCCTGCGCGCGCAGGACGTCGGAAAGCGGCGTCCCACGTTCCACTGCCACCGCCATGCCGTCGACGAACCTGATCACCGCAGGCAACGACGTCCGGTCCGCCAACGCCTCCAAGGCCGTGACCAGGGTGGCGCCGGCCCGGCTGTCGGCGAGCACCTGCCGGATCTCCGTGGCGAGCTCGCCGGTGGCAATCCGGGAGACCCGCTCGAGCGCGCTGACCGGACTCTCGCCGGCGCCGACCGCCAGCGCGAGCATCTCCGCGATGGTCGGGAACTCGGCCACCATGCGCGCCTCACGCCGTCGGACCTGCCGGGTCAGGAGGTGGTCACGCAACAAGACACCGAACAACGCGAAGACACCCGCAAGGACGGCCAGCGCAACCGGCGAGCGGTGCGCGCCGCGCAGCGCGGCGAACAGGGACAGCGCCAACCCGGCAGCAAGCCCGACCCCGCCGTAGAGGACCTGCTCGACCCGGAACTCCTCGAGCGTCATCCGCCCGCCCGCCCGGGCCAGCCGGCGGCGTACCGATGCACTGCCGCCGACCCACTGGTCGATCCGGTGAGCCAGCGCCCGGACCGTCGGACCGAGCAGCTGCTCGACCGCGCCCTGCGGGCTCGGCGGGCCGGACACCGCGAGCAGCCGGGACTGGCGTGCGGTGTCGGCGAGGTACGGCGCGAGCCGGTCGTCGAGGCGGGCACGGCGCATCGGCGGGCTCGACCGCACGGCCAACCACAGGCCGGACCCGCTCACCGCGCCCAGTCCCGCCCCGACCGGCGACCAGATCATCGCGGGCCGCGGCTCATCGGAGCACCCGCACGTCGTCGGGCAGGCGGGCGATCAGGAGCATCACGCGGTAGGCGAGGAAGGACACGACGCCGCCGCAGAGCAACACGGCCACTCCGGTCGGACTGTCGTAGGCCGCCACGGTCTGTGGCCGCAGGCAGAGGGTCGCCAGCACGAACCACGGCGCGGACAGCGCCAGCCGGGCCGCCGCGACCGTCCATCCCTGCCGGGTCTCGATCTCGGCGCGGGTCCGACCGTCGTCGCGGAGGAACTGCGACAGCGTGCGCAGCAGCCGGCCGAGGTCGTTGCCGCCCACGTCGCGGGCGACCCGCAGCGACTCGATGATGCGGTCAGCGACCGGGTCGGCCAGCGATGCCTTGAGCCGGTCGAGGCAATCCCCGAACCGACCCGTGGCGCGATGGTCGGCGGCGAACCGGGCGAAGTCCGGGCGCAGCGGCTCCGGGCCGCGCGCCGCGAGCTGCGCCACCGCCTCCGGCAGCGACAGGCCGGCCCGGACCGCCGACCCGAGGTTGTCGACCACGTCGGGCCACAGCCCGCGAAGCTCGGCCGCGCGCTGCGCTCGGCGCCGCTTGACCAGCGCCAGTGGGGCGTAGCCGGCGAAGCCCGCGAACACCGAGGCGACGGACACGGCGTGGCTGACCCCGGCAACGACGACGAACGCGATGAACCCGGCTCCGGCACAGATCCCGTACAGCTGCTGAGGGCGCATGCCGGCCAGCCCGGCCTGGGCCAGCAGCTCCGCGGTCCCCGGTCGGGTCGCACGACGAACCCGCGGGCCGTGCCACGCCGTCATGACGAGGAGCCCGCCGATCCCGAAGAGCAGGCCGAGCATCGCGCCGGTCATGTGGCCGGCTCCTGGGCGAGCAGCTCGGTGAGATCCGCGTGCACCGCCTCGAACCGATCCTGATGCGGTGGCCACCCGTCGGCCCGCACCAGCCGGTCGTTGCGGGTCGTGAACAGGTCGGCGGTCTCGACGACGTCGCCCTCGACCCGACCGGGCACGGCGACGATCTCGCGGACCCGGCGACGGCCCCGGGCGTCCCGGGCGAGATGGACGACGAGGTCGACGCTGGCGGCGACCGTCGGCACCACGAACTGATGGCTGACGTTCTCCCCCGCCAGCAGGGGCAACGTGCAAAGCTTGGTCACGGCCTCGCGCGCCGAGTTCGCGTGCAAGGTGCACATCCCCGGCAGCCCCGAGTTGAGGGCGATCAGCAGGTCCAGGGCCTCTTCCTGGCGGACCTCACCGACCACGATCCGGTCCGGCCGCATCCGCAGCGCTTCCTTGACCAGCCGGCGAAGCCGCACCTCGCCGGTGCCTTCCAGGCTCGGCTGGCGGGTCTGCATCGCCACGACGTCGGCGAGACAGAACCCTCGACCGTCGGTCGAGGTGTACAGATCGAGCAACTTGACGGACCCATGAGGTCGTTTACTAGCGTTGCTGCTACAGCGACGAAGGCTTGTTTGATGGCCTTGAGTCGCTGAATGAGCCTTCGTCGAGAAACAACGAGACGAAGGATCAGATATGGACTGCATGGCCGACGAGCCATCCGAGGACGACCGCGAGCGAGGTCGACTCTACGAACTCCAGCAGCACCCGGTCGGCGCACCGGTAGTTGACGCCGCTGGCACCATCCCCACGCCGCCGCCGCTGACGCAGGTCGCCGCGCCGACGGACGCGAAGCCCGGCAAGCGCGACTCGGTCGTCTACTTCTCGGTCAGGATCGCGCCGTCGACCGACCCCGCGCTGATCGCGAACGACGTCAAGTCGCGATTCTCCGACCCTGACGCGACGATGCACGCGCTCAACGTCTGGCAGGCGGAAGACGACCGCGTCGCCGTGCTGATGAGGTATCACGCGAAGGGCGCGAACGCGAACGATGTCCGGAGGCGCGTCACAGCCGCGACCCCGGTCGCAGGCTCGCAGGTCGAGGTGACGACGGTCCTGTCTGCCGATGT
>CAZEAM010000129.1:0-5461 GCA_964510285.1 uncultured Frankiaceae bacterium | reverse complement strand
CAGTCTCCGCCGTCGAGTGCCGGCCCCGCCGCGGCGCCGGCGCCCGCCAGTGGCGTCACCGGCGTGGTGTGGAACGACTTCCGCCTCGGTGGCGGGGGCACGGCCGGCAAGGTCGACTCCGGTGAGCGCGGGCTCGGCGGGGCGAAGGTGCAGGCGCTGCGCGACGGGAAGGTGGTCGCAACGACGACCGCCGACTCCGACGGCCGCTTCGCCTTTCCCGACCTGACCTCGGGCAGCTATCAGCTGCGGCTGCCGGCCAGCAACTTCGCCGCGGCGTACGACGGCATCTCATGGCTGGGTCGCAGCTTCATCACGCCCGCGATCATCATCGCCTACCTGTGGATCTACGCCGGGTTCGCGATGGTGCTGCTCGCGGCGGGCATGTCGGCGATCCCGCGGGAGGCGCTCGAGGCCGCGCGGATCGACGGCGCGAGCGAGTGGCAGGTGTTCCGCCGGATCACCGCGCCGCTGCTGGCGCCGGTCATGGTCGTCGTGTTCGTGACGTTGGTGATCAACGTCCTCAAGGTCTTCGACATCGTGTTCGTGATGGAGCAAGGGGCGGGGGCGAACGGGAAGTACGCCGACGTGCTCGCGGTCTCGCTCTACCAGGCGTTCGGCAACCAGAAGTACGGCCTGGCCAGCGCCATCGGCGTGCTCCTCGTCCTGCTCGTCATCCCGGCCATGGCCTCGAACATCCGGCGGTTCCGGAGGGAGCAGACGTGACCAGCGTGGCTGCCACCGACATCGTCACCGGGAAGGCGAAGCGGAGCTTCCCGGCGCGCGTCGCCGCCCTCGCCGGCAGCGGTGCGCTGCGCATCGCGCTCATCGTGATCGCGCTGATCTGGCTCGTGCCGACGTTCGGGCTGCTGGTCGAGTCGTTCCGCGATCCGGGCCAGTACGCCAACGGTGGGTGGTGGCAGGCACTCGCTCATCCGGCGCAGCTGACCATCTCCAACTATGACGCGCTGGTGAGCAACCACTCGATCATCTCGTCGTTCTACAACACCTTCAAGATCAGCGTGCCCGCGACGTTCTTCGTCGTACTGATCGGGTCGGCCGCGGGCTATGCGTTCGCCTGGATCGACTTCCCGGGCCGTGACTGGCTGTTCCTCGTGGTGATCGGGCTGCTCGTGATCCCGATCCAGATCGCACTGATCCCGGTGGTCAAGCTCTACTCCTTCATGGGAATCTCCGGCTCGATCACGTCGGTGGTGATCTTCCACATCGCCTTCGGCCTGCCGTTCGCGATCTTCCTGCTGCGCAACTTCTTCGCCGGGATCCCGCGCGACCTGCCCGAGGCGGCCCGCATGGACGGCGCGAGCGAGGGCCGGATCTTCTTCCGGCTGATCCTGCCGCTGGGCCTGCCCGCGATCGCCTCGCTCGCGATCTTCCAGTTCCTCTGGGTCTGGAACGACCTGCTGGTCGCGCTGGTGTTCAGCAACCAGTCGAGCCAGCCGATCACGGTGGCGCTGGCCAGCCAGACCCGCCAGTTCGGCAGCAGCATCGACATCCTCGCGCCCGGCGCGTTCCTGTCGCTGATCGTGCCGCTCGCCGTGTTCCTGGGCTTCCAGCGGTTCTTCGTGCAGGGCGTGATGGCCGGATCGGTGAAGTAGGCCTCAGCCTCGGGTCCAATAGCTCGCCATCAGCTCGGTTGCCCACTGTGGCTGGGACACCTCGCCGCGGGGCAGGAACTCCTTCATCACCGGCTTGATGTCGACCACGGGCGTGCCCTCGATCGCGTCGAGCCCCGTCACGCGCAGCGTCAGCCCGTCCACCCCGGTGAGCCGGCAGGCGGTCACGCCGAGCCGGTTCGGGCGCATCTTCGCGCGTTGGGCGAGGATGCCCACCTCCGGCCAGTCCGGATTTCCGCGGGGCCGGCGAGCGGCCGTCTGGACGTCCGCGGGGTCGACCTGGTCGAAGACGAAGACCACCTCGACGTGGGAGAAGTCGGCGAGCCCCGCTACCGCTGCCGGGGTGACGACGTCGGGATCGAGCACGATCTCCGACGTCACGGCGTCCCAGTCGTCGTCGATGGCATCGGCACGCGACGAACGGACGACACCGATGGGCGTGACCTCGAACCTCACCAGCCGCGCTCGTGCCACTCGTCGAGGTGGGGGCGCTCCGCTCCAAGCGTGCTGTCGTTGCCGTGACCCGGGTAGAACCACGTGTCGTCGGGCAGCACGTCGAAGAGCTTGGTGACGACGTCGTGGAACAGCCGCTCGAAGTTCTCCTTGGAGCCGAACGTGTTGCCGACCCCGCCAGGAAACAGCGAGTCGCCCGTGAACAGATGCGGGCGGTCGCCGCCGGAGTAGAGCAGCGCCACCGAGCCGGGCGTGTGGCCGACCAGGTGGATCACCGACAGCCGGTGGGCGCCGACCTGGACGGTGTCGCCGTCGTTGAGCGGCTCCGCAACCGTCACCGGCAGCGGCTCGATGTCCTCCGGGTGCGCCGCGACCGGTGCGCCGGTCGCCGCCACCATCTCCGGCAGGGCGGCCCAGTGGTCGGGGTGCTGGTGGGTGGTGACGATCCGCTTGAGCCGGTCGGAGTCGAGCACCCCGAGCAGCACGTCGGGGGAGTGCGCCGCATCGATCAGCAGCACGTCGCCGGTCTCCGCGCACTTCAGGAAGTAGCAGTTGTTGTCGTACGGTCCGACCGCCACCTTGGCCAGGCGCAGCCCGCCGCCCAGGTCGCGGACGTCCGGCGGGCCCCCGACTGTCACTGCCCCGGTGTATGTATCCGCCATGCCCGCAGCCTATGCAGCGCGTCACCCGCCTGGCCCCGACCAGGGCCTGCTGTTCGCCGCCGAGCCCTGTCCGACCCGGCACGTAGCATGCGAACGGGTCTCCCCGCCCACCCTGCCGGCACCTACCAAGAGGGCGTTCGTGGCCGATCAGCTGATCGTCAGAGGCGCGCGCGAGCACAACCTGCGTGACGTCAGCCTCGACCTGCCCAGGGACGCGCTGATCGTGTTCACCGGCCTGTCCGGCAGCGGCAAGTCCAGCCTCGCGTTCGACACGATCTTCGCCGAGGGCCAGCGCCGCTACGTAGAGTCGCTGTCGGCGTACGCCCGCCAGTTCCTCGGCCAGATGGACAAGCCCGACGTCGACTTCATCGAGGGCCTGTCGCCGGCGGTCTCGATCGACCAGAAGTCGACCAGCCGCAACCCGCGGTCGACCGTCGGCACCATCACCGAGGTCTGGGACTACCTGCGCCTGCTCTACGCCCGGATCGGGTCACCGCACTGCCCCGAGTGCGGCGAGCCGATCGCCCGGCAGACCCCGCAGCAGATCGTCGACCGGGTGATGGAGCTCGAGGAGGGCACCCGGTTCCAGGTGCTCGCCCCCGTCGTACGCGGCCGCAAGGGGGAGTACGCCGAGCTGTTCCGCGAGCTGCAGACCAAGGGGTTCGCGCGGGCCCGGGTCGACGGCACGGTGATCATGCTCAGCGAGCCGCCGAAGCTCGCAAAGTACGAGAAGCACGACATCGAGGTGGTCATCGACCGGCTCGCCGTCAAGGCGTCGGCGAAGCGGCGGCTGACCGACTCGGTCGAGACGGCGCTCAACCTTGCGTCCGGCATCGTCGTCCTCGACTTCGTCGACCTGCCGGAGGACGACCCGCACCGCGAGCGGAAGTACTCCGAGCGACTGGCCTGCCCCAACGACCACCCGCTGGCGATCGAGGACCTCGAGCCGCGCACCTTCTCGTTCAACTCGCCGTACGGCGCCTGCCCGGTCTGCACCGGGCTGGGCGTGAAGCTCGAGGCCGACGAGGAGCTGATCGTCCCGGACCCGACCAAGTCGCTGGCCCAGGGTGCGGTGTCGGTGTTCTTCGGGCAGAACGGCCGCGACTACTTCGGCCGGCTGATGGCGGCGCTGGCCGACGAGCTTGGCTTCGACATCGACACCCCGTGGGAGGACCTGCCGGCCAAGGTCCGCAACGTCGTGCTGCGCGGCTACCCGAAGCAGATCCACGTCCGCTACCAGAACCGCTACGGCCGCGAGCGGTCGTACTACGCCCGGTTCGAAGGCGCGATCCCGCACGTCGAGCGCCGGCACGGGGAGGCCGAAAGCGACACCAGCCGCGAGCGGTTCGAGGGCTTCATGCGCGAGGTCCCGTGCCCGGCGTGTGCCGGCGCGCGCCTGAAGCCCGAGGCGCTGGCGGTGAGCATCAACGGCCGGTCGATCGCCGAGGTCGCCCGGCTGCCGATCGGCCAGTGCGCGCAGTGGCTGGCCAAGCTCACGCTCACCTCGCGCGAGCAGCAGATCGGCGGCCGCGTCCTCAAGGAGATCAACGAGCGGCTCCGGTTCCTCGTCGACGTGGGTCTGGACTACCTCTCGCTCGACCGCGCGGCAGCGACCCTCGCCGGCGGTGAGGCGCAGCGGATCCGGCTCGCCACCCAGATCGGCGCCGGGCTGGTCGGGGTGCTCTACGTGCTCGACGAGCCATCGATCGGCCTGCACCAGCGGGACAACCGGCGGCTGATCGAGACCCTGGTCCGGCTGCGCGACATGGGTAACACGCTGATCGTCGTCGAGCACGACGAGGACACCATCCGCACCGCGGACTGGATCGTCGACATCGGCCCCGGGGCGGGCGAGCACGGCGGCGAGATCGTCCACTCCGGCACCTACGACCAGCTGCTGAAGGTGGACCGGTCGATCACCGGCGCCTACCTCGCCGGACTCCGCGAGATCCCGATCCCGGACATCCGCCGGCAGCCCTCGCCCGAACGGCAGCTGCGGGTGATCGGCGCCCGGGAGCACAACCTGCGCGAGGTGACCGCCGAGTTCCCGCTGGGATGCTTCGTGGCGGTCACCGGTGTCTCGGGTTCCGGCAAGTCGACGCTGGTCAACGACATCCTGTACGCCGTGCTCGCCCGCGAGCTCAACGGCGCGCGGATCGTCCCCGGACGGCACCGCACGGTCGACGGTCTCGAGCACGTCGACAAGGTGGTCGGGGTCGACCAGTCACCGATCGGCCGGACGCCGCGGTCGAACCCCGCGACGTACACCGGTGTGTTCGACCGGATCCGGTCGCTGTTCGCCGAGACCACCGAGGCGAAGGTCCGCGGCTACCTGCCGGGGCGGTTCTCGTTCAACGTCAAGGGCGGGCGCTGTGAGGCGTGCGCCGGCGACGGCACGATCAAGATCGAGATGAACTTCCTGCCGGACGTCTACGTGCCGTGCGAGGTGTGCCACGGGGCTCGCTACAACCGCGAGACGCTCGAGGTCCACTTCAAGGGCAAGACGATCGCCGACGTGCTCGACATGCCGATCGAGGAGGCGGCGGAGTTCTTCGCCGCGGTGCCGGCGATCTCCCGGCACCTCACGACGCTGGTCGACGTCGGTCTCGGCTACGTCCGGCTCGGCCAGCCGGCTCCGACGCTGTCCGGGGGTGAGGCGCAGCGGGTCAAGCTCGCCTCCGAGCTGCAGAAGCGCTCCACCGGACGCACGGTCTA
>CAZEAM010000128.1:0-4051 GCA_964510285.1 uncultured Frankiaceae bacterium | reverse complement strand
GCTGCCGCCGGCCGCCGAGGTCCTGGGACCGGTTCCCGCGCTCGACGCGGACCCGCAGGACGAGCGGATCCTGGTCCGGGTGCCCCGGGTGCGGGGTCAGGAGCTTGCAACGGCGCTGAAGGCCGCGCAGGCGACCCGCAGCGCACGCAAGGCACCGGGGAGCGTGCGGGTCGAGATGGACCCGGTCGCCCTCGGTTGACCGAATCGCTGGCTCGGCTACCTGCCGAGGTAGCTGTGCCAGGCCGCCGGCGCAGCGGCCCGAAGTGCCTTGGTCACGGCCGCGTCGGTCCACCGGGCGGCTCGGCCGGGCGCGGCGATCGGACGGCAACCGGCGAGCGCGACGTCGGCGTACTCGTCGCCGCCGCGCGCGTAGGTGAAGTACAGCCGCACCCGGGCGTTGTCGTCGTTCGGGCACCAGAGTGTCTCGGGCGGGAAGGCAGCCGCCTGGCGGATCGCCGCGGCGGCGCGCTCGGCGAGATGGGTGCCGCTGGTCGTCCGCCGGGCCACGCAGTGCTTCGCGTTGAGTCCGGGTAGCCAGACCGCCACCAGGCCGGTCGGGTGCTTGCGCACCCACAGCAGCGGGAGGTGCGTCGTGGTGTACGGCGAGTCGCCGCTCGTCGCTGAAGGCACGGTGCAGGCGCCCTTGACCACTGCTGTCTTCGGCGGGTGGGCCGGCGCGGGGATGACGACCGGTTTCCCGTGGTCCGGGCTCGGCGCAGCGCTCGCGTAGCCGCCACCTGCTAGCAGACCGATCGCGCCCGTCACGACGAGCAACTGGCGGAGCCGGCCGGTCACGCGTCCCATCATGCGCGTTCGACGCGTGCCGGCCCAGGCCGGTTCCACCTACCATTGACTGTCGTTTGTCGATCGTCTTCGAGGAGCTCGCGTGGCGGTTCAGCCGATCCGGTTGTTCGGCGATCCCGTGCTGACCACGCCCGCCGAGGAGGTCACGACCTTCGACAAGGAGCTGCGCAACCTCGTCCGTGACCTGACCGAGACCATGATCGACGCGCCAGGGGTGGGCCTCGCGGCACCGCAGATCGGGGTCAGCCTGCGGGTGTTCACCTATCACGTGGACGACGACCACGCCGGGCACCTGATCAACCCCGTGGTGCGTGCCGTCGGTGACGAGGAGCAGGACGGCGACGAAGGCTGCCTGTCGTTGCCGGGCCTGGCGTTCCCGACCGTGCGCAAGCTCAACGTCGTCGCGACCGGCGTCGACATGCACGGCGAGCCCGTCACCGTCGAAGGCACCGAGCTGCTGGCCCGCTGCGTGCAGCACGAGGTGGACCACCTGGACGGGATCCTGTTCATCGACCGGCTCGACGCCGAGCAACGCAAGGCGGCGATGCGGGCGATCCGGGAAGCCGAGTGGTCCGGGCTGACGCCACCGGCCGTCAAGGCGTCACCGCACGCGACCAGCGGCCTGGCCCTCTAGCAGGTCTTCGTGCGCCTGGTGTTTGCGGGGACGCCGGCCACCGCCCTCCCGTCGCTCGAGGCGCTGATCACCAGCCCGCGCCACGACCTGGTCGCGGTGGTGACCCGTCCCGATGCCCCGGCCGGGCGCGGCCGCGCTCTCGCCGAGAGTCCGGTCAAGCAACGCGCCCAGGCAGCCGGCATCGAGGTCCTCACCCCGAAGCGACCAGCCGAGCCGGAGTTCCTCGAGCGGCTCCGCGGGCTGGCTCCGGACTGCGTCGCGGTGGTGGCCTACGGCGCGCTCATCCCGCCCGACGCGTTGCGGATCCCGCCGCACGGTTGGGTCAACCTGCACTTCTCGCTGCTGCCCGCGTGGCGCGGGGCGGCGCCGGTGCAACACGCGCTGCTCGCCGGAGACGACGTCACCGGCGCGTCCACCTTCCTGATCGAGGAGGGCCTCGACACCGGTCCGGTGTACGGCGTCATGACGACGACGATCGGTGCGCACGAGACTGCGGGTGAGCTGCTCGCCCGGCTCGCCGACGACGGGGCTGGGCTCATGCTGGCAACGCTCGACGGCATCGAGGACGGCACCCTCGCGGCGCAGCCACAGGCCACCGAGGGCATCACCCTCGCGCCGAAGCTGAAGGTCGGCGACGCGCGCGTGACCTGGACCCATCCGGCCGCCGCGATCGACCGGCGGATCCGGGCCTGTACGCCGGAGCCCGGCGCGTGGACGACGTTTCGCGGCAAGCGGCTCGGGATCGGCTCGGTGCGGATCGCGGCGGACATGCGCGGCGAGGCGGTGCCGCCCGGTGAGATCCGCGACCTGGGCAAGGACGGCGTCGTGGTCGGCACCGCGACCGAGCCGTTGCGCCTCGGCCTGGTCCGCCCGGAGGGCAAGCCGGACCGGACCGCGGAGGAATGGGCGCGTGGCGCGCGGTTGGTTGCCGGCGAGCGGGTGGAGTGAGAGCCGCACCGGTCAAGGACCCCGCGCGGCGTACCGCGGTTGAGGTGGTCCTCGCGGTCGACCGGGAGGCGGCGTACGCGAACCTGCTGCTGCCCCGGCTGCTGCGCGAGCGTGCGCTGTCGGCCCGGGATGCGGCGTTCGCGACCGAGCTGGCCTACGGCACGCTGCGCTGGCAAGGCGTGCTGGACGAGATCCTCGCGGCTGCGTCCGGGCGTGACGTCGCGGCGCTCGACCCGCAGGTCCGCGCCGTCCTGCGGCTCGGCGCCTACCAGCTGATGCACACGCGGGTCGCCACGCATGCGGCCGTGTCGGCCACCGTCGAGGTCGGCAAGCAGGTGTCCGGACATCGCAGCGCCGGTCTGGTCAACGCGGTGCTGCGCCGGGTCAGCGAGTTGGACTGGCCGCGGTGGGTCGCCCGGCTTGCGCCGGGGGACGGCGTCGGGCGGACCGCGTTCGAGCACGGGTATCCGGTGTGGATCGCGCAGGCCTTCCTCGATGCGCTCGACGGTGACGTCGCGGAGCTCGAGCACGCCCTGTCCGCCGACCGGCCGGTGACGCATCTCGCCGCGCTGCCGGGTGGCCTCGGCCGTGACCGGCTCGTCCGGCTCGCCGCCGATGGCGCGGTCGCGGGGCCGTTCTCGCCGTACGCCGTGCACCTTGCCGGCGGCGATCCGGGGCGGCTCGCCGCGGTGGCGGACGGCCGGGCGCAGGTGCAGGACGAGGGCAGCCAGCTGGTCGCCCTCGCGCTGGCTCGGGCTGCGGTGGACGGCGCGGATCAGCGCTGGCTCGACCTGTGCGCAGGCCCGGGCGGAAAGGCGAGGCTGCTGGGCCGGCTGCCGGGGGCCGGACGGATCGTCGCGGCCGACATCCACGCGCATCGTGCCGCGTTGATCCGCAACCCGGCGAACCCGGTGCCGGTGCTGGTGGCGGACGGCACCCGCCCGCCGTGGCGACCCGGCAGCTTCGACCGGGTGCTGCTCGACGCGCCGTGCAGCGGACTCGGCGCGTTGCGCCGGCGGCCGGAGGTGCGCTGGCGCCGCCGGCCCGAGGACGTCGACGCGCTGGTCGCGCTGCAGAGCGCACTGCTCGACTCCGCCGTCGACGCGGTGCGCCCGGGCGGCGTGATCGTCTATGCGACCTGCTCGCCGCACCTCGCGGAGACCCGCGACGTGGTCCGCAGCGCCCTCGCGCGGACCGCGCGGATCGAGCAGCTCGACGCGCGGGCGCTGCTGCACGGCGTACCGGAGCTCGGCACCGGTCCGGACGTCCAGCTCTGGCCGCACCGGCACGGCACCGACGCGATGTACGTCGCGGTGTTGCGGCGGAAATGAGCCGGGTTCGGCTGACCCTCGCACCTAGACTTGGTTGACCATGCAGATCGCGCCGAGCATCCTGTCCGCGGACTTCGCGCGGCTCGCCGACGAGGTCGGTGTGGTCGGCGAGGTCGCCGACTGGGTGCACGTCGACGTCATGGACAACCACTTCGTGCCCAACCTGACGTTCGGGTTGTCGATGGTGCAGGCGCTGCTGAAGAACACCGCGCTGCCGCTCGACTGCCACCTGATGATCGACGAGCCGGACCGCCACGCACCGGCGTACGCCGAAGCGGGAGCGCGCAGCGTCACCTTCCACGCGGAGGCCGCGCAGGCGCCGGTGCGGTTGGCC
>CAZEAM010000127.1:0-10275 GCA_964510285.1 uncultured Frankiaceae bacterium | reverse complement strand
CGGAACCCGAGCAGCAGGTGGTCGGCAACGGGTCGAGCTGGACCCTGAGCTACCGCGCCCCGCTGCCGGTGGAGGACTGGAACGCGCAGATGTCCTTGCTCACCGGGATGTCGGCCGCCCGGCTCATGCTCGACGCGGGTGTGGGACTGCTACGAACGATGCCGCCGCCTGACCCTCAGACGGTCGCCTCGTTGCGCCGATCCGCACTCGCCCTCGGTGTCGCGTGGCCGGACGGTACGCCGTACGCGGAGGCCATCCGTACGCTCGACCCGAACCAGCCCGCCCAGGCGGCGCTGGTCCGGCTGGCAGCGGTGCTGTTCCGCGGAGCCTCCTACGTCGCGTTCGACGGAAACCCTCCCGCGCAGACGATCCACTCCGCCGTCGCCGCGCCGTACGCGCATGCCACCGCGCCGCTGCGCCGTCTCGCCGACCGCTACGTCAGCGAGTGCTGCCTGTCGATCTGTGCCGGCAAGCCCGTGCCGGACTGGGTGCGACAGGCGCTGCCGGGCCTCCCCGAAGCGATGGCCGACGCGGACCGGCGCGCGCACGCCGTCGATCGCGCCGTCGTCGACCTGGCGGAAGCCCTGGTCCTGCAGGACAAGCGCGACGAGGTGCTGCGCGGCGTCGTCGTCGAGCCCGGTCCGCACGGTGAGGTCCAGCTGCGCGAGCCGGCCGTACGCGCGCGGCTCGACGGCGCGGACCTGCCCCTCGGCAAGGAGGTCGACGTCAGGCTGAGCGAGCTCGACCTCGCGCGGCGCCGGGTGACGTTCGCGCTCGCCTGACCACCTGGCCGGGGTCAGCAGGAGGCGAGCGCCGTGGAGCCCTCGAGTTCCGCGGCCTCGGCGTCGAGGTCGTCGGAGGGACGCTCACGCACTCCGACGGCGCCGATCGCCGCGGCCACCAGCGCCAGGACGGCGCCGACACCGAAGGCCAGGTGGTAGCCGTGGAGCAACCCGGCGGGGGTCGAGACCCCGCCGGACGCCGCCGCGGCGAGGCTGGCGAGGACCGCGAGCCCGAGCGCGCCGCCCATCATGAACGAGGTGTTGACCGCCCCGGACGCCAGGCCCGACTCGTCGGGCGTCACGTCGTCCATCGCGGCGAGGATCACCGGGTTGAACGCGATGCCCGCGCCGAAACCGAGCAGCACCATCGACGGCAGGACGTCGAGGGCGAACGACCCGTGCAGCGGGGCTCGGGCGAACAGGCCGAGGCCGACCGCCGCGATCGCCAGCCCGACGCCCATCGGCAGGCGATAGCCGAACCGCATGACCAGCTTCGCCGACAGCGAGACCGAGCACGCCATCATCACGAGGTCCCCCGGCAGGAAGGCGAGCCCGACCTGAAGCGCGCTGTAGTGCAGCACCTGCTGGAGGTAGAGCGCCGCCATGAAGAACCAGGCGAACATTCCGGCCGCCCAGAGCACGCCGACGACGTTGGACACGGTCAGATTGCGGGACCGGAACAGGCCGAGGCGCACGAGCGGGACGGGCACCCGGGACTCCACCCGGACGAACACCACCATCAGCACCGCGGCACCCGCCAGCTGGCCCAAGGTGGTGGCTGAGGCCCAGCCGGCGGAGTTCGCTTTGACGACCGCGTTGACAGCCAGCATCAACGCCGCAGTGATCAGCACGGCACCGGCCACGTCGAGCCGGCGGCCGGCCTCCGCGCTCGCGGTCTCGTCGACCAGGCGAAGGACGAGGATGCACACCGCGATGCCGATCGGCACGTTGACCAGGAAGACCCAGTGCCAGCTCAACGCGTCGGTGAGGACGCCACCGACGAGTACGCCGACCGCGCCGCCGCCCGAAGACACGAATCCGGTGATCCCCATCGCCTTCGCGCGTTCGGCCGGCTCGCTGAACAGGGTCACCACCAGCGCGAAGCCCACCGCAGTGGCCAGCGCGCCCCCGATGCCCTGCACGGCGCGGAACACGACGAGCATCCCCTGCGAGCTGGACAGCCCACAGCCGACCGACGCGAGGGTGAAGCCGGTGATCCCGATCACGAAGACGCGACGCTTCCCGTAGAGGTCGCCGAGGCGACCGCCCAGCAGCAGGCATCCGCCGAAGGTCAGCAGGTAGCCGTTGACCACCCACGCCAGCGACTCTTCGCTGAAGCCGAGATCCCGCCGGATCGACGGCAGCGCGACGTTGACGACGGTGCTGTCCAGCACCACCATCAGCTCACCGAGGCACAAGATCCAGAAGGCGACCCAACGCCTACGTTCCGTCAACACATCGCTCCCTTGTCCGCCGTCGAACGATAGACGGCGCAGCCGACAGGAACTCATCGTTTTTCCGGGTCCGGCGGGCCGCGGCGCGACGTACTCGGTCTCGTCACGATGTGACGGCGCGCCTCACGCCAGGTGGGTGACAGATCCCATCGAGGCAAGGAGGTAGCCATGCCACGCACCACGAAGATCGAAGCGCCGGTCGGGGTCGACATCCCCGAGCTGGAGGGTCGCTACGTCGACCTCGGCGGGTACACGGTCGGCTTCGAGACCTTCAAGGTCGACGTCGACCCGGCCCCGTTGTTCCGCGGGCTGCCGGACGACCGCTGCCAGTGCCCGCACTGGGGCGTGGTGGTGAGCGGCAACATCACGTTCCGCTACGCCGGTCACGAGGAGACCTTCCGCGCCGGCGATGCCTACTACGCGCCGGCCGGCCACACGCCCGTGATGACGGCAGGTACCGAGGTCGTGGAGTTCAGCCCGTCGGAGGCGCTCGAGCAGACGATGGCCGTCGTGGAAGCCAACCTGGCCGCTGCCGCTACCGCCTCCTGACCACCACCCCGCCGTACGTCGTCCGGCGCCGCGCCGCCCGGGCTTCTACCCTGCCGCTGTGGGGGTTCCCGAGAACCAGGCGGAGTGGGAGGCGGCCCGCGCCACGCAGATCGAGGCCTTTGTCGCCGCGCGCGCCGCGGACGATGTCGACGCCATGGCCGCCGCAGCGTTGCAGCTCGCCGGACTGCAACGCTTCGGGGGGCCGGGCGGGCGGACCCCGGCCCTGCTGCACGAGGCGTATCTCGCCGCGGCGGACCGTCCGGACATCCGAGCCCGGTTGGCCGCCGCACTGGCGCGGTCGTGGGTCTATGCCAACGACGCGGCTCGGGGGGCGCCGTTCGCGGCCGAGGCGGTCGAGCTGGCCGAGGCGGAAGCGGACCCGACCCTGCTCGCCGACGCGCTCGACGCCCAGCTCGCGAACTGCTGGGGACCCGACGACCTGACCGAGCGGCTGCGCATCACCGCTCGGCTGCAGGACCTCGCGGCACACCTCGACGATGTGCGCACCCGGATGGATGGACACCTGTGGCGGCTGACGACCGCCCTCGAGACGTTGGACACCATCGGCGTCCAACGCCAGCTGTCCGGGCTGGACCTGCTCGCCGACGAGACCGGCTCCGCCGTCGTGCGGTACTTCGCGCTGACCCGCCGGGCGATGCACGCGCTCCTCACCGACGACCACGAACGAGCCCGGAGCCTGATCGACGCCGCCGACCAGGTCGGAGCAGACGCCGGCATCGCGGACGCCTCCGCCGTGCAGCACGCACTGCGCGCCGAGCTCGCCCGGCACACCGCCGACCTGGACCTGCTCCTCGCCGAGGTCGAGGTGTTCGAGAGCTACGCGGTCACGCACGGGATCCAGTCGCTGCTCGCCGAGTCCGCCGTACTCTGGCTCGAGCTCGGCCAGGCCGACCGGGCGCGGCAGCTGGTTCCCCAGGTCGCGAGCAGCGGCCTCGACACGGTGCCGCGCGACGTCGACTGGATGCTGACCATGACAAAGCTGGTCGAAGCAGCCGCCGGTTGCGGGCTGCTCGACCTCGCGCACGAGGGCATGAGCCTGCTCGCGCCGTACGCCGGACGGGCTGCGGTCAACGCCGGTGGAGTCATCTGCGTCGGGGTCGTCGAGGACTTCCTCTGGCGTGCCGCTACCGCGACCGGCGACCCGCGGGCGGACGAGTGGCAGACCGCCGCCGCGGCCGCATACCGAAAGCTGGGGGCCCGATGGCTGCTGGATCGGGTCACCGCCGCCGCCTCGGCACCAGCGGACCGTGCGCAGCCGCGCTCCTCACCACTGCACCGGCGGATCGCGTTCGCGCCGATCGCCGGGCAGGCCGTGTGGTCGGTCGGTCCGGCCGGTGCGGAGCGACTCGTGCCGGAGATGAAGGGCCTGCACTACCTGCGCGTGCTCCTGCAGCGGCCGGGGGTGGACGTCACGGCGCTCACGCTCTCGGCGACGGTGGCCGGACATCACGTCGAGATCCACGACGGCAGCGGCGGGGAGTCCCTCGATCGCCGGGCCCTCGCGGCGTACCGGCAGCGGCTGCGCGACATCGACGAGGAGCTCGAGGAGGCGGGGTCGTGGGCCGACCTGGCCAAGGTCGAGCGGGTCGAGGCCGAGCGCGAGGCGCTCCTGCGCGAGCTCGCCGGAGCGACCGGGTTGCACGGCCGTGCGCGGAGTCTCAACGGCAGCGCCGAGCGAGCACGGGTCGCAGTGCGCAAGGCGATCGCCTCGGCCCTCGACCGGATCGAGACCGAAGACCCGGCCACCGCACGCCTGCTGCGCAGCAGCGTCCGAACCGGCGGCGTGTGCCGGTACGACCCCGACCCGGACGCGCCGGTCGAATGGCTGACCTGAGGTCCGACGTCACGATGTGAGCCGCCACGTCACGCCTTCGGCGATGACGGCACCAATCGGAGGCGACAATGACCACGGTCCGGGCACTCGAAACCGGGTGGACGCAGCAGACGCCGGTCGACGACTCGATCCTGCGCCGGTTCCTGTTCAACCAGGCCGACCTGCAGGACCGGCTGGCGCGGGCTGTGCACGGGCGGACCCACCGCTGCTCGGAGATCGCGCTGACCGACACCGGGGCGCCGACGCCGTACCTCAACCAGGCCGTGCTGCTACGTCCGCTGTCCCCCGAGGACGACCCTGTGCTCGAGGAGGTGTCCGCGTTCTACCGCAACCACGGTCCGGGACTGTTGCTGTCGGTATGGCCGACCGGCGACCTCTCCCACCGCGGCTGGCGGCTCGGCGGTCACCCGATGTTCGTCGCGCGCGGCGCCCAGCCGGTCTCGCCCACGGCTGGCCTGCGGCCGGGGGTGTCCGTCCGCGTGGCCGACACGGCGGAGGACATCGCCCTGGTGGAGCGCATCGTCATCGACGGCTACCCGATCCCGCAGCTGAGCGGGGCGCCGCCGCACTCCGCGTTCGGTGCCGCCCTTGCCGGTGGCGACGTCCGTTACCGGATCGGCTACCTCGACGACATGCCCGTCGCGGTCGCCGCGAGCCACGTCGGGCAGGGCGTGGTCAACCTGTGCCTCGCCGCAACCCTGCCCGAAGCGCGGCGACGCGGCGTGTGGCAGGCACTCCTCAACGCCCGGTGCGACGACGCGCCCGACCTGCCCGCGGTGGCGTTCACCAGCGACTACAGCCGTCCGGGCTTCGTGCGCCTTGGGTTCCTCCCGGTGATGCGCTTCACGCTCTGGGTGATTCCGTCCTAGACGAGCCACGTCCGGAGGCTTTCCGAGACGCGGTACGTGCGGCAGGCTCCTCGCATGACAACGTTCATCACCAAGCTCGACGCGACGGGAAGCGGTCCCCGGCTCGCGGTCAAAGACCTCATCGACGTCGCCGGCGTCCCGACCACCGCCGGGTCGCGGGCCGTCGAGCGCACCGCGAAACCGGCCGCGGCCGATGCCCCCTGTCTGGCCGGTGCACGCGCCGCCGACGCGCGAATCGTCGGCAAGGTCAACCTCCAGGAACTCGCCATGCTGCCGTTCGGGACCAACCCCTGGTTCGGGACCCCGGTCAATCCGCTCGACCCGGCCCTGATCCCAGGCGGCTCGAGCAGTGGCTCCGCCACAGCGGTCGCCTATGACGATGCGGACGTCGCGCTCGGCAGCGACACCGGAGGCTCGGTGCGCGTGCCGTCCGCGTGTTGCGGGATGGCTGGTCTGAAAACGACGTACGGACGCGTCTCACTGGAGGGGGTCTGGCCGCTGGCTCCCAGCTTCGACACGATCGGACCCATGGCCACGACGGTCGCCGGGCTGGTGCGTGGCATGGAACTGCTCGAGCCGGGGTTCGCCGCCGCGCCAAGCGCGGCAAGCACGGTGGGCCGTCTCCGCACCAACGGCGACCCGCTCATCGAGGCTGCGGTGGACAACGCGCTGCGTGAGGCGGGCTTCACCGTCGTCGACCTCGACTACGCACCGATCGCCGCGGCCGCCGACTTGTGGACCCCGATCTATTTCGCCGAGATCGTCGCCTCGGACGGCCAGCTGGTCGCCGACAACCCGGACGCCGTGGGCGAGGACATCGCCGGAATGATCGGGATGTCACCGGCGTTCACGGCCGAGGTCGACACCGTGCGAGTGCAGCTCGAACAGTGGCGCGAGTCCGTACTGCGGTTGTTCGACCAGGTCGAGCTGCTCGCCCTGCCCACCCTGCCCATCTTCCCGCCGCGGATCGACGCGATCACCCCGGACACGTTGGTCTCGATGGCAATCGAGATCACGGCCCACGTGACGCCGTTCAACGCCGCGGGCACGCCATGCACGGCGCAACCGATCCGCACGGACGGCTCGGCCATCCCTGCCAGCCTGCAGATGGTCGGGCCGCTCGGCGGTGAAGAGCTCCTGCTCACGACGGCCCGCGTCGTGGAAGAGGCAGCCGGCGCCCGCTGAACCCAGGCAGGTGACGTCTGCCATCGCGCGGGCGCTCGGCCGCTCGTGTCCCTAAGCGCGTGCCTCGAGGATCAGGTTCATCGGTGTCTCGGCCGCCCTGCGGAACCGGGTGAACCCGGCCTGCTCGAACACCTCGCGCAGCCGGCCCTCGCCCGCCTGCGCCCCGAGGCCCAGACCAACCTCCTGTGACAGCGAGTTCGGCGTACAGATCGCGGCCGACGCGGTGTAGAGAACCGCGGCCATCGGGTTGTCGGTGAGGTTGGCCACCTTGTCGTCCAGGGCGAACGGCTCCACGAGCAGGACCGTCCCGTTGTCGGCGAGGTGCTCGCGGGCGTAGCCCGCGATCCCCACCGGGTCGCCCATGTCGTGGAGGCAGTCGAAGAAGCAGATCAGGTCGTAGGTACCGGGATAGGACTTCGCATCCGCCACCTCGAAGGCGACCCGATCCGCGCATCCGGCCTCCGCGGCCCGCTTGCGAGCCGTTTCGATCGACGCCGCGTGCGGGTCGAAGCCGACAATCTGGGCCTGCGGATACGCCTCAGCCATGACTACCGCGGAGGCGCCGTGACCGCACCCGACGTCGGCAACCCGCGCGCCCGCGCGCAGCCTCTCGTCGACCCCGTCCAGCGCCGGCAGCCACTCGGTCGGCAGGTAGGCGCGGTAGCCGGTGCGGAAGAACCACTCGGTTCCGGTGAACAGGCACGCGTGGTGGTCGCCCCACGCCAGCGCGCCGTCACCGCGGAATGCCGAGCGGATCTTCTCGTTGTCGATGAACATCGAGGCGAAGGCGTTCATGCCGCGCGCGACGAACGCGGGCGAGCTGTCGTCCGCAAGAGCCATCGCGGCTTCGGGCGACAGCGAATACGTGCCCTTGCCCGCGTCGTAACCGACCAGGTGGCCGGCGGCCTGACTGTCAAGCCACTCCCTGGTCAACCTCGGGTTCGTGCCGGCACGTGCGGCCACCTCGTCCGCCGTGGCCGGACCTGCCTCGGCGAGCGTGCGGTAGAAGCCGAGCTCGTCGCCCAGCCAGATCCCGAAGCAGAGGGCGCCACCGGTCATGTGACCGATCACCGCACCCATGAACTGCTCAAGTTTGACCTCGTCAATTGTTGCCGTCATCACTGACCCTCCCTGGGAACCGGATGACACCGTTCGTTAGTCAGGTCGCAGGATTGCCCGTTACACGCCAGGTGCACATCCGGGGGTTCGGCGATACGTTGCCCCGGTGGGGGTGGCCGAAGAGGTCGACCTGCTCGAGCGGCTTCGTGCAGGCGACGAGCAGGCGTTCGTGACTCTCGTCCGCAGCCATCACCCATCTCTCGTACGCCTGGCGTCGGCGTACGTGCCGAACCGAGCCGTCGCCGAAGAGGTGGTCCAAGACGCGTGGCTCGGGGTGCTGCGCGGCATCGAGAAGTTCGAAGGTCGTTCCACGCTGAAGACCTGGCTGTACCGCATTGTCGTCAACCGGGCTCGGACCGCCGGCGTGCGCGAGCATCGCGAGACGCCTGCCGACCTCAGCGGACCAGCGGATCCGAGTGAAAGCTTCCAGCCGGACGGAGCGTGGGCCGACCCGCCCGTGCCGTGGACCGACCGAATCGAGGATCGCCTGACCGCCGCCGCACTGCACGAGCAGATCCACCGTTGCCTCGCCGAGCTGCCCGATGCCCAGCGACGAGTCGTGACGCTGCGAGACATCGATCAACTGAGCCCTGAGGAGACCTGCTCGGTACTGGGAATCACCGAGGCGAACCAACGGGTTCTGCTGCACCGGGGTCGCGCTCGCCTGCGCGGGCTGCTCGACGCGAACCTGCGGGAGGGCTGAGCGATGCGCATCTTCCGCCACCGCGCCTTGGTCTGCCGGGCCGCCGTCGCGCTGGTGACCGACTACCTCGACGGCGCGCTGTCGCGTGCTGAGCGCGCGCGGTTCGAGGCGCACATCGCGGGCTGCCCGCACTGTGCCGAGTACTTGTCGCAGATCCGTACGACGATCGCGCTGGCCGGCCGGGTCGAGCCGGAGGACCTGGCGCCCGAGGTCCAGGACGAGCTGATCGCGCTGTACCGCAGCTGGCGGGCGAGCTAGCCGCAGCAAGGTTGTAACGCCGACCCGTCGGAGCGTGACCAAGTCCAGAGTGTCGAAGCCATGAGGGAGGAACGATGGGGTTCATCCAGATCATCGAGTGCCACACGAACAAGTTCGACGAGATGCAGAAGCTCGAAGAAGAGTGGCGAGCGGCCACCGAGGGCAAGCGCACGCTTCGTCGCTCGATCACCGCCCGCGACCGCAACAACCCGGATCGCTACCTGATCCTGGCGTTCTTCGACGACTACGACTCGGCGATGGTCAACTCCAACCTCCCCGAGACGAACGAGTTCGGCCAGAAGCAGCAGGCCCTGCTCGACGTGCCGATCGCGTTCACCGACCTCGACGTGCTCGTCGACGAGAGCTAGGAGGCGACCATGGCCAGCCTTGTTGCAAAGTCCTTCGACACCCCCGATGAGCGCCGTACGCCGGACAAGACGACCGTCGAGGTGGTCGATCTCGGCGGCGCCAAGGCGGCACGGACGATCTTCCAGCCGGGCTGGAAGTGGTCGGAGTGCATCAAGCCCATCGTGGGCACCGACAGCTGTCAGGCCCGACACGTCGGAACCGCCGTGTCCGGTCGGCTACATGTGCGACATGACGACGGGAGCGAAGCCGAGGTCATGCCGGGCGGTGCCTACCTGATCGAACCCGGCCACGACGCGTGGGTAGTCGGTGACGAGGCGTTCGTGGGCTACGAGTTCGAGAGCCACACCGCCGCGACGTACGCCACGTAACGTCGCGACACCCGGACCCTGCCTAGCTGACCCGGTCCACCCGCGACGCGCCGCGCACACTCACCGCACTGGTCTTGCCCTTCACCTCGACCGCGGTGGCTTGCCCCAGCGTGATGTCCGCAGGGGCGACATGCGCGACGTCGTCCGTCACGAGCACGGCCGGCATGCCGCCGCGGCCGGCGATCCCCGACAACCGGAAGGCCAGGTTGACCGCGTCCCCGAACACGGCGAGCTTGCTCGGCGAAGTGCGGCCGACCGCCACGTCTCCGACGGTGACCGCCCAGCCCATCGTGATCGGCCCACCGTCGAGAGCGCGCAGCTCGATCTCGGTCGCGCGGCCGAGGACCGCCCGGTCGGCGGCGATCGCGCAGCGCAACGCGGCAACGACGCCGTCGTCGTCGGCTGCGTCCCAGGTCGCGAGGACGGCGTCCCCGGCGTAGTTGTTGACCGTTCCGCCGTAATCGACGACCAGCGGACGGACCTCGCGCCACAGCTGCTCCGCCGAGGCCGCGACCGCGAGCGCACCACTTCGTTCGGTGAGGTTCGTGTAGTTGACGATGTCGCCGACGAGCACCGCGGTGCGTCCGCTCGCGACGGCCCGTTCGGTCGCACTCTGCCGCGCGGCGGTCGCCGCCAGATCCTCGACCACCCTGAGCGTGAGATCGGTCGAGCCGATCGTCAGGAGGTCGCCGTCGACGAGCACGTGCCACTCGTCGCGCTCGATCAGCCGTCCGTTCACCTTGGTGCCGTTGGTCGACCGGTCG
>CAZEAM010000126.1:0-27558 GCA_964510285.1 uncultured Frankiaceae bacterium | reverse complement strand
CACGTAGGCGTAGGTGGTCACGAGGGACAGCGGTGCGCTGTGCAGGAGCCACACGTACGCCGAGTAGGCGACCATCGAGCCGGCCACGATCAGGTAGCCGAACGCCAGCCAGCTGCGGTAGTTCACCGCGGACAGGTGCAGGTCGGAGAACTCGCCGGTGGCCGCGGCGGTGACCAGGCAACCGGCGCCGCCGCAGAGCATCTCCATGCCGGTCATGACCAGCGGCCGCCGTACCGTCGGCGCAGTCTGCGACCACACCGATCCGCCGGCCCAGCTGAGCGCGGCGACGACGACGATCAGGATTCCGGTGCCGCTGGCGCGGCCGCTGCCCGACCCGATGGTCAGCGCCGCCACGCCGGCGAACCCCAGAGCGAGGCCGGCGACGTGGTAACGGGTGGCTCGCTCGCGTCCGATCGCGGCGGCGAACAGCGCCGCCCAGATCGGGACGGTCGCGACCACCACCGCCGCGACGCCGGACGGGATGCGTTTCTCGGCGACCGACACGAGCCCGTTGCCGCCGAAGGGCAGCGCCAGACCGATCACCGCCGCGGCCGCCCACTGCCGCCAGCCGAGCGGGTCGGCCCGGCCGTCGGGAGCCGCCCGCCGCACGGTCAGCGCGAGCATCAACGCTCCGGCGATCGTGAACCGCGCCCCGGCGAGCAGCATCGGGGGAAGCGCGCCACCGTGACTCGGATGCACGGCGACCCGGATCGCGAGGTAGGTCGACCCCCACAGGATGTACACCGTCCAGAGCGCAACCCACGTCCGCGTCGTACTGGGCTGGTCGACCACACGTCGACGATATGAGCGGGCACCAACGGTTTTGAGCGGCCGCGACCGCGGGTCGATGATGGGGGCATGACGGCGCCGACGATCGAGCGGTCGAGCTCGCCCGGCGTCTTCGAAACCGAAGACCCGGACCGGCCCTGGGTGACGATCGTGTGGAACGACCCGGTCAACCTGATGACCTACGTGACGTGGGTGTTCCAGAAGCTGTTCGGCTACAGCCGGGACAAGGCCACCGCGCTGATGCTCGACGTGCACCACAAGGGGAAGGCCGCGGTGTCGAGTGGAAGCCGCGAGCAGATGGAGCACGACGTCGCGCGGCTGCACGCCGCCGGGCTGTGGGCCACCTTGCAGCAGGACTAGTGGGATCCGTCCGCCGCAAGGGTGCGGTCGTCCGCGTCGGGCTGGCCGAGGACGAGGTCGTGCTCCTCGCCAGCCTGGCTTCCGGGGTGATGCAGCTGCTGGGCGGCCCGGCGCCGACCGCCTCCGACGACCCGGTCGAGTCGCTGCTCGCGATGCCCGCGACCGCGGTCGACGCTCCGCAGGATCCGGTCCTGGCCCGGCTGCTGCCGGACGCCTACCGCGACGACGATGCCGCAGCCGGCGAGTTCCGCCGGCTGATGGACGGCGACCTCCGAGCACAGAAGCGCGGCGCGCTGCAACGGATGCTCGACGACCTGGCCGGTGCCGGCGTGCGGAAGGGTGGCGAGCTGCGCTTCGAACTCGACGACGAGGCGGCACAGCAGTGGCTGTACGCGACCAACGACATCCGTCTCGTGCTCGGTACGACGCTCGGTGTCACCGAGGACATGGCGGCCGATCGAGCCACCCTCGAGCCCGGCTCGCCGCGCGACGTTCAGCTGATGGTCTACGACTGGATGACCTGGCTGCAGAACGCCGTCGTCGAAGCCGTCATGCGCTGACATAGCCTCCTCCCGTGCTTCGGATTCGCCGTGATCTTCACGACGCGATCGTGGACCATGCTCGCCGCGACCATCCGGACGAGGCGTGCGGCGTGATCGCGGGTCCGGCCGGCAGCGATCGGCCGGAACGTCTGGTCGAGATGCAGAACGCGGAGCGCTCGCCCACGTTCTACCGGTTCGACTCGATGGAACAGCTGCGGGTCTGGCGCGAGATGGACGACCGTGACGAGGAGCCGGTCGTGATCTACCACTCGCACACGGCAACCGAGGCCTACCCGTCACGGACCGACATCGGGCTGGCGGCCGAGCCGGGAGCGCACTACGTGCTGGTGTCCACCCGCGAGCCCGACACCACGGAGTTCCGCAGCTTCCGGATCGTCGACGGCGAGGTGACCGAGGAGCCGGTCGAGGTCGTCTGACGCTGCGCGGCGTGCCCCGGGGGTGGAATCTCGTGCCGACGGCCGGTGTTGCGAAAATATGACCATGGCAGTCGAAGCACGCATCCCGACGATCCTGCGCAGCTACACCGGTGGCGAGAAAGCCGTGACCGGTGAGGGCGCCACGCTCCAGGAGCTGTTCGTCGACCTCGACTCGCGCTATGCGGGCCTGCGTGGGCGGCTGGTCGGCGAGGACGGCGCACTCAACCGTTTCGTCAACGTGTACCTGAACGACGAGGACGTCCGGTTCCTCGGCGGGGCGCAGACGCCGCTGTCGGACGGTGACGTGGTGACCATCCTGCCCGCCGTCGCCGGCGGCTGAGCCCTTCTCGATGGCCCGCTACGGCTCGCTGCTGGAGTCCCTTGGCCGCACGCCGCTGGTCGGGCTGCCCAACCTGTCGCCGTCGCCCGACGTACGGCTGTGGGCGAAGCTGGAGGACCGCAACCCGACCGGGTCGGTCAAGGACCGGCCGGCGTTCGAGATGGTCGAGCAGGCCGAGGCCGCGGGCGTGCTCACCCCGGGCTGCACGGTCCTCGAACCGACCAGTGGCAACACCGGCATCTCCCTGGCCATGGTCTGCAAGCTCAAGGGCTACGCGCTGATCTGCGTCATGCCGGAGAACACGTCGGTCGAACGTCGCCAGCTGCTCGAGATGTTCGGCGCCGAGATCCGGCTCTCGCCCGCCGCCGGCGGGTCCAACGAGGCGGTGGCGGTCGCCAAGAAGCTCGCGGCCGAGAACCCCGACTGGGTGATGCTCTACCAGTACGGCAACCCGGCGAACGCGGATGCGCACTACAAGACCACCGGGCCCGAGCTGCTCGCCGACCTGCCGGAGATCACCCACTTCGTCGCGGGTCTGGGCACCACCGGCACCCTTATGGGGGTCGGCCGGTTCCTGCGGGAGAAGGTCCCGGGCATCAAGATCGTGGCGGCCGAGCCGCGCTACGGCGAGCTCGTCTACGGCCTGCGCAACATCGACGAGGGCTTCGTGCCGGAGCTCTACGACGCGTCGGTGCTCGACACGCGCTTCTCGGTCGGGCCGGAGGACGCGTTGCGCCGCACGCGGCAGCTGATCGAGCAGGAAGGGATCTTCGCGGGCATCTCGACCGGCGCGGTCCTGCATGCGGCACTCGGCCAGGCCGACAAGGCGGTCAAGGCGGGGGAGCGCGCCGACATCGCGTTCGTCGTCGCGGACGGCGGCTGGAAGTACCTGTCGACCGGCGCCTACTCCGGAACCCTCGAAGAAGCGGCGGAAAAGCTCGAAGGCCAGCTCTGGGCCTAGGGGCCTCGTTGCCGATCCGGCGTGGGAGCGCGGTCTCGTGACGCAGGTCACACGCGCCACGTGAACCTCGGGTTGCGGCTACATTGCGGACGTGGACGCGCCGCTGGGGATCTTCGACAGCGGTGTCGGCGGGTTGACGGTGGCGCGAGCGGTGCTCGACCAGCTGCCGGCCGAGTCGATCGTCTACGTCGGTGACACCGCGAACGGTCCGTACGGCCCGCGGCGCATCGCGGACGTGCGGGCGCTCGCCCTCGAGGTGATGGACCGCCTGGTCGGGCAACACGAGGTCAAGCTGCTCGTCATCGCCTGCAACTCGGCGAGTGCGGCCTGCCTGCGTGACGCCCGCGAGCGCTACTCGATCCCGGTCGTCGAGGTGATCCAGCCCGCCGTACGCCGCGCGGTTGCCGCCACCCGCAGCGGGCGGATCGGCGTCATCGGCACCGCGGCGACGATCGGCAGCAAGGCCTACGACGACGCGTTCGCCGCGGCGCCGCACGTCGAGCTGACGACCGTGGCGTGTCCGCGCTTCGTCGAGTTCGTCGAGCGCGGCGAGACCAACAGCCCGGAGCTGCTCGCGCTCGCCGAGGGCTACCTCGCGCCGATCGTCGCGGCCGGCTGCGACACCTTGGTGCTCGGGTGCACCCACTACCCGCTGCTGACCGGCGTCATCTCCTACGTCGTGGGGGAGGGCGTCACGCTCGTGTCGAGCGCCGAGGAGACGGCGAAGGACGTCTACCGGGAGCTCGCCACCCGGCGGGCCTTCCGCGACGACCGGACCCCACCGCGCCATCGCTTCCTCGCCACCGGGGACCCGGAGCCGTTCCAGCGCCTGGGGCGTAGGTTTCTCGGGCCGGAGGTCGGCGAAGTAGCGAGCGCTGAGGCGGCGGTGGGCGGGGACGTGGACGTGGTCGCGTGAAGGTCACCGTCATCGGGATGTCGGGCACGTTTCCCGGTCCGCGCTCGGGCTGCTCGTCCTACCTCGTCGAGCACGAAGGCTTCCGGCTGCTCCTCGACATCGGCAACGGCTCGACCGGCGCGCTTCAGGACGCCTGCGGCCTGCTCGACCTGGACGCCGTCGCGATCAGCCACCTGCACGGCGACCACTTCCTCGACCTCGTCACCTACACCTACGCGCGGCGCTACCACCCGCAGGGGAAGCCGCCCGTGCTGCCGGTCTTCGGCCCCTCGACGGTCTACGAAGGGGTCTGCGGCGCGTATGCGCGTGACGTCCACGAGCTGCTCGCCGAGGTGTACCAGTTCCACCCGGTCACGGAGAACGGCACGCGCCAGATCGGGCCGTTCGAAGTCTCGTTCCACCTGGTGAACCACCCGGTGGAGACCTACGCCATGCGGATCAGTGCCGGGGGGTGCACGATCGCCTACAGCGCGGACACCGGCGAGTGCGACCAGCTCGTCGACGTGGCACGTGACGTCGACCTGTTCCTCTGCGAGGCGTCGTACCTCGACGGGGACCCGAACCCGCCGGACGTCCACCTGACCGGGGTGCAGGCGGGACAGTACGCCGCGCGGGCGGGTGCCAAGCGGTTGATGCTCACCCACCTCGTCCCGTGGGGCGACGACGCACGTACCCTCGCTGAGGCGCAGCGGAGCTACGACGGGGAGATCCTGGTGGCCCGCCCGCTCGACAGCTACGACGTCTGAACCGAGGATCTGAGTGGTTACCCACGTGTCGACCATGGCGCAGCGCCCGAGCAGCCGGCCGGACGGCCGGGCCGACAACGCGCTGCGCCCGGTCACGATCAGCCGGAAGTGGCTCGACCACGCCGAGGGATCGGTGCTGGTCGAGTTCGGCCGCACCCGCGTGTTGTGCGCCGCTTCGGTGACGGAGGGCGTGCCGCGTTGGCGCAAGGGCAGCGGGCTGGGGTGGGTCACCTCCGAGTACGCGATGCTTCCGCGCTCCACCCACACCCGCAGCGACCGGGAGTCCGTGAAGGGCCGGATCGGCGGCCGCACCCATGAGATCTCGCGCCTGATCGGGCGTTCGTTGCGCGCCGCGATCGACTACCAGGCGCTCGGCGAGAACACGATCGTCATCGACTGCGACGTCCTGCAGGCCGACGGCGGGACGCGCACCGCCGCGATCACCGGCGCGTACGTCGCGCTCGCCGACGCGGTGTCGTACCTGCGCGAGCGCAACGCGCTCGCCGGCGAGCCACTGGTGAACTCGGTCGCCGCGGTCAGCGTGGGCATCATCGGCGGCACCGCTCGCCTCGACCTCTGCTACGACGAGGACGTCACGGCAGAGACGGACATGAACGTCGTGTGCACCGGCGACGGTCACTTCGTCGAGGTGCAGGGCACCGCAGAGGGCGCGCCGTTCGACCGGGCGGAGCTCGACACGTTGCTCGACCTCGCGGCGAAGGGCTGCGCCGATCTCACCGCCTTGCAGGAGCAGGCCCTCCGCTCGTGAATGCGGTCGTCCTCGCGACTCGCAACCCCGGAAAGATCTCCGAGCTCCGTCGCATCCTCGCGCCGTACGGCGTCGACCTCGTCGGTCTCGACACCCTGCCCGACATCGGGGAGATCGCGGAGACCGGCGCGACCTTCGCCGAGAACGCGACGATCAAGGCGCGGGCGGTCAGCCGGGCGAGCGGCATGGTGGCGGTCGCCGACGACAGCGGCCTGACCGTCGACGCGTTGGGCGGCATGCCCGGCGTGCTCTCCGCGCGTTGGGCCGGCCGGCACGGTGACGACGCCGCCAACCTCGACCTGGTGCTGGCCCAGCTTGCCGACGTTCCCGACCCGCGCCGAAGGGCCGCGTTCGTGTGCGCGGCGGCAGCGGCGGCGCCGGACGGCCGGGAGGTCGTCGTCGAGGAGCGGCTGGCCGGTTCGCTGCTGCGCGCACGGCGCGGGAGCAACGGGTTCGGCTACGACCCGATCTTCGTTCCGGACGGTGAGTCGATGACCACCGCGCAGATGTCGCCTGCGCGCAAGGACGAGATCAGCCACCGCGGCAAGGCGTTCCGCGCCTTGGCCCCGCTTCTTGCGGGCCTGCTCGAGTAGCGCCTCAGGCGCCGAGCACCTCGGGGTGCTCGCGGAAGTAGGCGATCGTCCGCTTCAGACCTTCGAAGAGCCCGACCTGCGGCTCCCAGCCGAGCTCGGCCCGGGCGAGGCTGACGTCCGGCTGGCGGACCGTCGGATCGTCCTCCGGGCGCGGGATGAACGTGATCTCGCTGCTCGACTCGCACAGGTCGCGGATCGCCTCGGCGAGCTCGAGCATCGACACCTCGTGCGGGTTGCCGATGTTCATCGGACCGGCATGTCCCGAGCGCAGCAACCGGATGACGCCTTCGACGAGGTCGTCGACGTACTGGATCGAGCGGGTCTGGCTGCCGTCGCCGGCCACCGTGATGGGCTCGTTGCGCAGAGCCTGCCGCACGAAGTTGGGAATCGCCCGCCCGTCGTTGGGCCGCATGAAAGGGCCGTGCGTGTTGAAGATGCGGACGATCGCGGTGTCGACGCCGTGGTAGCGGCGGTACGCCATCGTCATCGCCTCGGCGAAGCGCTTGGCCTCGTCGTACACGCCGCGGGGCCCGACCGGGTTGACGTGCCCCCAGTAGCTCTCCGGCTGCGGGTGGACCTTGGGGTCGCCGTAGGTCTCCGACGTGGACGCGAGCAGGTAGCGCGCGTTCTTCTCCTTCGCGAGGCCGAGGGTGTGCAGGGTCCCGATCGACCCGACCTTCAGCGTCTCGATCGGCAGCTGCAGGTAGTCGATCGGGGACGCGGGCGAGGCGAAGTGCAGCACGTAGTCGACCGGGCCGCCGACATGGATGAACTGTGTGACGTCGACCTTCACGAGCTGAAAGCCCGGATGGCCGAGCAGCCGCTCGACGTTGCGCGGGGTGCCGGTCAGGAAGTTGTCGAGACAGACGACCTCGTCACCGTCGTCGAGCAACCGCTCGCACAGGTGGGAGCCGAGGAATCCGGCGCCCCCGGTGACAACGGCACGTCCCATGTATTGGATCCTCGGCTGTTCGGCGATCGGACCTGAGACGACGCTCGCCTGGAACAATGGTGCCATCGGGGTCGTAGCCCAACGGCAGAGGCACGTGCCTTAGGAGCACGCCAGTGCGGGTTCGAATCCCGCCGACCCCACTCGGAGCGGGCGGTCGGCGGCTGCACCCTACTGTGGTCCGGTGAGCCGGCTCGCCGTACCCGACGTCGACGTCGTCGTGGTCGGCGGTGGTCCGGCCGGGCTCGCGGCCGCGGCCGAGGCGGCGCGCGGCGGGTTGCAGACCGTGGTGCTCGAGCGCGGCCACGCGATCGGTGAGCCGGTGCGCACCAGCGGTGGCAGCTTCGTCAAGCCGTTGAAGGCGCTGGGCGTGCCGAAGCGCTGCTACCACCCGGTGCATCGGATCCGGGTGATCGGGCCGACCACGAGCGCGACCAAGACCTACCGGCGAGCGGTCGGCTGCGTGATCGACGTCCGGGCCACCTACCAGTGGCTGGCCCAGCAAGCGGTCGAGGCGGGCGCCGAGATCCGGCTGAAGGCCCACGTCGAGGGCCTCACCTCACCTGGTCGCGGCGTCTCGGTGCGCGACCCGTTCCGCGGACGCTACGAGCTCGCCGCGCGGGTCGTCGTCGACGCCAGCGGGCACACCGGGTTCCTCGCCCGCCAGGCGGGCCTGCGACCGGCCAACGAGCGCAGCGCGGTC
Organism: uncultured Frankiaceae bacterium; assembly: GCA_964510285.1. Classification (GTDB taxonomy): domain Bacteria; phylum Actinomycetota; class Actinomycetes; order JAFAQI01; family JAFAQI01; genus DASZTV01. The sequence goes on along the minus strand of CAZEAM010000126.1, from coordinate 19,453 downwards.
GGTATGGAGCTCGAGCTGCATGCGCCGGGGTACGACCAGGACGAGGTGGTGTTCTGGCTCGGCGACGACGTCGCGCCGGGAGGCTACGGGTGGGCGTTCCCGTGCGGCGACGGCCGGGTGCGCCTGGGTGTCGGGCTGGTGCGGCCGGACAGCGACGCCGAGCCGCGCGAACTGCTCGAACGGCTCCGTACGGCGTTCGCGCCGCTCGCCGGCGCCGGTGCGGTGTCCAGCCCGCTGGAGATGCACAGTGGGCTGATGCCGGTGCTCAGGCCCGACGCCGCGACGCTCGTGGGTGAGGGGCTCGTCGTCACCGGCGACGCCGCGGGGCAGGGCTCCACGCTGCTCGGCGAAGGGATCCGCTACGCGATCGTCGCGGGGCGGGCGGCCGGTGGCGCGATCGTGCGGGCCGGTGGGGACTACTCGCCGCGTGGTCTGGCGTCGTACCCGAAGCAGTGGCGCCGGCAGACCGGACGCAACTTGCGGATCGCCTACGCGGTCAACGAGCGGATCTGCCGGTTCGCAGACGACGACTGGGACCGGGTGATCCGGCGGATGGACGCGCTGACCCCGGGCCAGGCGGCGGCGGTGTTCGCGAGCTCGTTCAGCCCGCGCTGGGCGGCGTCGGTGCTGTGGACCGACCCATCGCTGGTCAAGTCGGTGCTGCGCGCCGTCCGGCAGCGCTGATACCTACTCGAGATCGAGGTCGCGCAGCAGCTTCGCGACGTGGCCGGTCGCCTTCACGTTGTACATCGCGTGGGCGATCCTGCCCTTCGGGTCGACGATGAACGTCGAGCGGATCACGCCCGTGACCTTCTTGCCGTACATCGTCTTCTCGCCCCACGCGCCGTAGGCCTCGAGCACCTTCTTGTCCGGGTCCGAGAGCAGCGGGAAGGTCAGGGCGTGCGTCTCGCGGAACTTGGCGAGCTTCGCGGGCTTGTCCGGCGAGATGCCGACCACCGCGTAGTCCGCGCCGTCGAGCAGGGCGAGGTTGTCGCGAAAGTCGCAGGCCTGCTTGGTGCAGCCCGGGGTCAGTGCCGCCGGGTAGAAGTAGATGACCAGGTTGCGCCCTTTGAAGTCCTTCAGGCTGTGCTTGTGCTCGGTGTCGTCGAGCAGGGTGAAGGCGGGGGCGGTGTCACCGGCTTGCAGAGGCATGCGGGGACCGTAGCGCGGCTGGCGTAATCGGGGGCAGGCGGGGGAGGATCATTCCTGACGCCCGCTGGGGAGGATCCGTGCCCACCACTCGTAAGCCCGAGGTCATCGTCCGCGAGATCGAGCAGACCCGTGCCGAGCTCGCCGACGCCATCGACGCGATCACCAACCGGATCAACCCGCGCCGGGCCGCTTCGCGAGGCGCCCGCGCTGTGCGCGAGCAGGTCACGTCGGAAATGCCGTCGACGGTGGCGGAGCACAAGCCGCGGCCGGCGGTGCTCGCGGTCGCCGGGATCGTCGCGCTGGTCGGCCTGCTGTTGATCCGCCGGCGCCACTGATCCACGGGATTCGCGGGGCGATGAGGGAGACTTCGATGCGTGCGGATCTCGGCGAAGTCGGACTACGCCGTCCGCGCAATGGCCGAGCTCGCGACGGCGGGCGCGCATGACGCGGTCAAGGCCGAGCAGATCGCGCTCGCCCAAGACATCCCGCTGAACTTCCTGCTCGGCATCCTGCGTGAGCTCCGCAACGCGCATCTCGTGCGCAGCCAGCGCGGTCGCGAGGGCGGCTACCTGCTGTCCCGGCCGGCGGCCGAGATCACCCTGGCGGACGTGATCCGCGCGGTGGACGGTCCGCTGGCCAACGTGCGTGACCTGAGCCTCACCGAGCTGAGCTATCCGGGCGCGGCGGAGTCGCTTCGCGACGTCTGGATGGCGGTGCGCGGCAGCCTGCGCGAGGTGCTCGAGAACGTCACCGTCGCCGACCTGGCGAGCGGTCGGCTACCCCGCAACGTGAGAGACCTGGCGGCCCGCCACCAAGCCGAGCGGATGTAGCGGCGGCGGCGCGCTACGCGAGCAGCGCCGCGATCTCGGAGTCGAAGTCGACGGCGTCGAACTCGGTTCCCGACGGGACCCGGGTGAACGTCTCGATCAGGAACTCGGCCACCCGGTCGCGCGGCGCGAGCAGCGTGGCCTGGCAGTCGGTGGCCAGCGTGATCCGGACATCCTGCTCCCCGGCTTCGCCGGCCGGCTCGATGGTGATGTCGCCCTCGCCGGCCCGACCGGCAATGCCGGCCGCGAGCAGATCCCGGGCAAACACCCACACCACGGGCTCGGCGCACTGCGTGCCGATCGCGAGCGACACCGCGAGCGGGTCGGTCAGGTCGTAGCGGAGCTCGGCTTCGAGCCGAGCGTCGCCGGTCGCCGCGCTGACGGTGAGCATCAGGCGGGTCGTGACGGTGTCGAGCATCGATGCCTCCGTGAGCGCAGGTCCGGCGTGGTCGTTCACCGGACTCAACGACCCGTACGGCGGGCGGTGACGGTCAGTGACGACTCGGCTTGCGGGGGGTTGGCAGCAGCTCCACCCAGGTGCGCCCGGGTGCCAGCGCGATCGGGTGTCCCTGTCCGTCGGCCAGGGAGAACTCGTCGTCGCGGGTATGGCGGGTCCACGTCCCGCGGGTCATCTTGCCGTCACGAAGGACCCACACCCGGTTCGACCCGGTGGTGACGTCGAGGGGGGACGGCGAGCCGAGCACGTCGCGCAGCCCGGTGCTCGCGATGTTCACGCGCAGGATCACCACGTTGGTGGCGCTGACCTGCTGGCCGCTGGTGAGCAGGTCCGGACGACCGCCCTGGGTCCGCAACCACGAGCCTTTCGACCAGGTCCACTGGGCGCTGGCCGCAGGCCAGGACATGTAGACCCGCTTGGCGTGACGACCCAGCGGGTCGGCCGGGCCGTAGGTGAACATCGGCGGCGGCGCGTCCAGCTTCGGCTTGAGCGCCAGACCGGCGTTGAGCAGGGTGCGGGTCGAGGAGAAGACGTTGTGCGGCGCCGGCCGGCTGGAGCTGAGCCGGAAGAACTGCGGCTGGTTGTCGTAGGCGATCAACGCGGCGCCGCTGTGCGCGTAGATCGGCGGCATGTCCTTGGCGTTGGCCCCCGAGTAGCCCAGCACGCTGCCATGCAGCAAGGCCAACAGGTCGGCATCGGAGATCCGGGCCGACCGGATCGGTCCCACTTCGGGCGCCTTGTCGCACTGGAAGATCGCCATCAGCCGGGTCAGGCCGCCCTCGACCAGCTCCTCGAAGACGACATCGGCGCGGTTGAGGCCGGACTGCGGCAGAGCCGGCGCGATGTTGTCGATCTTCACCGCCAGCGCCACCCGGTCGGCGCGCTGGCCGTGGGCCTGCGGGAGACCGGTGAGCGGGCAGACCGGCCCAGCCGACGCCTCGTTGGAGGTTGCCGGCTTCGGCAACGAGCTGGTGCTGCTCGACGACCCGCTCGAGCAGCCGGCGACGGCGAGCGTGCCGACGGCGAGCAGAGCGGTCATCGAGGCGGGGAAACGGCCTAGCTGCATGGGTTGGAGGCCCCTGTCGTCACGGTTGGTCGGTTACTGCCGGTGGAGATGTGGACGGGCTTGACACCCTCGTAGGACGAGCCGACGACGAGCCGGATCTTGTCGCCGAGCGAGCTGACTTCCTGCTCGGTCGCCCCCGTCACCGCCGCAGCCACGGTATTCGCTGAATCGGCACGACTGGGCCCGTACTGGACCACGGTCGCCGTCTCGCTCGAGCCCTTCGGCGCGTTGCCGGTGTCGCTGATCGCGAAGCCGAGCCGCGACAGGTCCGCTGCCGCGCGCGCCGCGAGACCGTTCGTCGAGGTCGCGTTGAGCACCTGCACGGAGATGTTTCCGGGCGGGACCGTCAAGTTGTGCGGCGGTACGACGTTCGTGATCGGCTTGTCCTTGGTGAAGTCTCGGAACAGCCGCTTCGACAGCACCGGATCCCAGAGCACCGCGGACCCGACCGGGGTGGCGTAGGCCGTGTTCGACAGCGGCACGGTGAGCAGGTCGACGTTCTTCGGCGACATCGAGTGCAGCGCCTTGGCGAGCCGCAGCATCTGGGAGGTGCCGAGCCCCTCGTCCGTGGTCAGCGAGCTGGCCACCGCCTTGAGGAAGCTGTAGAGCTTGGGCAGGTCGAGCAGGACGCCGGTGCTCTCCGCCTTGTTCAGCATGGCCGCCATGAACTTCTGCTGGCGGTGGATGCGCCCCAGGTCCCCCTGTGCCGGGTCGAACTCGCGGGCCCGGACGTACTCGAGCGCGGTGTTGCCGTCTTGGTGGCTCGTGCCGGCGGGCAGCTCGAGCCCGCTTCCGACGTACCCGCCGGTGGCCGAGCTGTAGCGCACCGGGTCGTGGATCGGGGTCGCGCTGCAGATGTTCACGCCACCGAGCGCGTTGACCATCTTCACGAACCCGTAGAAGTTGATCTCGATGTAATGGTCGATCCGGACGTGGGTGTTCGCCTCGACCGTCTCGATGGTCAGCTTGGCACCGCCGAGGGAGTACGCCGCGTTGAGCTTGTTCATCTGCGCCGGCACCCGTTCGCCGTGCGAGCGGTGCGCCGGGATCTTGACGTAGGAGTCGCGCGGCAGGCTGACCATGATCGCCTTGCCGCCGCCTTCCGGGATGTGCAGCAGGATCATCGTGTCGGAGCGGTGACCGGGGTCGTGCCCGACGTGCAGCTCCTTCTGCTCTGCCTTCGTCAGACCCGCGCGGCTGTCCGATCCGACGATCAGGATGTTCAGGTCGCCGACCGCTCCGCCGCCGGGACGGTGGCAGGAGTCGCAGAACGGGTTGATCCGGTTGATCCCGCCCAGGATCGAGGACAGCGTGATCCAGCCGATGGCCACCACCGCCACGAGGACCAGTGCCATCGCGCCCGCCACGGTGCTGACCAGCCGTCGCCGGCTCCACCGGCGCAGCCACCTCGGCCCCCAGCGCCGATACTCGCCCTCGGCGCTGACCCGGGCAGCGGGCGTGGTGCCCCGCGCTGCCCGCCGGGTCGGCGGCCGGCGCGGGTCGAGCTCCGGCGGCAGCGCCCGGCGACCGCCCGGCTGACCCTCAGGAGGTTCAGTCACGCGAATGAACCTCCGAGATCGTGACGTCCCGCGGATGAACCGCACGTCGATGCTAGGGCGGGCCGGGGCCGGTCTCGGCGTGCCACGCGGTAGCGTGCCGCGCGATGGCAGCGCCCACTCGCGCGGGCAGCGCGACCCCCCGGACCTGGCCCGGGGTCTCGGTCGTCATGCCCGTGCTCAACGAGGAGCGCCACCTGCGGGCCGCGGTACAGGCGATCCTCGACCAGGACTACCCCGGCGAGGTCGAGGTGGTGCTCGCCCTCGGCCCCTCGCGGGACCGGACCGACGAGGTGGCGGCGGGCCTCGCGGCCGATGCCCGGGTGCGGACCGTGCCCAGCCCGACCGGCCGGACGCCGAACGCGCTGAACCTGGCGATCGCGGCCAGCAGACACCCCATCGTGGCGCGGGTCGACGGTCATTCGGTGCTGCCGCCGGGCTACCTCCGCAGCGCGGTGGAGCTGCTCGACCGGACCGGTGCCGACAACGTCGGCGGTCTGATGTCCGCGCGCGGCGTGACCGACTTTGAGCAGGCGGTCGCGCACGCGATGACGAGCAAGATCGGGGTCGGCAACGCGCCTTTTCACGTCGGCGGGACCGAGGGCCCGGCCGACACGGTCTACCTCGGGGTGTTCCGCCGTACCGCACTCGAGCGGGTCGGCGGGTACGACGAGGACTTCGTCCGCGCGCAGGACTGGGAGATGAACTTCCGGATCCGGGACAGCGGCGGGCTCGTGTGGTTCTCGCCCACCTTGTCGGTGTCGTACCGCCCCCGCGGCTCGCTGCGCGCCCTCGCCAGCCAGTACTTCCACTACGGACGGGGCCGCCGGCACGTCGTGCGAACCCACAAAGGCTCGGTGAACCTTCGTTATCTCGCACCTCCGACGGCGTTGCTGGGTGTGGTCGCGGGGATCGTCCTGTCAACGTTCGTGTCGCTGTGGGGGTTGACCCTCCCGTTGGGCTATCTCGCGCTCGTCATCGGCGGTGCGGTCGTGACCGGGCGCGGCCTGCCGGCGCGCGCCCGGCTCATCGAGCCGGTCGTGCTGGTGACGATGCACATGTCGTGGGCGGCCGGCTTCCTGACCTCGCGGCGCGCGGTCGAGGAGTAGCCCGCCCCGGCATCAGCTCAGGCAGCCCGGCTGTGCGGCGGAGATCGCGGAGATCGTCGGCGACGGCGTCGGGGTCGGGGTCTGGGAGGTCACGGTCACCGGCACGACCTTGGTGAAGTCGCTGCCCACGACGATCGTCACCGTCGAGCCGGCCGCCGGGTCGGCGACCCGCTTCGAGCCCGGCAGCGCGGCCGCGACCGTCTGCGACGACTCGACCTTGGTGCTGCCGTACTTCACCAGCGTGCGGGAGTAGGTGTCCCGGTCGGCGTCCCCGACGCTGACCACGTGGAAGCCCTGCGCGCTGAGCTGGGCGGCGACGGTGTGCGCCAGACCGGGCGTACCCGCGCCGTTCAGCACCGAGACGTTGATCCCGCTCGGGGGGACGGTCAGCGGCGGGCCGCTCGGCGTGGGCGTCGCCGAGGCGGACGGAGACGGGCTCGGCGAGGCGAGGCCGGGAATCGGCTCGTCCTTGCGCAGCGCCTCCCAGAGGGCAGGCGCCTTCGTCGGGTCCCATTCGACGTCCCCGTAGGGCAGGCCCGGTACGTCGGTGGTGTTGGGCACCGTGAGCAGGTGCACTCCACCGGCGCCGACCTCCCGCAGCGCGCCCGCGAGCTTGCGCATCGTCCCGAGGCCGAACCCGTCGGTGGTCAACGAGCTCGCGGCGGTGACCAGGAACCCCTGCAGCTTGGGAAGGTCGAGCAGCAGGCCCGAGCTGGTCGCCTTGCGGATCATCGCAGCGGCGAACTGCTGCTGGCGCTTGATCCGCGGGAGGTCGCCACCGCCGTCGAGGTTGTACCGGGCGCGCATCAGGGCCAGCGCCTGGGCGCCGTTGATCTCGACATGCTTGCCCGCGGGAAGGTTGAGGCCGCTGCCGTGGAAGACGCCGCCCCCCTCGTTGACGATCGGGTCGTAGAGGGGATGCGCGACGCACATCTTCACGCCGCCGAGCTTCTCGACCATGTGCTCGAAGCCGATGAAGTCGACGACGGCGTAGTGGTCGATGTGCAGGCCGGTCAGGGTCTCGATCGTGTGGATCGTGCAGCTCGCGGCGTACCGGTTGTCGTACTCACCGCCGATCGAGTATGCCGCGTTGAACTTGTTCATCTCGGGTGCGGACGTCTGGTTGTTCGGACCGACCACGCATGAGGGGATCTGCACGTAGGAGTCGCGCGGGATGCTGATCAGGGTGGCCGCGGAACCGCCCGCCGAGATGTGCAGGATCATCGTCGTGTCGGACCGCGCCCCCGCGACCTTGGCCCCGCCGGTGCCCGCGCCGTTGGCCCCGGCTCGGGTGTCGGACCCGATCAGGACGAAGTTCTCCGCCTTCGTGACCAGCTTCGGCGGCTGGGTCGCGCCGGACGGGATCGTGTACGGCTCGGCGGTGATCTTGCTCTTGATGTAGAAGTAGTCGCCGACGACGAACGCGGCGGCGAGCAGCACGACGACGCCGAGCACGGCGGCCGTCCATCGCACGATCCGGGCCCAGCGAGGCCGGGTCGGCGCCGAGGTGAACGTGGGCGTCGCGTCCCCAGAGCCCGGGGGGGTAGTCAAGCGGGACGCTCCTTCTATATCGCGCCGGAGCGCGACTCGCAGGTCAGTCGACCTGATCGCCGAGTGCCGATCATAGGGCTCGCTTCCTGAACCCTTTCTTAGGACGCGGTCAGGGCAGTGTCGGTTGCCAGAATCCGGCGGCTCCGCACCTAGGGTGGGTTGCACTGTGACGCGATTCGCCCGATCGCCGCTACTGGCGCTCGTTGCTGCGCTTGTCGGCTCGGTGCTCCTCCCGGCCGCCGCCCGGGGGGACGGCGATCCGCCACCCACCAACCCGCCGGTCGACGAGGTGTATCCGGTCCCGCCGGACGGGAGCTTCACCATCCAGGGCCGCGGCTTCGGTCACGGCCACGGGCTCTCGCAGTGGGGGGCGTACGGCGCGGCGAAGGTGGGCGACCTGTCCAGCAACCAGATCCTGCACTTCTACTACCCCCACACCACCCTCGCGACGAACTCCGTCACGCAGACCGTGCGCGTCCTGCTCACCGCGGTCGGCGCGCCCAAGAAGGGCTACCTCGAGATCGACCCGGCTCCCGGCCTGACCGTCTCGTCGCAGACCGGTGACGCCGCCGTGCTGCCCGACCAGACGCCGGCGGGTGACCCGATCGACGCGTGGCGGCTGCGCAAGTCGGGTGGCACGCTCTCGCTGCTGGCGCACTCGGCGAAGGGCTGGACGGTGGCGACCCCGGACCTCGGCGCGCTCGCGACGGTGAGCGACCCCGACGGCGTGATCGGCGTGGTCGACGGCACGCGGACCATCCGCTACCGCGGCCAGCTCGTGGCGCAGCTGCAGTCCGGCGCCCTGCAGGTGGTCGACGACGTGCTCGTCGAGTCCTACCTGCGCTCGGTCGTGCCGTCGGAGATGCCGCACACGTGGAAGGCCGCGGCACTGCAGGCCCAGGCCGTGGCGGCGCGCACCTACGCCTGGCGCGCGATCGCGAGCCCGAAGACCGCGTGGTTCGACGTCGTCGGCGACACCCGCGACCAGGCCTACCCCGGGGTCGGCGCGGAGACCGCGAAGACCGACCGCGCGATCCACGCCACCGCCGGGGAAGTGATCGTCGACTCGTCCGGGGCGGCGATCTTCGCGCAGTACTTCTCGGCCGACGGTGGCTGGACGGTGTCGGGTGGGCAGCCCTACCTGCCGGCCAAGCACGACCCGTACGACGGCGCCGTACCCAACGGGTCGCACGTGTGGTCGGCCAAGCTGACCGCGTCGGCGATCGAGGCGGCCTACCCGTCGATCGGCGAGCTGAGGCAGATCGTGATCACCGGACGGGACGGGCACGGGGCGTGGGGCGGCCGGGTCACAGCTCTTGCCCTGGTCGGCAGTGACGGCACGAAGACGGTGACCGGCACGGGCTTCCAGTCGGCGCTCGGGTTGCGCAGCCCGTGGTTGCGCCCGCTGCCGGCACCGGGTCCGCCGGTCGCGGTGGCGGCGACCGCGAGCGGGCGCACCGTCACGGCGCGGTGGAAGCCGCCGAAGACGGTCGCGGGTGCGGCGAAGGTCACCGGCTACCGCGTGCGCCTGACCCCCGGCAAGCAGGTCGTGAAGACCGATGCGGCGACGCTCACCGCTTCCTTCGACCATCTGAAAGCACGCGCTTACACGGTCGCGGTGTCGGCGAAGAGCGCCGCCGGACGGGGGCCCGTGGCATCCGACCGGGCGACGGTGACAGGCTCCTAGTACGGTCGTCTGGATGTCTGCCGCCGACGAACTACTCGAGCACAACGTCCGCTACGCCGACAAGTACGACGGTCCGCGACCGGTCATACCGTCGCGCCACCTGACCGTAGTCACGTGCATGGACTCGCGGATGGACGTGCACGCGTTGCTCGGGCTCGACCTCGGCGAGGCGCACGTGATCCGCAACGCCGGCGGCATCGTCACCGACGACGTGATCCGCTCGCTCGCGATCAGCCAGCGCAGGCTGCACACCGAGTCGGTGGTCGTGATTCACCACACGGAGTGCGGGCTGCTCGACCTCGACGAGGACGAGTTCGTCGGCGAGCTGGTTGCCGACGGCGCGAGTCCGCCGACCTGGCGGCCCGGCACCTTCTCCGACGTCGAGGCGGACGTCGCCCGGTCGGTCGCCGCGCTGCGCTCGTCGCCGTACCTGAAAGGCACCCACGACATCAGGGGCTTCGTCTTCGACGTGGCGACCGGCCTGCTGAGCGAGGTTTCCTAGCTATCGATAGCGCCAGGTGACCCTGGTTGCGTGGTCGCGTTCGTTGCCGCCGATGGTCGCGGTGTAGGTGCCCTTGGCCGGCGTCCAGCGGCCGGACGACGTCCGGAAGTAGGACATGTCTCGCCGGTCGACGGTGAAGGTCACGGCCCGGTGCTCGCCCGATGCGAGGGTGACCCGCCGGAACCGCTTGAGCTGGTAGGGCGGCTCCTGCGCGCCGGGCGGGTCACTGAGGTAGAGCTGGACGACGGTCGTCCCGACGCGTGGACCGGTGTTGCTGACCTCGACACTGATCCGCACCCGGTCGCCACGGGGTGACTGCGCGGAGATCCGGGCGGGTCCGAGCCGGAACGACGTGTAGGCCAGGCCGTACCCGAACGGGAAAAGCGGGCGTTCGTGGTGGGCGTCGAAGTACCGGTAGCCGACGTCGAGCCCCTCGCTGTATGCAACGGTGCCGTCGTGCCCGGGGTAGTTGCGGCGCGGGTTGAGGACGGTCGCCGGGCCCGCGACGCCCTGGTGGTTGCTGGTCGGGAACGTCACCGGGGTATGGCCCGACGGGCTCGCGTCGCCGAACAGCAGCGCAGCGACGGCGTCGCCGTACTGCTGGCCCGGGTACCACATCTCGAGCACGGCGCCCACCTGGTCGATCCACGGCATGAGCACCGCGGAGCTCGTGTTGAGCACCACGACGGTTCGGGGGTTAGCGCGCGCGACCGCCTCGATGAGCCGGTCCTCGTCGGCCGGCAGCCCCAGGCTGGTCAGGTCGCGTCCTTCGGCGGAATAGCTGCTCGCGAACACCACCGCCACGTCGGCCGATCCGGCGACCGCCGCCGCGGCAGCCCAGCGCCCGCCTTCGCTTCTGGTCCAGGTGAGATCGACGACGGGCGAGCTCGTGCGGCCACCGACGACGTCGAGCTCGACAGTGGCGGGCAGCCCGCCCTTGAGCCCGACCAGCCCGATCGCGGGGGACCCGCTGCGCGGGTCGAACCGGGCCACCTGCCGGCCGTTGGCGTAGAGCGTCGCCCGGTGCCCGGCGGTGAGCGCGAACTCGTCGGTGACGTCGACCGGCGAGGTCAGGGTCGCGGTGTAGCTGACCGACCAGGTCCGGGCGCCGGCAACCGCCGCCGGAGGGGTCGTGACGTCGAGGCTGGTCACGTTCTCGACGCCCAACGGCGGACCGGTGAAGTGGTTCGTGGGGTAGTAGGTCGCCGTCCACCCGTGCCCGCCACCCGCGCTCGGGGTGAACGGCTCCGGCGGGAGCTGCTCGAGGGCCCGGTAGTTGCTGTAGCCCTGCGCCGTGGTCACGCGCACGCCGGCCGCGGCTGCGCGCCGGGTGATTCCGGCGATCGGCGTCACCGGCCGTGTCGGGATCACGGACGAGGAGCCGCCGCCGCCGTAGATTGCGTTCTCGCCGGCGGCATCGCCGATGACCGCGATCGAATGCACCGAGTCCGCGGACAGCGGAAGCAGGGTGTGACTGTTCTTCAGCAGCACGGCGCCTTCTTCGGCTGCCTCGGTAGCCAGCGCCCGGTGTTCGGGTGTGCTGACCTCGGTGGCGGCGGCCCCGGCCGGGTCGGGCCGGTCACCGTCGAACAGGCCGACCGAGAACATCGCCCAGAGGATGCGCTGGGCCATCTCGTCGACGACGGACATCGGTACGGCGCCGGTGGCGAGCGCCCGGTGCATGGCGGTGCCGAAGTACGTCGTCTCCGGCGGCCCGCCGGGCATCTGCATGTCGAGGCCGGCGGACGCCGCGCGGGTTGTGCTGTGCGTCGCACCCCAGTCGCTGACCACGAAGCCGCGGAACCGCCACGCCCGTTCGAGGGTCTTGCCGAGGGAGCCGGCGTCCTCGCAGGAGTACCGGCCGTTGATCCGGTTGTAGGAGCACATCACGGCTGCGACGCCCGCCTTGACGGCAGCCTTGAACGGCGGCTCGTAGATCTCGCTCTCGGTGCGCGGGGAGATCACGGCGTTGAGCGAATGGCGCGCGGTCTCCTGGGTGTTCGCGACGAAGTGCTTGGCGACCGCGATGACCCCCTGGCTCTGCACGCCCCGGATGGCCGCGGCACCGAGCTGCGCGCTGAGGTACGGGTCCTCACCGAAGGACTCGAACGCCCGGCCGGCATACGGGATCCGCAGCACGTCGACGTCCGGCCCCAGCGCGATGTCGTGTCCCTTGTCCCGTTGCTCGGCGCCTGCGATGCGACCGATCCGCTCTACCAGCGAGCGGTCGAACGTCGCCGCCTGGCTGATGCCCGAAGGCAGCGCGGTCACCCCGGTCGACCCGTTGGCCACGCCGACCGGCCCGTCCGCCAGGTACAGCGTCGGCAGCCCCAGGGACGGGACTCCGGGGATGTAGCCGACGAAGCCGGTCGAGCCGGCGGGTAGCGGTTGCCCGGCGATCAGCTGGAGCTTCTGGTCCACCGACATTGCGCGCAGCAGCTGATGTGCGCGAGTGACGGCGCTGGCCCGGCTGTTCAGCCATGGCCGCGATCCGGCGGCGTGGGCGGGCGGGGTCCGCGCCGGGATGACGGCGAGCGGCATCGCGACGGCAAGCACCGCGACCGCCCACGCCCCCCTGCGCATCACCGGCCATTGTGCGCGACCTGACGGTCAGCGGCCGGCATGCACCGCCGGGATCGTGCCGAGCCGTCCCTGCTGGAAGTCTTCGAACGCCTGCAACACCTCGGCCTTGGTGTTCATCACAAAGGGCCCCATCCACGCGACCGGTTCGCGGATCGGCGCGCCGCCGAGCAGCAGGACGTCGAGACCCGCACCGTGCCGGGCCTCCTGCTCGGCGTCGGCGGACACCGTGAGCGCCGCGCCGGGCCCGAACACCGCGAGCTGACCGGTGCGGACCGAGGTCGCCTGCGGGCCGGCGCTCCCGCGCCCGGACAGCACGTAGCCGAGGGCGTTGAAGTCCGCGCGCCACGGCAGGGTGAGCGTCGCGCCGGGGGAGACCGTCGCGTGCACCATCGTCATCGGCGTGTACGTCGAGCCGGGGCCGTGGTGGCCGGCCACCTCGCCGGCGATCACCCGGACCAGCGCGCCCGCGTCGGGCGAGGCCAGCAGCGCCACCCCGCCGGCCCGCAGGTCCTGGTAGCGCGGGGCGACCAGCTTCTGCGCCCGCGGCAGGTTGACCCACAGCTGGATCCCATGGAACAGCCCGCCGCTGGCGACCAGCGCCTCCGGCGGTTTCTCGATGTGCAGGATCCCGCCACCCGCGGTCATCCACTGGGTGTCGCCGTTGGTGATCACGCCACCGCCGCCAGTGGAGTCGGCGTGCTCGAACGTGCCGTCGATGATGTAGGTGACGGTCTCGAACCCGCGGTGCGGGTGCCATGGCGTGCCCTTGGGCTCGCCGGGCGCGTACTCCACCTCGCCCATCTGGTCCATGTGCACGAAGGGGTCGAGGTCGGCGAGGTCGACGCCGGCGAACGCCCGCCGGACCGGGAAGCCCTCGCCCTCGAAGCCGCTCGGCGCGGTGGTCACGCTCTTCACGGGCCGCGGCCTGGCAAGGGTCGGGTCAACGACCGGAACCCGGTCGAGGGTGGTCGGGTCGGACACGGTCACGGCAGGCATCTCGGTCTCCTCGGGGGGTGAGGGTGCTGACCGTTCAACATAGTTGCGACCGCAACTATTCCTGGATGCGCGGGCCCGGGATGCCGCGGAACCGGAACGGCTCGGGCTCTCGTCCCGGCTGGATGTACCAGCACTCGGCGGAGCGGCCGGAGGACAGCGCCGCCATGAACGCGTCGACGACCGCCTCGACCTTGATCAGCGGGATGCCCATCTGGTCGAGCATCGGCCGGATGTCGTTGACGATCTCGGTGTCGGCGAAGCCAGGGCAGATCGCGTTGACCCGGATCCCGTGGCTCGGCCAGTCGTCGCCGATCGCGCGCACCAGCCCGACGACGGCGTGCTTGTTCGCGCCGTAGATCGGGTCGAACGCCGTCCCGGTCAGGCCGGCGAGGCTGGCGGTCGCGATCAGGTCGCCGCCGCCGTCCGCCCGCAGCGCCGCGAACGCGGCGTGCGCGCCGTACACGACGCCGTCGATGTTGACCCCCATCGCCCGCCGGTAGCGCGCGGGGTCGAAGTCGTCGGCCACGCCGCATCCGGTGGTGATCCCGGCGTTGAGGAAGGCGATGTCGAGCCGGCCGTGGCGTTGCATCACCTGGGCGACGGCGGCCTGGCAGGCCTCGAAGCTGGTGACGTCGCACTCGACGAAGGCGCCGCCCACCTCGGCAGCGGTTGCCTCGCCGGCTTCCCGCTTGACGTCCGACACGACGACCGCCACGCCGTGCGACGCGAGTCGACGCGCGACCGCGGCGCCGAACCCTTGCGCGCCACCGGTGATCCACGCCACCTTGCCCGCCAGGTCGGCCGTCACCGCGTGCCTCCGAAGAGGTCGGTCGTGATCGCCCTCGACCAGGGTCGCGCGAGGTCGCGGAGGCGCTGGACCCGCTCCTCACCCAGATGCTCGTACGGCGCGGTTGACGCTTCGTCGGTCTGCCACTCGACCAGGTCGCGGACCGCGACGCCCGCCTCGGTGAGCGCGTCACCCGACACGAGACCGCGCTCGACCACCCGGGCCTTGCCGGCGTCCCACTCCTCGTCGGTCCAGCCGCGAGTCGCCCGGATCATCGCTTCGGACACCCCGACGTCGCTCGCGACGTGCGTGACGAGCGCGCCGATGGCGTCGAGGTTCGCCAGCATGAGCGCTGCGACGTGGGCATCGCCGCGGTGCTCTCGCAGCAAGGTCTGGGCGTGAAACAGCTGGAGATGGGGCGGCTCGGGCCACGGCAGCGCCGCATGCCCGGCAAAAAGCGGCCGCCCCAGCGGCGAGAGCGCGGTGGTCGCCTCGCGGGCCAGCGCGGCTGCCTCGGCCATCTCGGCGGAGCCGACGACCTGCTCTCCGAGGATCCGGCGATACGCCGCGTCGACCCCGTCGTAGCGGGCGGCGATCATGGCGGCAGGCGTGGTCGACTCCCACACCGAGGGGATCGCCCGGGCGACCAGGTGGGGGGCGAAGTTGAAGAAGGTCGCCACCACCACCTCCAGCGGCACGATCCCCATCGGTGCGGACCGGACCGCGAAGTAGGCGCGCATCGTCCCCTTCGCGCCCGCGGCGGCGTACGCGTCGGTCATCTCAGCGGCGAAGTAGCAGCACGTGTGCAGAGGTTCGAGGGTGCGGTGGGCCTTGCGGGCGAGCGCACCGGCGGCAGAGCGGGCGATCGGGGCCCCTGTGGCGGCAGTCATGGGCGGGACTCTAGGCGTGGCGTGCGGGTGAGGTTCATGGGACCTGTCACAAGGGTGCGGATCAACACTCCGGGCCGGGGGAGGTGGCATCGCCCGTGCCAGAACCGGTAGAGTCCTTTGTGGATCGTCACAAAACGGACGATTTGTGCGTTTCGGGCGCCGAGTCCCGCCAGCCGAGACGCAGCAGCCTGACCGGATCGGTACGGCGGGAGCGGAGGACCCAGTTCCATCGGGCACTGCACCTGGTGCCCTTGGGGTGAAGGCGTGAAAGCGCCCGGGCGACACTCGCGTCCGAACCCGACAGCTAACTTCGCAGGCGTCCGAGAAAAAGGGTCTCGTGCAGGCCGGTACGTTCCACCGACCGACCAGGACGCATCGTCTCCGTCGCGCCCTGCCCTCCCACCGGGTGAGCGGGTCGAGCCTGATCGCCGCCGGCGTGGTCGCCGCGCTGTTCGCCGGTGCCGGGCCGGCCGCGGCGATCAACCCGGGCGGGGGTCGCCACCGGGTGCACCCGGTGCAGGCGCAGCACCGCCACAGCGCTCGCGCCCACTCCGCGGCACCGCACGACGACATGTCGGCGGCCCTGCGGCGCGAGTTCTACCGGCTGCGGGTCTGCGAGTCCGGCAACAACTACCGGGACAACACCGGGAACGGCTACTACGGGGCGTACCAGTTCGCGTTGCAGACCTGGCACAACCTCGGGATGAGCGGCCGGCCCGACCTGGCCGCCCCGGCCCTGCAGGACCACGCCGCGTACGTGCTCTACAAGCACGCCGGCTGGGGGCCGTGGCCGGCCTGCTCGCAGCGCGAGCACCTGCGCCGGATCAGCTGAGGCACCTCGGCTGCGCCGCGGGCTAGACGTCCCGGGTCCGCAGCACGAACCACCCGACACCCAGGATCAGCGCGGTCCACGCGAGGAAGACCGCGTAGCCGGTCCACGGCCCGAGCATCTCCGGGGTGTGTACCACGGTGGTGATCGAGCCGCCGGCGTTGGCCGGGAGGTAGCGGGCGACGTTGTGCTGCAGCGACTCCGGGAGCAGCTGCGACACGAACGGCACGATGAAAACGATCGCCACCAGGGCGGTGATCGCACCTGCGGTGTGCCGGATGATCGCGGCGAGGCCGAGCGCGAGCAGCACCAGGCCGGCGATGTAGAGACCGCCGCCGAACACCGCGCGCAACGCGCCGGGGGAGCCGATCGACGAGCTCAGGTGGTAGTGGCTGAAGATCAGCTGGCCGAGAAAGAACGCGCCGAACGCAGTCGCGCACCCGACCACGAGCGCGATCCCGCCGGTCGCGACCGCCTTCGCCGCGAGCACGACCCCGCGGTGCGGGATGGCCGAGAACGTGGTGCGGATCGTCCCGCTGCTGTACTCCGCGCTCATCGTGACGATCGCGAACACGCCGAGCGCGAGCTGGGCGAAGAACAGCCCGGCGAGGCTCAGCGCGGTCGGGTCGAAGATCACCTGGTCGTGCAGGTTCAGCTCGTCGTAGCTGGAGCCGGATCCGGCCGCGATTGCAGCCGACAGGCCGACGCCGAGCGCGATCGCGACGAGGATCGTCCAGTACGTCGAGCGGACCGACCGGATCTTCGTCCACTCGGCGAGAAGGGCGAACCGGAACAGCTCCCAGTCGATCACCGTTCGTGCTCCTGACCGGCCTCGATGTCGGCGCGGAAGTCGACGGCTTCCTCGGTGAGCTCGATGAAGGCAGCCTCGAGGCTCGCGCGGTGCAGCGACAGCTCGTGCAGGACGACCCGGTTGGCGGCGGCGATCTCGCCGACCTGATCGGTGGTGGTGCCCGCGACGGCCAGAGCGCCGTCGTCGCCGACCTCGGCGCTCACGCCTGCGTTGGCGAGCGCGGCGAGCAGCTCGTCCGGCTGCGGCGTGCGGACCCGCACGCGGCTGGCGCTGGACTGCTTGATCAGCTCGTCGGTCGCGGCGTCCGCGATCAGCCGGCCGCGACCGATCACGATCAGCCGGTCGGCGGTCATCGACATCTCGCTCATCAGGTGGCTCGAGACGAAGATCGTCTTGCCGACCGACGCGAAGTGCTTGAGCAGGTTGCGCACCCACAGGATGCCTTCGGGGTCCAGCCCGTTGACCGGCTCGTCCAGCAACAGCACCTGCGGGTCGCCCAGCAGGGCCGTCGCGATGCCCAACCGCTGCCCCATGCCGAGCGAGAAGCCGCCGGAACGCTTCCGGGCGACCTCGGTCAGCCCGACCAGCTCGAGCACCTCGCCGACCCGGCGCAGCGGGATCCCGTTGGTCTGCGCCACCCACACCAGGTGGTGGTAGGCGCTGCGCCCACCATGCAGCGCCCGGGCCTCGAGCAGCGCCCCGACCTCCGTCAGCGGGCGGCGGTGCGCGGCGTACGGCTTGCCGTTCACCGTGACGCTGCCGGACGTCAGCGCGTCGAGGCCGAGCACCATGCGCATGGTTGTCGACTTCCCGGCCCCGTTCGGGCCCAGGAACCCGGTCACCACTCCCGGCTGCACCGTGAACGACAGGTCGTCCACCGCCAGCGTGTCGCCGTACCGCTTGGTCAGGCCGCGGGCTTCGATCAAGAGATCCGCAACCTCCGCCTTTGAACCAACCGCAGCCGACGTCCGTCAGGGTAGTTATGGCGAACAGACTCCGTGTGGGAATGGTGGCCGTACTGGTCGTCGGGCTGGCCGGCCTGACCTCGGCTGAGGTCGCAAACGCCGTCACCAACCAGCCTGCGGCCAAGTCCGGCACGCTGGTCAAGCTGCGCAACACGTCGTACGGCAAGGTGCTGGTCGGGCCGAACGGGAGGTCGCTGTACGTCCTCACGGCTGATGGCAAGAACGTCTCGCACTGCAACTCGCTGTGCCGGTCGTTCTGGCCGCCGCTCATGACCCACGGCAAGCCGCGGGCCGGCAAGGGGGTCAATGCGCACAAGCTCGGGCAGACCGCCCAGCATCAGGTCACCTACCGCGGCAAGCCGCTCTACTACTACGCCCAGGACGGCGCGGCGGGTCAGACGAACGGTGAAGGGGTGCACACGTTCGGCGGCTACTGGTACCTGATCAACGCCAAGGGCAAGAACAAGAAGCCGGCTGCACCCTCAGGCGGAGGCGGCTACACCTACTGAGGCCTCGGCGCGGTTGCGCGCTTCGATCTGGATCACCGGCTCCTCGATCCCCCATCGCAGGATGCCGAGGACAACCTTGGCGGCGTTGCGGGTGGCGATGGTGTCGATCCGCTTCGGCAGCGCTGACACCTTGCTGGCGCCGCGGATGCCGTAAAGCCGCTGCGCCCAGCTCGGCATGGTGTCCAGCGCGGCGCGCATGATGATCACGCTCGACGCCTTGGCGACCGGGTCCGGACCGATTGGCTTGCGGAAGTAGTCGACGAGCTCGGCGGTCTCCTCGGCGAAGGTCAGCAGCGGGCGCATCTCGTTGAAGTAGTCGTCGACCTCGGTGCGGCTGGACGGGACCGGGATGTCGGCGCCGAGCTGGATCGCGAACTGCGCGTACTGCGCGTAGTACTCGTCGATCCGCGCGCCGGACAGCGGCTTCGGGTGGTAGCGCAGGTGCGCGCGCATGATGCTGTGCGACTGGGTCACCGCCGTCCAGACCAGCTGCTCTGCGGCGTTCGCCGAGTACGGCCGCCCGTCCGGCATCGTGCCGACGACGCGCTTGTGCATCTTGCGGACCGTGTCGCAGGTCTTCTCCACGACCGGCATCGCTGCCCACGTCATCGCGTTGACGAACGATGCGGTACGGCCGAGGCGGGCGAGCGGATCGTCGGTGTACGACGAGTGCTGGTTGGTGCCGTGCATGGTCGGCTGATGCAACGCCCCGAGCAGCAATCCGGACAGGCCACCCACGAGGGTGGCCACATCGGAGTGGACGTACCAGATCGAGCTGCCCGGCCCGAACAGTCCGGGGTCTCCGGCCGGCTCGGTGAACTGGACACCGGGCAGCGAGTCGGCGCCCACGGACCTGATCCAGGTGGCTTTGATCGCGTCCTTGGTGCCGGAGGCCAGCGCTTGCAGATCTATTGCCGCCATCGCTAAAGAGTAGGACCGGCCTACGAGACCTTGAACTGGGCGATGCTGGCGCGCAGGTCGGCCGCGAGGTTGTTCAGCTCGGCGGCGGCGGCCGCGGACTGCTTGGATCCCTGTGCGTACTGGCGGGAGACATCGGAGACCTGGGTCATCGCGGCGACCACCTGGTCGGACGCGCTGCGCTGCTGCTGGGTGGCGATGGAGATCTCCTTGGCCGCGGTGGTGGTCTCCTCGACCATGCTCGAGATCCGCTCGAGG
>CAZEAM010000125.1:0-2509 GCA_964510285.1 uncultured Frankiaceae bacterium | reverse complement strand
CGCGCCACGAAGTTCCACCACATGACGATGCGACTCTCGAACGGTTGCCCACCCAGCAGCATCAGCCGGCACGGTTCGTTCGCCGACACCCGAACCTCGTCGCGGCCCGCACCGAGGTAACCCAGCGCGCCGGGTGACAGGACGACATCACCGATCGCAACTGCACCCGACGCGACGACGATCGCGTACTCCCAGGACGGGTCGAGCGGCAGATCGGCGTCACCGACATCCATCGCAATGTCCGCGCCCGCGGTCGGCCAGTCGACGACCGCCGGGCTGGTCGCGGTGCCGAAGGCGCCCACCAAGACGGTCGCTTCCGCGCCGTCGAGGTCGAGGACCGGCAGGTCGCCGTGATGCGCGAAACGCGAGCCGCCGTTGCGGGTGGCGTCCGGCAGCGCGAGCCACAGCTGGAAGCCCTCGACCCGACCGGCGTACTCGCCAGCGGACTGTTCGCTGTGGCTGATGCCGAAACCGGAGGTCATCAGGTTGAGCTCACCGGGTCGCAGCGGCTGCTCGCTACCCAGGCTGTCGCGGTGCACGAGCCGCCCGGCGTGCAGCCAGGTCGCCGTCGCCAGCCCCATGTGCGGATGGGGTCCGATCTCGAAGGCCTGCTCGCGGCTGACGTCCAACGGCCCGAAGTGATCGGCCAGACACCAGGGCCCGACGGTACGGCGGGTCCGTTGCGGCAGCGCGCGGCGCACCGGGCTGCCGCCGACCTGGGTCGCGCGCGCCTCGGACACGTCCACGGTGGGAGGCCCCGCAACCCCACAGTCGGGCTGCACCGGCGCCTCGGTCGCTTCGACCGGACCGCTCATGGTGAACACTCTTGCAGAGATGACCCGGACCCAGCGCCTCACGCTCATCGCGGCGATCGTGGGCACCAGCGTCGTCATGCTCGACGGATCGATCGTCAACGTCGCGCTGCCTGCGGTCGAACGTGACCTCGGCGGCGGGCTGGCCGCGCAGCAATGGGTGGTCAACGCCTACCTGCTCCTGCTCGGCTCGTTCATCCTGATCGGTGGGTCACTCGGCGACATCTACGGCGAGCGCAAGGTGTTCGGTCTCGGCGTCATCGCCTTCGGAGTGTGCTCACTCGGCTGCGCGGTCGCGCCGGACATCGGCGTCCTCATCGCGGCACGCGCGCTGCAAGGGATCGCCGGGGCGATGGTCACCCCGAGCTCTCTCGCGATCATCGTCGCGGCGTTTCCGGTCGATCGTCGCGGCGCCGCGATCGGCGCATGGACGGCATGGACCGGAATCAGCGCGGTGGCCGGTCCGCTGCTCGGCGGTTGGATCGTCGACGCGTCGTCGTGGCGCTGGGTGTTCGCGATCAACGTCCCGCTCGTCGTGGCGACGACGACGCTGGTCGTGCTCGCGGTCGCCCACGTGGCACCGGTCGCGGACCGGAAGCTGGACCTCACCGGCGCCGCCCTGTGCGCGCTCGGGCTGGGCGGCGTGATGGCGGCGCTGATCGAGCAGCCGAACCGCGGATGGGGCAGCCCGTTCATCGCCGGGCTCCTGGCCGGGGGCACTGCGCTGTTCGCCGCTTTCGTGGCCTACGAACGGCGCATCGCGCAGCCGATGGTCAAGCTCGAGCTGTTCGCCTCCCGCAACTTCACCGCGGCCAACCTCGAGACCCTTGTCATGTACGGCGGGCTGTCTATCCTGCTGTTCTTCCTGGTGATCTTCCTGCAGCAGGTCGCCGGGTACACGGCGTTGCGCAGCGGCCTCACCACGCTCCCGGTAACCGTCGTGATGTTCCTGCTCTCCAGCCGGTTCGGGCTGCTCGCCACCCGCGTCGGTCCACGGCTGTTCATGTCCGGAGGGCCACTCGTCGCTGCGGCAGGCGTGCTCTGGCTGCTTCGCGCCGGGTTGCACACGTCGTACCTCGGCGTCGTGTTTCCCGCCCTCGTCGTGTTCGGCCTCGGTCTGGCGATCACCGTCGCGCCGCTGACCACCACCGTCCTCGCCGACGCCGACGAAAGCGACGCCGGGATCGCCTCGGCGATCAACAACGCGGTGGCGCGGGTCGCCGGTCTGGTAGGCATTGGGGTGGTCGGCGTGATCGTCGCGCGCACCCTTGTCGGGGACAGCTTCGGTCGCACCGAGACTTCGGTCCGCGCCTTTCACCAAGCTGTCGTCGCGTGCGTCGTGTGCCTCGTCGTGGCGGGTATCACTGGTGCGATCGGAATCCGCAACCCGACCGGCGGAGTTGAGCAGAAGGAGGTGGCGAGATGACCAGCGAGCAAGTCGAGGTCGCATTGAACGCGAAGGCGGACCGCTTCGAGATCTCGGTCGACGGGGTTGCCAGCGGGCACGTGCGCTTCCACGACCGGGACGGCGTACGGATCTTCACCCACACCGAGATCGATTCGAAGTTCGAGGGCCGCGGCCTCGGCGGGCGCCTGGTCGGCGCGGCGCTCGATCAGACCAGAGCGGCGGGCCTTCGGGTCGAACCGGAATGCCCGTTCGTGCGGCGGTTCATCGAGCGGAACGAGGAGTACGCCGA
>CAZEAM010000124.1:0-17437 GCA_964510285.1 uncultured Frankiaceae bacterium | reverse complement strand
CTCAGGTCCTGACAACTCAGGCGGTCGGCACCCAGTAGCCGTGGAAGCCCTGCGGCACCCGCACCGGAAGGTGCACGGTCGCGACGTCCTCGAGCGTGCTCGCGTCGAGCAGCACAAGGTCGCTGCGATCGTTCACCCGGTCGTAGACGAAGCCCATCACCACGCCGTCATCTTCGGCGGTGCCGCGCTCGGACGGCACGAAGACGAACTCGCTGACCTGCCGGCCGGCGCCGAAGTCGCGGGTCGCGGTCGATCCCTTGACGAGGTCGTGCTTGAGCACCGCGCCGTCGAAGCCCGCCGGGCCGACGGTTGCGGCGTAGCCGTAGCGGTGGCGGTGACCGGTCAGGCGCTCGTCGATGCGCGGGAACTCCTGCGGCCGGTCGTCGACCCGCGCCTCGAGCACCTTGCCGGCCCGCGTGTCGATGGTCCACCGGTCGAGCGTCGGCGGCCCTTCGTCGGGTCCGAGGCGGTTTGCATCGAACATCTTCGGGTGACGCACGACGTCGAGCACGAAGTCGTCACCGTCCTCGTACGCATTGAGCGGGTGGAAGACGTAGCAGGGATCGACGTCGTACCAGCGGATGTCCGACCCGTCACCCTCCCGGGAGAAGATCCCGACCCGCGCCGGGTACTTCGGGTCCCACCGGTAGGGGAATCGGTTCGCGGCGTATCGCGCCGTCTCGCCCAACATCGCGGTGTCGAGGTCGAAGCCGACCGGCAGGTCGTAGATCACGACATTCCGCTCGGTAAGGGAGAAGTCGTGCATCATCGGCGCGCCGTGCGTCGCGATGTCCAGCGTCTTGCTGATCCGGCCGTCGTTGCCGAGGACGGAGTACTGAACCCTCTCGCCCCATCCCCAGTAGTAGGAGACCGCGTGCAGCTCGCCGGTGGCCGGGTCGCGATGCGGGTGGGCCGTGTACCCGCCGGGCAACGTGCCGTCGAAGTCACAGGCGCCGACGGTGTCGAGGTCGTCGGTCAGCTCGTAGGGCAGCGAGCCACCTTCGACGATCGCGAACGTGCGGCCGGCCTGGCCGATGACGTTGGTGTTGGGGGAGAAGTCGAAGTCAGCGTGCATCGGGCCGGGCGGCCGTTCCTCGCCGAGCGCCTCGGCGACGTCGGCGGAGCGGACGTAGCGGTTGCGGTACCACTGTGCCTCGCCGTTGCGCAGCCGCAGCCCGTGCACCATCCCGTCGCCGAGGAACCAGTGGTACGTCGCCGGGTCGGCCTTGTGGATCGGGTTCGGACCGATCCGCAGGTACCGGCCGTCGAGGTGCGCGGGCAGCGATCCGGTGACCTCGAGCTCGAAGGTGGTGGTCTCCTCTTGGACCGGCCCGAAGTTGTCCTGCAGGTACTGGTTGCTCGGCATGACCGCCTCCATAACGTCGTTATGGTCATGTATAACGTTGTTATGCAACCATGGCAACACCCAGTGCCCAAGGAGAACTGTGAGCCCGCGCACACCTGAGCCGGAGATCAAGCAGCGCTTGATCGAGGCGGCCGCGCAGCTGCTCGCCGACGAAGGGCCGTCGGGGCTGTCCACCCGCAGGCTGGCCGCAGAGGTCGGCGTCTCGACGATGGCGGTCTACACCCACTTCGGCGGCCTGCCCGAGCTGGTGCGGGCCGTCGTACGGGAGGGCTTCGCGCGCCTCGCCGACCATATGGCGGCGGTGCCGGACAGCGACAATCCGCTCGACTATCTCGCGGCGCTCGGCGAGGCGTACCGCGCCAACGCGCTGGAGAACCCGCATCTGTACGCCGTCATGTTCGGCACCGCGTCGCTCGGTGGGTACCGGCTGCACGACGACGAGCTGGACGAGGGGCGCTACACCTTCGACATGCTCGTCGCCGCGACGCGTCGATGCATGGATGCGGGGCTCTTCAAGCCGGGTGACCCCGAGGCGGTGGCCGGCCAGCTGTGGAGCGCCGTGCACGGCTTCGTGATGCTCGAGCTGGCCGGCTATCTGGCCGCCGACCGCGAACCCGACGCAGTCGACGAGGTGCTCAACCCGATGCTGACGGGCATCGTCGCGGCGCTACTTGCCTAGTTGTCGAGCGCTGCCTGCTTTGCGGCGAGGAGCTTGTCGAGCTCGTCCTCCAGCCACTTGCAGGTCTCGTCGTACGTCATCTTGAGCTCGCCGAGCAGAGTGGCGGCGGGATCCTTGTCCTGCTGCATGATGCCGAGCAGCAGGTGCTCCGTGCCGATGTAGTTGTGGCCCATGCGCAGCGCCTGGCGCAGGGCGAGCTCGAGTGTCTTCTTCGCGTCGCCGCTGAACCGTACGGCGCTACGCGCCTTGCGCGGGGCGCGCTTCTGGGTGGCGAGGATCCGGTCACGCACGACATCGAGCTCGAGCCCGGTGCCAGCCTCGATCGCCAGCGCGGCGAGTCCTTGTGGCTCAGTGAGCAGGCCGAGCAGGAGGTGGACGTTGGTCACCTGGCCGTGGCCGAGGACCGCGGCATGCTGCTTGCCGACCTGGACCGCGTTGCGGGCCCTGATCGTGAATCGCGAGAGCGGGCCACGGTCGGGGAAGTCGGGGTCCTCCGCGTCCTTCGGCACGAACCGCTTCTGCGCGGCCTGCTTCGTGACGCCCATGTGCGCGCCGATCTCGGTCCACGATGCGCCCGACTTGCGCGCCTGGTCGACGAAGTGACCGACCAGGTGGTCGGCGATCTCGCCGACCTGGGTCGAGGTCGCGACGGCGTCTTCGAGATGCCGGAGGGCGTCGCCGTCGGGATGCTGGGCGAGGACGTGGTCGATCAGGTCGTCGAGTCGGACCGGTAGATCGGACATGCGTCAACCATAAGTTGACGCGCCACTCGGCGTCAACCCCAAGTTGACGCCCGATCCCGCGAACTTGCGATATCCGACCGTTTTCAGCGGAAAAACGGTCGGATTGTGCAAGTTCGGCGAGGGCTAGTCGGTGCGTTCGAGGGTTGCGGTGAACAGCGTGTGGTAGCGCCACCGGAGGTTGCCGGCCTCGAGCCAGCGGCGGATCTCGACGCCGGGCAGGCCGTCCGGCCGCAGCACGAGTACGCCGTCCTCGAACGTCGCGGCCACCCGGATCGGCGTCGTGAAGTCCGACGCCATCACATCGTTCACCCCGTTGTCGTACGTGCCGTCGACGTACATGTCGTGGATGATCCCGGCGGAGGTGACGACGACCCGGTTGCCGGCCTGCTCGATCCGCTCCACATGGCTGCGGATCGGATGGTCGTCGGGCAGCGGTGCGCCCGCGTCGTCGGTCACCGTGACAGCACGCCACATCCCCCGCAGGTCGGGCGCGCCCTGCGCGAGCGGTTCGGTGCAGCCGGCGAGGATCGGGGCAGGCATCTCACCGCTCCAGCCACCCGGCGGGGTGAACGCCTTGGGTATGTCCGTCACCGATGTCACTGTGCCTCCGTCATGACGAGCAGCCATTGGCTGTCGAGCGCCGCGTCGCGATGCTTGCCGATCGTCTGCGCGATCTCGGGATCGCCGGCCAGTTCGAGGAACGCGCGACGCGAGGGATAGCGCATGATCGATACGAAGGCGAAGTCCTCGCCGCCCTCGCCGATCAGCTGCGAGACCACGTCGCCGGCGAAGATGAACTCGCCCCCGTGCGCCTCGACGTACTCGCGCATCGGCTGGGCATAGCGCATCATCACGTCTCGCATCGTCTCTCCGGCGGGCAGGTCGCCAGGGTCGGACTTGAGGCGAAGCATGTTCATCATCACGACCGGCTTGTCCTGGGGCGCAGCGAGGAAGGCCGTGAGCTGCGCTTCCGTGGGCCAGGTGCCGCTCATGGGGTAACCGTAAGAAACTGTCATGTATAGTGTCAATACACATCGGCGCAGGGGAGCGTTGTGACCGCGACATCGTCGGAGCTCGACGGCCGTCGGGCGCGCCGCGGGCGTAACCGCGAGGCCGTGGTCGATGCCCTGCTCGACCTGTTCCGGGAGGGCGACCTCAACCCGTCGGTCGCGGTAGTCGCCGAACGATCGGGTGTCTCCCTGCGGTCGGTGTTCCGCTACTTCGACGACCTGGACGAGATGGGCCGGATCGCGATCCAGCGTCACCTGGACTCGGTCGGCCACCTGTTCGAGCTTCCCGGGATCGGCGAGGGCCCGCGAGCCGACCGGATCGACGCGCTGGTCTCGCAGCGAGTCGCCCTGTACGAGCGGGTTGCTCCGGTCATGCGCGCGGCGCTCATTCGCGCTCCCTTCCAGAAGGTGATCTCGACCGCGCTGACCCGGCGACGCGAGTTCCTGCGCGACCAGGTTCGGCAGCAGTTCGCACCCGAGCTGGCGATGCTGAACGCCGCGGACGCGGCAGTCGTGATCTCGGGTGCCGACGTGCTGACGTCGTTCGAGTCGATGGAGCTGCTTCGGGTCGATCACAGGCTCACGACCGCGAAGACGGAGGCGGCGATCAAGGGTTCGCTAGACCGGCTGCTACCGGGCTGACAACGTAGGCGAGGAATCGAGAGGGGACCATGGTGAAGGCACTGCGCACGCCCGACGAATGCTTTGAGGGTCTGCCCGACTTCGACTTCGAGCCGCATTACGCCGAAGTTCCCGACGGCGAGGGCGGCACCTTGCGGATGCACTATCTCGATGAGGGTCCGCGCGATGGTGCCGTCGTACTGCTCATGCACGGCGAGCCGTCGTGGTGCTTCCTCTACCGCAAGAT
Organism: uncultured Frankiaceae bacterium; assembly: GCA_964510285.1. GTDB lineage: Bacteria > Actinomycetota > Actinomycetes > JAFAQI01 > JAFAQI01 > DASZTV01. Next base: position 12,771 of record CAZEAM010000124.1, on the reverse strand, counting down.
GATCCCGGTCCTGGTCGGGCGCGGCTTGCGTTGCATCGCTCCCGACCTCGTCGGCTTCGGCCGGTCGGACAAGCCGACCGAGCGCACCGACTACACGTACGCGCGTCACGTCGAGTGGATCCGCAGCCTGCTGTTCGACCAGCTCAACCTGTCGGGCATCACGTTCTTCGGCCAGGACTGGGGTGGCTTGGTCGGCTTGCGGGTGATCGCGGAGAACCCGGACAAGTTCGACCGGGTGGCGATCGGCAACACCGGACTGCCGACCGGTGACGCTCGGATCACCGAGGCCTTCATGAACTGGCGGCGGTTCTCCCAGGAGACGCCGAACTTCGACGTGGGGTTCATCGTCAGCAGCGCCGTGGTCAACAAGCCGACCGATGACGTGCTCGCGGCGTACAACGCGCCGTTCCCGGACGACACGTACAAGGCCGGCGCCCGGGTGTTCCCGACGCTCGTGCCGATCGAGCCCGACGACCCGGCGTCGCAGGCCAACCGCGCGGCGTGGGAGGTCTTCTCGAAGTGGGAGAAGCCGATGATCATGCTGTTCAGCGACAGTGACCCCGTGACGAAGGGCAGCGACCGGCTCTTCCTCGAGAAGGTGCCCGGCACGAAGGGGCAGGCGCACCGCACGATCGAGCAGGCCGGTCACTTCCTGCAGGAAGACAAGGGTGAAGAGCTGGCAACAGCAATCGCGGACTTCATCGCCGCGAACTAGCCTCACCCGCCTCGCGCGCGCGAAGGAGAAGCGCGCGGTAGTCACGATTTCTGTTCGGCGAGATCGGCCTTGCCTGAGACGATCTACGCGTGAACGCCCGACACCTCGCGTTGCGCGCGAGCCCCGAGTGGGCGTTCTACGTGGAGCAGAAGCTGCTTCCCTGGGTGCTCGAGGGACACGAGCTTGGAGACAATGTCGTCGAGACAGATGGGCTCGACACTCCGGCTCGCCGAGAACTTCATTGACATATTCCTCCCGGTCGATCCAGACGGTCTTCCAGCGAGGCTGGCCGCGGTCGGCCTGACCGAGGTTGAAGTGGGCGTCGACGAGGATCGGATTCGGTTCAGCGCTGTCGCGGCTTGATCCGCGAACCCACCGCGACCTTGCACTTTCCAACCGTTCCAGCGCGAATTTCGGTTGGATTGTGCAAGTTCGGCGATCGGGTGGACCGTGCTCACCTGAGGGACTTGGTGTGCTACTTCGAAGTCTTAGGGTCCTATCTGGAGGTGGGGATGAGGCGACGTACAACCGCGGTGTCTGTTGTCGCTTCGCTCTTGGGGCTGGCGGGCTGCACATCCACGGGGGCGCCGCCAGCGTCGGATCGCCGGCAGGCAGCGTCAGCCGCTATCTGCCCGAACAGCCCGGAGGTTCTCCGCCCGCAGGACAAGGGCGCGGCGTTCCGCACCGTGCTTCGGTACGCCGAGCGGGCCTCGCACTTCCCGACACACCTCTTGCGGCGGGATCGGGTCGTGCTGGCAAGTAGCGACGACGACCGGGGTGGGGCGGTGGAGCACCTGTGTGGGCCTGCGACGGCTTCCCGGACGTTCGACGTCTACACAACCCGAACGGACTTGCTACCGAGCGCGAGTTTGTCGCAAGGGGTCTATCTCGTGAGCCGCGTCACAGGGCAACTCAGGGTGTGGCAGCAAGTGCATTAGTCGCGGTGGGCGCATCCGCAGGGCCGGGCTGTTTTGAGCCTGAACCGACCGGGGTGTCGGCCTCAACCCAGGGCGCGGGTGTAGCGGACCAGCGTGGGATATGGCGGCCACGGCGCTGTCGTTGGCTGACCAACGCAGGTCCAGCCTCGGTGTTCATAGAACGTACGGGCCCGCGCATTGTCACCAAGCACTTCCAAGACGGCAAGCCCGCAACCCTTCAGCCTGACCGACGCGGTCGGGGTGCCCGATCCCCAGGACGAACCTGTCTGGGCAACCCGATCCGGGCGTCCGAGAATCGACGTGTGAGCCGCAAGCGGGTCTGGCCGCCGCCCGACGTCGACGTGAAGGAGGCGCGGATCGACTACCTCGCGTTCCGGGCCGCCGAACCCGAACTACGTCGCCGGGCGCGCTCGATCACGTCGTTCCTGTTCCGGCTTCTCGGCAACGGTCCGCGTGCGGTCGTGTCGAGGCAGCCGCACCGACCCGAGTGGCGAGAGATCTCAGACGAGAAGCTGCGCGATTACGTATCCGCCTGCTACGTCGTCGCGGGCCGCTTCAACGGCGAGGACCGCAACGTGCTGAAGCTTTCCGGGGCGTTGCCGATCGGCTTCTTCGAAGAGGTGGAGAAGGAGGTACGTCGAGCGCGGGCCACGCGGGAGACGCCATGACGGCGCACGCGGTCATCACGAGCGGGTCGCTATGAGCGCGCTACCGCGCGGAGGAAGTCGCCTAGCTGGGGCTTGAGGGTGACTACGTAACGGTCGCTGTCGGTTGCCGCCGCTTCGGTCGCTTCGCGGATCACCTCCGCCGTCGTGCTCGCCGGAAGCAGGTCCCAGCGGGCCTCCGCCCACTTGCGCTCGTCGCCGATCACGTTGTCCTCGAAGTCGAAGGTGCCGATGCGCGTCGCGCCCGGGATCTCCACCTCGGGTGCGTCCGCGTCCGCGACCACCTGCAGCAGCATGAGCTGATCGGGCGTCGTCTCGGTGTCGGCGAGTGACCGGTCGACCGTTCCAGGGCGGGGGAAGGTCGCCGCGACGATCGTGAACTTCATTCCGGCGTCCTTGTGGACGTGCGCCTCCTGGAACTCCGGCGTCATGTTCATGTCCGCTAGCGCCTGCCGGTTCGGGTAGCGCACGATCGCCACCCGGTCCCACTTGTAGTCGTTGCCCGCCGGCTGGTCTACCACGATCGCGACGATGACGAGCTCCGCACCGATGGCGGCGAGCGGCCCGAGCGGGCTGTAGAGGTTGTCCGCCTCCCAACCGGTCAGATCGGTCTCGCGGCCGTCGGCGTACTCCGCCTTCGTCCGGTAGTGCATCAGGTTGAGCGCCCACATCGGCTCGTCCATCGGCTTGCTCGGCCAGGTCGCGATGTACGGCATGTTGATCGTGCCGTAGCGCGGCGCGTGCACCTCAACCATCAGACTGCTTCCTTCTCGTCGGTTTGCTCACTGGTTCGCTTCATCCGTTCCGCCACCTGCCGCATCAGCTCCTGCGCCACCATGGGGCCGGCGTTCTGGTTCTGCCCGGTCACGAGGGTTCCGTCGACGACCCAGTGGTTGGCGAAGGGGTCACGGAAGCGGGCTTCGGACTCGAACTCGGCGCCCCTGCGCCGCAGCTCGGTCTCCGGGTGGTACGGCGTCGAGCCGATCCCCAGCTCGTGCACCTGCTTGTCGGTGACCGCACTGATCCTGCGGCCCTCGACGAACGGTCGCCCGTCCGGTGCCGATGCGTTGACCAGGCCGAGCGGGCCGTGACAGACGCCACCGATCAGCAGGTCCGCCGCCGCCGCCGCGGTGACCGCGGCGGCGAGCTCGTCCGACGTCGCGAAGTCGAACGCCGCGCCCCAGCCGCCGGCCAGGAAGAGGATGTCGTAGTCGGCGATGTTGACGTCCGCGATCGGCAGCGACTCGTTGACCTTGCGTCGCAGGGTGTCGTCGGCCAGGAATCGGTCGTCCGCGGCGGAGCGGATCACCGGCTTCAACGACAGCGGGTCGATCGGGATCGTGCCACCCTTCGGGCTGGCGACGTCGACGGTCATCCCGGCATCGAGGAACGCGTAGTACGGGACGGTGAGCTCGGAGGCGAACACCCCGGTCGCCTTCCCGACGTCGAGTACGCCGTGGTTCGTGCCGACGACGAGCGCGCGACGGCCGCGGAGGTCGAACCGCTGCGGGTTCTTCAGCTCCGGGTGCATCCCGAGGCCGCGGATGAGTCCCCGCACCGCCCTTGCCGGGCGCGGGGGCCGCTTGGCGGCCGGCTGCGCCTTGCGCTCGACGTACGGCCAGGGGTTGTTGCGTTCCGGGACGCAGGCGGCCCGTTCTTCCTTGAGGCGGCTCTGCAGATGCTCGAACACCGCACGGTACTTCTCGTCGCGGGCCCGGTTGACCGCCTCGACCGGGTCGTCGTCGAGGTCGTAGAGCTCCCACTCGTCGGGCAGCGGCTCACGCCGGTACTGCGCACCCCCGATGCCGTTGGAGGCGAGGTGCGCGACCCCGGGCGAGGTCCAGGTTGCCGGGTCGTCGAAGGTGCGGACCAGCTTCCACAGGTGCCCACCACCGCGCTGCGCCTCGCCGGCCTCGACCCGCGTGACGATGCCCTCGAAGTTGGAGGCCGTGTGTGCCGCGACCTGGATCCGCAACGGCGGCGGCGGGTTCGACCGGCCCAGCCTGCGGGCCAACCCGGATAGCCCGGAGTCGCCTTCGAGCATGTTGTCGCGGGTGAGCAGGTACACCGCGCGGTTGGCCGCGTCCGGCGTCTCCGAGCCGTCGACGATCGGCATCAGGTTGCGGCCGGGCAGCGGATGCACCTCGGTGAAGTCCTTGCGCAGGCGCTTGGCGACGGCGTTCTCGTCGATGCCGGCGGCGGCCAGCAACGTCGGCACCAGGTCGACGTGCGAGGTGGGCGTGTTGACGGTGCGCGGAGCGGTCGGGCGATCGGAGCCGAGCCGCGCGATGAAGAACGGGATCCGGGTCGCCTCGTCATAGAGGTTGAACCACTTCTGGTGCAGACCACCGTGCGCGCCGAGCAGGTCACCGTGGTCGGCCGTCCGCACGAGCACCGTCTCGGCGGTCGCCTGCTCGTCGATCGCACGACGTACCCGCTCCAGCGGCCGGTCGACCTCGGCATGCAGCCGGTAGTAGAGATTGCGGTACTCCTGCGCGCCGTTGCGGTAGATCCGCTCGATCGCCACCGGCGGGCCGTACCCGGACGGGTACGCCGCTCGGTACGCCGCCTGCGCCGAAGGCTTGGTGGACAGGTCCTCGTCCGCGGTCGGCGCCGCGGGCACGTCTGGCGGGTCGAGCGGTCCGGGTCCCAGTGGGTTGCGCCGGCCGCGCCACGCGGGAAACAGCACGATGTCGTGCGGGTTGACGAAGCTCGCCACCAGCAGGAACGGCTTGAGGGCGGCCGCCTCGCCGGCGCGCCGCCGGTCGTAGCGGTCGGTCAGCCAGGCGACCACCCGCTCGGCGATCAGCGGGTCACGCCGCAACCCGCTGTCGGCCAGGCGGGCGCCGTGCGGCTCGGGTCCGACCCAGCCGGAGAACCCGTACGGCGCGAGCGGGTCGGCGTCGAGGTAGCGCTGGACGTTGTGCGCAAGGACTTCGCCGTCGTCAGTGTTGGTGGGCAGCGGCCTGCCGCCTTCCATCAGGTCGGCGTGGCTGATGTGCCACTTGCCGTCGTAGTGCGTGTCGTACCCCGCGGCTTGGAACCAGTTGCCCAGCGTCGGCACCTGACCCGGCGGGAGCCAGCGCATCCGGGAGTCGTTGGCCATCTTGCCCAGACCGTCGGTCTGGGTCACGCCGTGCAGGTCGGGGTAGTGACCCGTGAACAGCGTGGGTCGGCTCGGCACGCAGGCGAGTGATCCCGTGTAGTGGCGTTCGAAGCTCACCGAGTTCTCTCGGAACCACTTGCTGCTCACCAGCGTCTTCTCGCGCCACGCCTTGAGCTCGCCCGTCTCGTACGGCGGGATGGCGCGTTCCTCGTCGGTGAGGATGATGATGACGTCCGGCTTTGCGGCTCTGTTCATGATTCCTCCTCGACGTGTGCGGCGAGACCGGCGAGCATCTGGTTGCCGGCCTTGGCCAGCTGACGCCCGAGGGCGCGGCCGACGATGCGGCTGAGCGGGTTCGGGCGCGAGTGGATCGTGCTGGTGATCGTCACGCGGGTGCTGTCACCCTGGTCATCGAGTTCCCAGGTCGTGACGACGCTGCCGGCGATCGGCGGGAGCCCATCGAGGGTGTAGCCGAGCCGGTCTTCGGGCTGCCAGTCGACGATCGTCTCGAGCAGCGTGATCCGCCCGGACTGCACCCGTCGCACCGCGCCGATCCCGTTGTGCGCCGCGGTGGTGGCGACCGAGTGGTCGACGTTGGGGGCCCACGCGACGATCGCCGGGAAGTCGGCGAGTGCCGCCCACACCTTGGACTTCTTCGCCGCGACCAGCCGCGACTTCTTGATTGCCATGTTGCCCCCTAGACCTCAATCCGGTGCAGGTCGTCGCCGAGCTCGATCGTGCCCGAGAAGTGGGCGGCGGCCCGCGCCCGCCACTCCGGTTCGCTGTCCGGGGTGAGCGCCGGGACGTAGTGCGTCAGGACCAGCGTCGACGCGCCCGCTCGGGCCGCGGTCTGCGCTGCCTGCTCCACCGAGGAGTGGTAGTCCGTGACGTCTTTCAACCGCTGGATCGGCGCCTCGCCCAGGATGTCCGCGCGAAGCGCGGTGTGTACGACGGCGTCTGCGCCCTGGCACAACGCATCGAGCGAGGCACACGGGACGGTGTCACCGGCGAGCACCACCGACCGCCCGTCGTGCTCGACCCGGAAGCCGATGCTCGGCTCGACCGGACGGTGGTCGGTGGGCCCCGCCGTCACCGTGACGGCCCCCGCCTTGAAGCAGACGCCCTCGGTCACCTCGACCACCTCGACCGGAGGCTGCCAGGTGAGGTCGCCGTGGTGGGCGAGGCGGTAGCGGATGTCGTGGGCGAGGAACGCGAGGAGCCCGTCGATCACGTCCTGCGTGCCCGGTGGGCCGATGACCGTCAGCGGGCTGGGCGTGAACGAGGTCACCCACCGGCTGGTGACCACGTCGTTGAGGTCGGTGATGTGGTCGCTGTGCAGGTGGGTGAGCAGTACGGCGTCGATCGCGGCGGCGGCGACCCCGACCTCGGCGGCCCGCATCAGTACGCCGCGGCCGGCGTCGACGAGCAGCTTGGTGTCACCGGCGATGACCAGCGTCGAGGGCCCGGCCCGGTGCGGGTCCGGCAGCGGGCTACCGGTGCCCAGCAGCACGATTTCCATGGCGCTCCTGTCCTCAGATCGTCGGGGGTGGGCCGGAACGGAGCGAGCGGAACCGGCCGATCCCCATCTCTTGTGGCTTCGCGCGGCGGTGGTCGGTGGCGGTCAGCCACATCCCGGCAACCGCGAGTGCGACCAGCAAGCCGACCGCCGCGGTGCGGTCGCGGGTGTCGTCGGGCTCGCTGAGCGCCACCGCTGTCACCTGCGGCGTCGGGGCGATGACCGGAGCGGTGGCCGAGGGCTGCGGGCCGGTGCCAGCGGGTGCCGGCGGGATGGGGGGCACCCTCGGCGAGCCACCGGCCGCTGGCGCCGTGACGTCGGGTGGCGGCGGCGAGGTGGGCGTCGCGCTCGGGGTGTCGATCGGCTCCGGACTGGCGAAGGTGATCAGGCTCAACGTGCGGTTGGTCGGCGGCCTGAACACCAGCCGCTCGATGCCGAGGCTGCCGGGCAGGATCACGACCGACAGGGTGTCGCCGGTCATCAGCCGGCTGATCCCCGGGAAGGTCACCGCCTTGCCGGTCGAGCTCAGCTGCCCGACAGTCGAGCGCTTCGAGCAGTCGTACTTCGGGGCGGCGCTCAGCGCCTGCTGCGCGCCGGACTTGAACGTCGAGGTCGCCAGGCAGGCGATCGGGGTGACGCCGCTCGGCAGGTGCTTGTCGATGACCGTGGTGTTGAGGCCGTCCAGCTTCAGCGTGAGGGACGCCGGGGTGGCGCCGTCGGGCAGCGTGAACGACAGCGCGGCCAAGGCGGTGACCTGCCGGATCGGCGGGATGGGCAGCGAGATCGGCAGCAACGAGGTGTTGATGGTCAGGCCCTCGACGACCAGGTCCTTCGGCCCGACCCCGGGCATCGGCACCGGAGGAGCGGCTGGTGTCGCGCGGCCCGCGTCGTACCAGGCCGCCTTGTCCGGCCCGACGTGATCCTGACCGCTGGTCGGCGCGATGCCCGGGGCCGTGTGGGCGGTCGGCGCTACGGCGGCTGCGGTCGCGACGGTCGACGAGCCGGCCACGGCGATCACGCCGGCGACGATCAGGCGTCTCATCTCGCGACCCCGGCGGGCATGCTTCCCGAGCGGTTGCGGGTGGCCTCGTTGTTACCGAGGTAGCTGGCCACGACCTGCGGATCGCGCAGCACGTCCTGCGGTGCCCCGGAGGTGACGACGTGTCCCTGCTCGAGGGCGAGGAGGCGGTCGCTGACCTGGCAGATCAACGGCATGTCGTGCTCGATGACGAGCAGCGAGCAGCTCGCCTCGTCGCGGATGCGCAGCAGCATCGGCGCGAGCGCCTCGGTCTCGCGTTGGGCGATCCCGCTGCTCGGCTCGTCGAGCAGCAGCACTGTGGGGTCGTAGGTGAGCGCCATCGCGATGTCGACCATGCGCCGGGTGCCGGTCGACAGCTCGCGGACCAGCTTGTCGCGGTAGGCGCCGAGCCCGAGCAGCTCGACCAGGTCGCTCACCGTCCAGGCGATGTGGCGCTCGAGCTCGGCGATGTCCGGCATGCCGAGCGCCGCCGCGAGATGGTCCCGGACCTCGAGGTGACGCTCGAGTGCCGTGGCGATGTTCTCCGCGACCGACAGGCTCGGGAAGATCCGGGCGTCCTGGAACGAACGTCCGAGCCCGAGCCGGCCCCGGACGTCCGGTCCGCTGCGGGTGACGTCGTTGCCGGCGAACCAGACGGTGCCCGTGTCCGGCCGCAGGAAGCCGCTGATCATGTCGAAGATGGTCGTCTTGCCGGCGCCGTTGGGCCCGATCAGGCCGAGGATCTCGCCGTCGCGGAGGGTGAACGACACGCCGTCAACGGCGCGGACGCCGCCGAAGGAGACCGACAGGTCGCTCACCCGCAGGATGTCGGTCGCCGGCTGGTCGGTGATCTTGACGGCGGGCTTCGCGGGCTTTGTCGCCGTGCGCGGCGCCGGCAGGTCCGGCGGCGGCTCGCCCGCCGCCGCCAGGAACACCGAGCGCACGATGTCGTCGCGCTCGATCAGCTCGGCGGTGGGCCCGCAGAAGCGCACCTCGCCCTTCTCCATGAAGTACGCCCGCTCGGCGATGGTGAGCGCCACGTTGACCGACTGCTCGACCAGCACGACGGTCGTGCCGGTCCGGTTGAGGTCACGGACGACGTCGAGCAGGCGCTCGACGATCGTCGGTGCGAGGCCCAGCGACAGCTCGTCGATGATCAGCAGCTTCGGGCGGGTGATGAACGCCATGCCGACGGCGAGCTGCTGGGCCTCCCCACCGGAGAGGTTGCCGGCGAGGGTGTCCCAGCGCTCGCGCAGGTTCGGGAACCACTCGAGGACCTGCGCCTGCGCCGCGTCGGCGTCGGTCGCGTGGGCCTTCGCGCTGATCCAGCGCGCCGCGCGGAAGTGGTCGGCGACCGTGATGGTCGGGAAGATCCCCTTGCCGCCGGGGACCTGCGCGATGCCCGCGCGGGCTCGGGCAACCGGGCTCGCCTTCGTGATCTCGTCGGCTCCGCCGCCAATGGCACTGCCTCCGCCGTCGAAGACGATCGACCCGTTCGACGGCATGGTGAGTCCGCTGATCGCGCGCAGCAGCGTCGACTTGCCGGCGCCGTTGGTGCCGAGCAGGGCGAGCACCTCGCCCCGGCGGACGTGCATGTCCACTCCGAACAGGACCTGTACGCCGTCGTACCCGACGTCGAGGTCGCGGCAGACGAGCAGAGCGTCGTCGGTGGGCTCGTCGATGTGGAAGCGGTGCGCCTCGGCGACGTGTTCGGCCTCGGCCCGGTCGGCGGCGATGCTCGGCAGCTCGATGCCGCGCCGGTTCGCGACCCAGCGCAGGTAGCGGTCCCGGAACACCACCCCCGTCGATGCGATGCCGCCCGGGAAGAACGACAACACGAGCAGGACACCGCTGGCGATCCCGAGCTCGTCGATGACGCTGACCAGGCTGTGCAGGCCGATGTGGTCGAGCCAGCCGAAGATCGAGTTTCCGAAGTAGTTGAGCACCTGGTAGAAGATCGCCCCGCACACCGCGCCGTACGGGCTGGCAATGCCACCGACGACCGCGAAGACGAACACGTCAATCGACAGCTGGATCGGGAACGTCGTCGGGTCCAGGCCGCCCACCTTGTAACTGAGCAACGCACCACCGACGGCGGCGATCGCGCCGGACAGCGCGAACGCGGCGATCTTCGTCCGCGCCGCGTTCACACCGAGAGCCTGGGCTTCGCGGATGTTGTCGCGTTGCGCCACGAACACCCGCCCGGACCGGCTGGCCCGCAGCGTGACCACGGAGGCGAGGAACAGCAGCAGGAAGGCCAAACACAGGTAGTAGAACGCCCGGTCGCTCGTCATGTCGAAGCGCCCGAACAGGATCGGCCGGTCGATCGTCTGCCCGTCCTTCGGCAGCAGCCATCCGAAGTAGCGCGGGTCGAGGACGTAGTTCTCCACCACCGCGGCGAAGGCGAGCGTGACGATGGCGAGGAACAGTCCGGGCAGCCGCAGCGCGGGCACACCGATCAACGCGGCCAGCGCGGCCCCGACGACCGCCGCAACGACGAGCGTGACGAAGAAGTCGGCGTGGGCGCGGGTGGCGAGCCCACCGGCCACGGCCGCGCCGACGCCGGCGATGCCGAACTGTCCGAGCGAGGCCTGGCCGGCCCATCCGGTCAGGACCGTCACCGAGAGCGCGACGAGGGCCGAGATCACGACCAGGGTCAGGAACCCGACGCGCGCCCCACCGACCAGGTACGGCGCGCCGATGCACAACGCCAGGCCCGAGAGCTTCGCCGCTCGCCCGCCCCACACGACCTCGGGGACCCGGCGCAGTTGAAGCGGGACCGGGCGGGATTCCGCGAACATCTGAAAGCTCGAGATGCCGCTGTCGAACGCTCTCGCCACCCGCCCGCGGCCGAGCAGCGCGACCAGGACGATCGGCAGGACGAGTGCGGCGGGCAGGTTGGGGTTGCCGGTCGAGTAGAACGCGGCGCGGTCGAGGATGCCGAGTCCGATCCCGGCGATCAGTGCGGTAGGCAGGTCGTCGAACCGGGCGATCACCGCGGCAGCAAGCGGGAACAGCAGCAGCGACGGGTCGACCGAGGCGCCGAGGGACTGCCCGACGACGGAGATCTTCAGGAACGCGGACGCTGCCGAGAGCACCCCCGCGATCACCCAGACCAGGACCACCATCCGCCGTACCGGGATGCCGAGCAGCATCGCGCGGTCGGCGTTGTCCGCACTTGCCCGCACCCCGAGTCCGGCGCGGGTCACCCGGAAGAACAGGCCGAGGCCGATGGACACCGCCGCAGCGACCACGACGATCGCGATGTAGTTGCCGGACAGCACCACCTTGCCGATCGAGAACTTGGTCCCGGAAAACGGCGTCGACAGCTGGCTCGCGCCGAGCACGCTGCTGTGAAACCACGAAGGCAGCACGACCTCGAGCAGCGTGAAGATCTGGCCGACGCCGATGGTCGCCACGGTGAGCACCAGGCGCGACTTGTCGGTGAACCGGCGCAGCAGACGTTGGGCCACGACCCCGAGCAGCCCGCCGCCGATCAGTGCGGAGGCGACCCCGACGAGGTAGGGCTGGTGGGCCTGGGTGATGACCAGCAGTCCCAACACGGCGGCGCCGCTGCCGAGCGCGGCAGCGGCGAAGTTGATGATGCGCTGCGCGCGGTAGACGAGGATCAAGCCGAACGCCGGCAGCGCGTACAGCAGCCCGAAGATCGCGCCTTCGACGAGGTTGCCGAACGGTACGCCGGCCGGCCCGGGCAGGACGCCCAGCCAGTGACCGCGGTGGTCCCAGCCGAAGACCAGCTCGGCGGCGAGCGCGATGGCCGGGACGGCGAGCAGGCGGGCCAGCCAGAGCCGCGCGGTGCCCGTCACCTGCGTCCCGGAATGGTGAAGGTCTTGCTCGGGAACTGGCCCAACGTGTAGCGGTGGCCGCCGTTCAGGGCGACGTAGGTTCCCGGTTTGCCGTTGGTGGGGGAGCGGCGCGAGGGGCTGTAGAACATCATGCGGGCGTCGGATACGCCGGTGAAGTCGCCGGCGCCGAACTTGATCAGGCTGTGGAAACGGGTGCCGCCCTGTGCGGGGAGGGTGAGGACGGCCCGCTCGAAGTTTGTCGGGGTGAGGGTCGGTCCGGCCTGCTGGAGCCCAGCGGCGAGCACGCTGAAGAAACCCTGGATGTTGGCGGCGCTGGTGAACGGCGCTTGTGAGCCCTTGGTCGAGCGGTAGACCGCGCCCGAGTCGTAGTGCGACAGCGCCGCCATGTCGGGAAGGTCGCCGAGGCCGAACGCGTTCCGCCACTGCTGCTTGTCGTACAGCTGACCAAGGCCGTCGAAGTCGAGGTAGCCGGAGCCGATGACGACGTTCTCGGGGAAGTAGTTCTGGTTGGTCATCTGCGGCGTCAGATATACCGGGAAGATCGGGTCGCTCGAATAGAGGACGGTCGTGATGCCGTTCTGCTTCGCCTGCGATGCAAGCGTCGTGCTCTGCACGACAGCCTGGCTCGTGTCGGGGGAGTAGGTCTTCACCGTTGCGCCACCGCCGTGGTCGCACTGGTTGATGATCGCGGCGAGTCGCTGGGCGGTCTCGACGTGCTCGGGGGTGTCCTCGGTGAGCACCTCCGCTGACCGGGGCTTGCCCCGCAGGTCGGCTTCGCCGGCGTAGATCGCCTTGCGGTTCGCGAGCTCCTTGCAGTACCACTCACCGGCCAGCTGCGCCTGGGTGTCGCCGTCCATGTCGTAGTCGTAGTGGTACGGAGCTTGGCTGGCCGAGAAGCTCAGCGGCATGTTCATGCCGCCGAGGTTGACGACGCCCAGGTGGCTGAGCTCCGCGTTGAATCCCGGCGCGGTGATGTTGCGGGGGAA
>CAZEAM010000123.1:0-2468 GCA_964510285.1 uncultured Frankiaceae bacterium | reverse complement strand
CGTTGAAGCGCGAACTGCGCGGCGACACAGTGCAGCTCGACCTCGACGACGCGTCGGCGGCTTCGGCCGCGGGGGCCGTGCTCGGCGTGGTGCCGGGACTGCGCGACGTACGCATCGACGGCGCCCGGCTGCGGGCCCGCGCCGACGACGGCGCCCGAGCGGTGTCGGCGGTCGTCGGCTGCCTCGACCGCGCCGGGCTGTCCGCCGCGGCGGTCACCGTCGCCCGCCCCACGCTCGACGACGTGTACCTGCACTACGTCGGACGGACCTTCGAAGCCGGCGGCAAGGCCAAGGAGGTGGCGGCATGACCGCGGTCACCGTTGCCGGCACCGCGCCGGTCGATCGGTACGCGCCGCGCCGGCCCGCTGGCCTGACGGCGCAGTCGCTGCTGCTCACCGGCCGCGCGTTGCGCACGCTGCTGCGCAACCCCGCGGTGGTCGCCTTCACGTTGATCCAGCCGGTGATCTGGCTGCTGCTGTTCGGGCAACTGTTCCGGTCGGTGGTGCACCTGCCCGGCTTCCACACCGGCGCGGGCACGTCGTACCTCGCGTTCCTCACCCCGGGTGTGATCGCGATGACCGCCCTGTTCTCCAGCGGATGGGCGGGCACGGCGTACATCGAGGACATGAACCTCGGCGTGATGGACCGGCTGCTCGCCTCGCCGGCGCGCCGCTCGGCGATGGTCGTCGCGAACCTCGCCTACCAGGCGGTGACGACCGTGGTGCAGACGCTGATCGTGTTCGCGATCGGGTACGCCGCGGGGGCGCGGTTCGCCTCGCCCGGCGTCGGCATCCCCGTCACCGTCGTGGTCGCCGTGCTGGTGGCCGTGGTGATCGCGGCGCTGTCCGATGCGGTCGCGCTGCTGGTGCGCCAGCAGGAGGCGCTGATCGGGATCAGCCAGTTCATCGTGCTGCCGTTGCAGTTCCTGTCCGGCGCGATCATGGACCTTGGGCTGGCGCCGGCGTGGATCCGCGACGTGGCGCGGTTCAACTTCGTCGACTGGGCGGTCGTCGCCGCGCGGGAGTCGTTGTCGTCATCGGGCGGGGCGGACGCGGTCGCGTGGGGTGCGGTCGTGTGGCGGCTCGGAGCGTTGGCGGGTCTCGCGCTGGTGATGGCCGTGCTAGCGACCCGCGCCTTCCGCACCTACCAACGCCACCTCTAGCCACCCGCGGTCGAGCCCAACGAAACGGGCGTCTCGCGGGGGGTTGAGACGCCCAAAGCGTTGGGCTCGACGCGGGCTCGGCTATCGGGTGAGGGCGAGCATCGCGGCGACTGCGCCGATCGTGGCGCAGTTCGTCGCGACCACGCTGAGCACCAGGGTGCGCGACAGGTCGGACATCTTCAGCAGCAGCTCGCCCCGCAGCTCGGCGAACTCGCCACGGAGCTCGGCGAACTCGCCACGCAGCTCGGCGATCTCACCGCGCAACCCGGCGCCCAGATGGTCCAGGTCACGCTTCGTCGCGACGTCCGCCCAGCCGACCGGCGGCAGATGCTCCATGAGCACCACCGCCTCCTGCTCGCCGAGGACCTCCACCAGCCGCGTATGCAACGCGTGCCGCGACTGCTCGCTGATCGTCAACTGTGCTCCCCACCGACTCCGCGGTCAACGAACCGCCATGCTGACGCGCCAGGAGCCGCCGCCGTCCGCGCTGTCCACAGCAGCCCAGCCACCACGGCATCTCGTCATAGCCGAGGCCTACCGTCCGCCGATGCCCAGGCTGAGCACGTCTACGGGATCGTGATCTACATGTACTGGGCCGATCATGCGCCACCCCATTTTCACGCGATCTACTCCGACACCGAGGCTCAGATCGGTATCGAGGACGGACAGATTCTGGCGGGTTCACTCCCTCGGACCGCCATCCGGTTGGTGCGCACGTGGGCGCAGCTTCATCGTCTTGAGTTGCTCGACAATTGGCGCCGGGCGCAAGCGAATGAGGACCTCCAGGCGATCGACGGACTTCGGTAGGCTGAGGTAGTGAAGAAGTTGGCGCGCATCGCGCGGGTCGAAGCGATTGGTGGCTTCGCCCTCCGGCTGACCTTCACCGACGGTTTGGTGCGCGAGCTTGATCTCGAGCCGATGCTCGGCCACGGCGTCTTGGAACGCCTTCGCGAGCCGGACATGTTCGCTCAGGTCATGGTGGATCCGGTGGCGGGGACGGTGGCCTGGCCGAATGGGGTGGACCTAGACCCCGACGTACTTCACGGTGACCACGAACCCGCGGCGGGGTCTGGTCCCCGCGTATTGAGTGAGTATCGGCTAAGCAGAACCGGATAGGGCTGCCTCGGTGGCGGGAGATGGCGATCCGGTGCGAGGATCGGACGATCTTTCTCCTCTATCTCTAGGGCGGCGTGCTCATGTACGACCTCGTCATCTCCGGCGGCACCGTTGTCGACGGCACCGGCTCCCCGTCGTACGCCGCGGACGTCGCCGTCCAGGACGGCAAGATCGTCGAGATCGGCGCGCT
>CAZEAM010000122.1:0-18641 GCA_964510285.1 uncultured Frankiaceae bacterium | reverse complement strand
AGTCGTTGAAGTGGTTGTTGGCGTCGTTGAGGATCGTGAAGCCGGCGGCCTTGAAGATCCGCGCGTAGTGCGGCGGGTTGCGGAAGGAGAAGCACTGGGTCGAGTGCGCCGGGCACTTGTCGGTCGCCTCGTTGGTGAGCGTGCCCTCCAGGTTGGCGAACCTGATCTGGGCGCCGGCCCGGATCGCGTGCTTGACCGGATCGAGGTAGTCCTTCGGCTCTGCGGGCAGCCGAGGCGTGTCACCGAGGATCATGTCGCCGACTGCCGACAGCGTGATCACGTCGGAGGCGTCGGCGGAGTCGAGCGCGGTCGTGATAGCCGGTTCGGCGGCGCTGGGGTCGCCGGCGCTGGGGTCGGCGTCGCCGACGCCGGGAGCGCACCCGAGCGCGACGGTCGTGACCGCCACCAGGCCCGCGACGATTCGCATCCGTCGGGTCACTCGGCATCTCCTTGCGGGGTGGCGTCCGTCATTCGGGTCGGCGCGGTTCGCCCGGTACGGCGGCGGACGAACTCACGCCAATCGTCGGGGGTTTCGGTCGTCACCGCGAGCGGCTCGCCGGTGGTGACCGCCAGCAGATGGGTCCAGCTGCGCGGCACGACCTGCACGAGCTCGTAGCCGCCGCCGCCGGTGGCCAGCCACCGGCCGGCGCACAGCTCGTGTGCCAGGTCGTGCAGCTTCGCGTGCGCGGCGCGCTGCCCATCGACCGTGAGCAGCAGGTTGGCGAGCGGATCGAGCGCATGCGTGTCGCAGCCGTGCTGGCTGACGATGAACTCCGGCCGGAACCGGCGCAGCGCCTCGGGTACCTCGGCGTCGAACGCCTCATGCCATGCCGCATCACCGACGCCCGGCGGGAACGGCACGTTGACCGCCGAACCGCGCGCGTTGGGCCCACCCGTCTCGTCCGCGAAGCCGGTGCCGGGGAACAGGGTGCGCCCCGACTCGTGCAGGCTGACCGTCAGCACCCGCGGGTCGTCCCAGAAGACTGCCTGCACGCCGTCGCCGTGGTGGACGTCGATGTCCACGTAGGCGACGCGCTCGTAGCCCTGCCCGAGCAGCCACGCGATCGCGATAGCCGGGTCGTTGTAGATGCAGAAGCCCGACGCCCGGGCGGGTATTGCGTGGTGCAGCCCGCCGGAGATGCTGACGCCGTGGTCGGTCGCGCCGGACACGACCGCGCGCGCCGCCGCCACGGTTGCGCCGGCGACCATCGCGCTCGCCTCGTGCATGCCGGCGAAGACCGGGTCGTCCGGCGTACCGAGCCCGTGTGACGGGTCGGGACGGAGGGTGTCCCCCGCTGCCCGCACCGCGGCGATGTAGCCGGGCGCGTGCACCAGCTCGAGCAGCTCGTCCCCGGCCGGTTCGAAGCCGACTACCGAGATCCGGTCGAGGATGCCGAGCGCCCGGGCGAGCTCCATCGTGAGCTCCACGCGGACCGGGTTGAGCGGGTGCCCGTCGCCGAAGTCGTAGCCGAGCAGCCGCTCGTCCCACGACGCGGTGACCGAACAGGTCACGAGTGCCCGGCTGCCAGCTCTCGGGACCTGTCCCGCGCGGCTTCGAGCGCGGCGAGCAGCGCTGCGCGCACCCCGTGGTCTTCGAGGGTGCGGATCGCCGCGATCGTCGTACCGCCGGGGCTGGTCACCGCCTCGCGCAGCTGCACCGGATGCTCGCCGGAGTCGCGCAGCATGATCGCCGAGCCGATCGCGGTCTGGATGATCAGCTCCTGGGCGACGTTGCGCGGCAGCCCGAGCAGGATGCCGGCCTCGATCATCGCCTCGACGAGATAGAAGAAGTACGCCGGGCCGCTGCCGGACAGCGCGGTGACCGCGTCGAGCTGGTACTCCGGGACGCGGATCACCTTGCCGACCGGGCGGAGCAGGTCTTCCGCGTGCGCGAGATGCTCCTCGTTCGCGTGCGCACCGGCTGCGACGGCGCTCATCGCCTCGTCGACGAAGACCGGCGTGTTGCTCATCACCCGCACGACCGGGGTGCCGTCCGCGAGCCGCTTCTCGAAGGCGGCGGTCGGGATGCCCGCAGCGATCGTGATGACGAGGTTGGCGGGCGTCACGACGTCGGCGAGCTCGTCGAGAAGGGTGTCGATCTCCTGCGGCTTCACCGCGACCACGAGCGTGTCTGCCCGCTTCGCGGCCTCGGCTGCACTCACCGCCTCCACGCCGTGCTCGGCGGTCAGGAACCGGGCGCGGTCTTCGTGACGCTCCGTGAACAGCAGCTCGGTGGCCGGGCGTCCGGAGCGAAGCAGGCCGGACATGAGCGCCTCGCCCATCTTCCCGGCGCCGAGGATCGCGACGGTCTCACCCATGCGTCGAGTCTCCCAGATCGGCGCGGCGGGTGCTTCGGTTAAAGACAAGAGCGCAACAACCAGTTGTTGCGCGCTTTGCTCTGACCTAGTCCGAAAATAGAACTGAACTCTCAGGCGGCGGGTTCGAGGGTGACCTTGTAGCCGAGGGCTTCGAGTTGGCGGATGTGACCGCGTTTCTTGCGGTCGGGCCGGATGCGGGTGTCGTAGAAGCCTGAGCCGAGATCCTGGAAGTGCGCCTGGTCGTCGTTGAGCAGGTGCCAGATGATGATCAGGATCGAGCGGCCGACCGCGACGATCGCTTTCTTCTTCCCGCGTCGCCGGGCGATCCGCCGGTAGCGCTCGCCGAGGAAGGTGTCGGTCCGGCCTGCGCTGACCGCTGCCTCACCGAGGACCCGGGCGAGGTAACGGTTGCCGTGCCCGGTGGCGCCGTTGCCCTTGTTGCGGCCGGCGGATTCCTTCACGCTCGGGGAGAACTTCGCCCACGAGGCGAGGTGCCCGGCGGTGGGGAACCGGCTCATGTCGATCCCGATCTCGGCGATGATGACCGCTGCGGCGGTGGCGCCGACGCCGGGGATCTCGTCGAGGCGGGCCACCGCGTCAGCGAAAGGGGCGATCTCGGCCTCGATCCGCTCGTCGAGGTCGGCGATGTCGACGCTGACCATGTCGATGCGTCGCAGCATCTTGGTCAGTAGGTAGGCGTGGTGGTCGGTGAACCGGCCGGTGAACGCCTCGATCAGCATCGAGCGTTTGCCTCGCATCCGACCGCGGGCCATCTCGGCAAGTACCTGCGGGTCGCGTTGCCCGGCGATCAGCGCGGCGAGCATGTCCCGTCCGGAGACCCCGAAGACATCACTGACCACGACGGACAGCTTGATCTGGGCGTCCTCGAGCAACTTCTCGACCCGCTGCTTCTCCGCGGTGCGCACCGCGACCTGATCCCACCGGTAGCGAGTCAGGTCACGCAGCACCCGGATCGGTTCCGGCGGCACGAACGACGCGCGGATCATCTGCCGTTCGGCGAGCTTGCACAACCACACCGCGTCCAACGTGTCGGTCTTCGGCCGACCCGGAAGGTGCTTGACGTCTTTGGCGTTCACCAGCCAGGTGTCGAACCCGGCCGCTTCCAGCAGGTAGAACGGCGGCTTCCAGTAGTCACTCGTCGCCTCCATCACCACCCTGGTCACCCGCAGCTCACGCAGCCGATCCACCATCCCGAGCAGCGAACGGGTCATCGTCGAATACGTGCCCACCTCCTGCACCCGCCGAGACCGTCCCGGCCCGCCCGGCACCCGGACGCAGCACACCAGCTCCGCCTTACCGATATCCAGCGCGGCGACCCGCTCGATGATCTCCTCACGCTCCTGGGTCTCTTCCAGCAACCGACCCACCTCCTCGTCCCGAACCAACAACAGCCCGGGCATCCGCGGGAGCCGCAAGGGGACGGCGAATCTAGTCCTCGTGCTCGAAGCAACATGGAAGGGCCCACAGGTGCAGCTCCCAGCGCCCGACTAACCCACGGCCTCCAACGACCAAGGAGCAACGACGTCAGCGGACACCCGGGCCCACATTTTCAGCCCGGAACGGGCCGCCCGCCAGGGCCGACCGGGGACTAACCCCTCGAAACGAGCGACCTCAGGAAGAACCTCATGTTTGCGGGACGCTCCGCGAGGCGCCGCATCAGGTAGCCGTACCAATCGCTGCCGTAGGGCACGTAGACCCGCACCAGGGCGCCCTCGCCGCTGAGCCGGACCTGCTCCTCGGGCCGCACGCCGTAGAGCATCTGGAACTCGTAGCTGTCCGGCCCGCGGCGCTGCGTGGCGACGAGTCGCTGCGCCTCCGCGATCATCGCCGGGTCATGCGTGGCCACCATCGGGTAGCCGTCGCCGGCCATGAGGATCGCCAGGCACCGCCGGTACGAGTCATCGACGTCCTGGCTCCGGCTGAACGCGACCGACTCGGGCTCGTCATATGCGCCCTTGCACAGCCGCACCCTCGAACCGGCGACGGCGAGGTCGTGGCAGTCGGCCTCGGTCCGGCGCAGGTAGGCCTGCAGTGCCACCCCCACCCACGGGAAGTCTGCTCGCAGCTCGCGCAGCGTCTCCAGCGTCGGGTCGGTCGTCGTGTGGTCCTCCATGTCGAGCGTCACGGTCGTGCCCGCGTCCGCCGCCGCCACGCAGACGCGGCGGGCCAGGTCGATGGCGAGCGCCCGGTCCAGCGACTGGCCAACGGCGGACAGCTTCACCGACACTTCCACGCGAGCCGCCAGACCGGCCTGGCGCAGCAGGCCCAGCAGGGTGACGTAGGCCGCCGCGGCCGCCTCGGCGTGTGCCGGCTCGGTGGTGTCCTCGCCGAGGTGGTCGAGCGAGACCGCGAGGCCGGCGGCGACCAGCTCGCTGCTGACCCGTACGGCATCGCCCACGACATCGCCGGCGACGAATCGCTTCACCACGCCACGCGACACCGGCGCGCGTTCGACGGCGTACCGCACGCTGCCCCTGCGCGACGCATGCAGCAGCGCCGCCCGAAGCCCGCTGCGCAGCACGTACGGCTACTTCGAACCGGCCGGGGCGATCGGAGCGGCGAGGTGCAGCCGGGTGAAGGCGAGGGCCTCGGCGACGTCGGCCTCACGGTCCGCGCGGTCCTCGCTGCGCCGCGTGTTGATCTCGACGACGACGGTCCCGTCGAAGCCGCCGGCGGCCAGCGCCTCGAGCAGCTCCGCGCACGGCTGGGTTCCGCGCCCGGGCACCAGATGCTCGTCGCGCGCGGTCCCCATCCCGTCGGCGATGTGGATGTGCTTGAGCCGGTCGCCCATCCGACCGGCCATCGCGAGCGCGTCGCTTTGGGACACCGAGGTGTGCGACAGGTCGAGCGTGAAGTGCCGGAAGTCCTCCACGCTCGGGTCGTAGTCCGGCGAGTACGGGACCACGGCCCGGCCCCGAGCCCGCAACGGGAACATGTTCTCCACGGCGAAGCGCACCGCGGTCTCGTTCGACATCCGCTCGATCCCGGCGATGAACTCCCGCGCGTACTCCCGCTGCCAGCGAAACGGCGGGTGTACGACGACGGTCGGCGAGTCCAGCTTCTCGGCGACGTCGCGAGCCTTGACGAGCTTGCCCCAGGGCTCCGTGCCCCAGACCTGCCGCGTGATGATCAGGCACGGCGCGTGGATGGCGAGGATCGCGATGCCGTGGTAGTCCGACAGCTTGCGCAGCGCGTCGACGTCCTGACTGACCGGGTCGGGGGTGACCATGACCTCGACCCCGTCGTATCCGAGCCGCGCGGCCATCTCGAAGGCGGCCGCCGTCGATTCGGGGTAGACCGAGGCGGTCGACAGCGCCACCTTCGCGTCTGGCACCCGGACCATCGTCACGACCCCAAAGCCTAGGCCCGCGGAGCCGCCGTTTCGCCGCGCTCGGGCCCGCCCCCGCCCGGGGCACGTAGTGTTGCCGGGTGCCTGAGGTCGATCTCAACTTTCCGCGGCAGTGGGTCGAGTTCGTCAACCCGGAGGACGACGAGCAGATCTTCCGGTGTGACCTCACCTGGTTGCTGTCCCGGTGGACCTGCATCTACGGCAGCGGGTGCAAGGGCATCGTGAAGGGCCGAAAGAACGACGGCTGCTGCTCGCACGGTGCGCACTTCTCCGACAAGAAGGACGAGCGGCGGGTCAAGCGGTTCGTGAAGGAGCTCACCGCCGAGGAATGGCAGTTCCGCGACGAGGGACTCGCGAACGGCGTCACCGAGGTCGACGAGGACGGCGAGCCCAAGACCCGGCGCCACAAGGGTGCCTGCATCTTCCTCAACCGTCCGGGCTTCAAGGCCGGGCAGGGCTGCGCGCTGCACCTGCACGCGCTCAACGTCGGACGCCACCCGCTCGAGACCAAACCCGACGTCTGCTGGCAGCTGCCGGTCCGCCGCAGCTACGACCGGGTCAAGCGGGAGGACGACACGAAGGTGCTGGTCACGAGCATCGGCGAGTACGACCGCCGCGCATGGGGTCCGGGCGGGCACGACCTCAGCTGGTGGTGCACCGGCGCGACCGAGGCGCACGTCAGTGACCAGCCGCTCTACCTCACCTACAAGCCGGAGCTGGTCGAGCTGATGGGTCAGGCGTCGTACGACGTGCTCGCCGAGATCTGCGAGGCCAACCTCGCCGGCCGCTTCACCGCGCACCCCGCGTCCTAGCGCGGCTGACCTCACCACCCGGGCCACCACACCCATTCGCCTTCGGGGTCAATCCCGGGCGCTGTCGTAGGTCGGCCCTACCGTCAGCGCCATGGCGACGAAGGCGGCCGCGCGGCCGGCGTACCGGTGCGACGAGTGCGGCCTCGAGGTCGCCAAGTGGGTCGGGCGCTGCCCGGAGTGCCAGGCGTGGGGAACCATCAGTGAGGCCGGGGCCCGGCCCGGGCTCACCGTGGTGGCCGGGCCGGTGTCCGCTCCCGCCAAGCCGATCGCCGAGGTCGAGGAGCACGCCGCCCGCCATCAGCCGACCGGCGAGGACGAGCTGGATCGGGTGCTCGGTGGCGGGCTGGTCCCCGGATCGGTCGTGCTGCTCGCCGGCGAGCCCGGCGTCGGCAAGTCGACGCTGCTGATCAGCGCGGCCGCGAAGATCGCCGACCGCGGCAAGCGCTGCCTCGTGGTCACCGGCGAGGAGTCGGCGGCGCAGGTCCGGTTGCGCGCCGGCCGGATCGGCGCGCTCGCGACCGAGCTGTTCCTCGCCGCGGAGACCGAGCTGTCCGCGGTGCTCGGCCACGTCGACGCGGTCGGCCCGGACGTGCTGATCGTCGACTCGGTGCAGACCATCGGGTCGGCCGAGATCGACGGCGCAGCCGGCGGCGTCTCCCAGGTCCGCGAGGTCGCGAGCGCGATCATCCGGCTGGCCAAGTCGCGCGGGATGGCGACCATCCTCGTCGGCCACGTGACGAAGGACGGCAACGTCGCCGGCCCGCGCACCCTGGAGCACCTCGTCGACGTCGTCCTGTCCTTCGAAGGCGACCGGCACTCGCGGCTGCGACTCGTGCGCACCGTGAAGAACCGGTTCGGCCCGGCCGACGAGGTCGGCTGCTTCGACCTGACCGACGACGGGATCGTCGGCCTTCCCGACCCGTCGGGACTGTTTCTCTCGCACGGCAGCCGACCGGTTCCGGGCACCTGCGTGACGGTGACCATGGAAGGCCGGCGCGCCCTCGTCGCCGAGGTGCAGGCACTGGTGGTCACCTCCGAGCAGGTCAACCCCCGCCGTGCGACCAGCGGAGTGGACAGCAACCGCACGGCGATGCTCCTGGCGGTCCTCCAGCGCTCGCTCGGGGTGACGCTGTCCAAGCACGAGGTCTATGCGGCCACCGTCGGCGGCGTGCGCCTTACCGAGCCGGCATCGGACCTGGCGCTCGCGCTCGCGTTGTCGAGTACGGCGCGCAACCTCGCCGTCGTACCGGGCCTGGTCGCGATCGGCGAGGTCGGCCTGGCCGGCGAGATCCGTCCGGTGTCCTCGATGCGCGCCCGCCTGGCCGAAGCCGCACGTCTGGGCTTCACGACCGCTCTGGTCCCGCCGCGCTGCCGCGTCGAGTCCGTCCCGATCCGTACCGTCGAAGTCGACGACATCACAGATGCGTCACGCCGCGCGATCCCGCCGCTGTGAATCGTCGGCCAATCGCCGACCCTCTCCTAGACTCGATCACCAACTGAGGCGAGGAGTCCCGTGGCATCCGAGCGAACCGACCCGGACCTGCTGCGGGCGACCCTTGCCAAAGTCGCGCCCGGGACTCAGCTGCGCGACGGCCTGGAGCGGATCCTGCGCGGCCACACCGGGGCGCTGATCGTCCTCGGCCACGACAAGAACGTCGAGGCGCTGTGCACCGGCGGCTTCCCGCTCGACGTCGAGTTCGCCGCGACCCGGCTGCGCGAGCTGGCCAAGATGGACGGGGCGATCGTCCTCGACAACGCCCTGACCAGGATCGTCCGCGCGGCGACCCACCTCGTGCCCGACCCGTCGATCCCGACCGAGGAGTCCGGCACCCGCCACCGCACCGCCGAACGCGTCGCGCGGCAGACCGGGTACCCGGTGGTCAGTGTCAGCCAGTCGATGCGGATCATCGCGCTGTACGTCGACGGCCGGCGCTACGTGCTCGACGACTCGGCCGCGATCCTGTCGCGTGCCAACCAGGCGCTGGCCACCCTCGAGCGCTACAAGCTGCGCCTCGACGAGGTCAGCGGCACCCTCTCGGCGCTGGAGATCGAGGACCTGGTGACCGTCCGCGACACCGTCGTCGTCACCCAGAGACTGGAGATGGTGCTGCGGATCGCCTCGGAGATCGACGGGTACGTCGTGGAGCTCGGCACCGACGGCCGCCTGCTCGCCCTCCAGCGCGACGAGCTGATGGCGGGCGTGATCCAGGAACGCGAGCTGGTCATCCGCGACTACCTTCCGCCGCCGCACGGCCGGCGGCCGCGCACCGTCGAGCACGTCCTGGCCGAGCTCGACGGGTTGTCGGCGACCGAGCTGCTCGACCACGAGGTGATCGCCCGGGTGACCGGCTTCGGCAGCGCCGCCGACGTGCTCGACACCGCCGTCTCCCCCCGCGGCTACCGGTTGCTGGCCCGGGTGCCACGGCTGCCCGCAGCGGTCATCGACCGGCTGGTCGACCACTTCGGAGGACTCCAGAAGCTGCTCGCCGCGACGATCGATGACCTGCAGCTCGTCGACGGCGTCGGCGAAACTCGGGCGCGCAGCGTGCGCGAAGGACTCTCCCGCCTTGCGGAGTCATCGATCCTCGAGCGTTATGTGTAGCCGTAGGACGCGCGTTTCAGGGTGATCCGCGCGGTTCGTTCGTAGCCAGGAATGGCGTCGGCGCCGGCGGTCTGGTTCACCGGCAGCGACGGGCCGAGGTCGGTGGTCACGGCTCGCAGCTTCTTCCGTGGCGGATTGCAGCGGGGTGGTGGCTGCACCGTCACTTGGCCTGAGCCGGTCAGGGTGTAGCCGTGGCAGGTCGCGTTGGTGATGCGCAGCATCTCGTCGACTGGTCGGTGCACTTTGAAATGCCAGCCCCAGACGCTGAACGACTTCTCGCCGGAGGCGTAGGAGAAGCGGTTCGGTCTCGGCGGTGGGTTGCCGCCGCCGTCCCAGTGCCGCACCGCGGCGTACTGGGCGGCCGCCTGCGCACGCAGCCACGGGTTCCAGTACTCGTCCTTGTGAATCCCGGCGTGCAGCTCGTAGTGCTGGCGCACGCCCGCCTGCGCGAAGGCCTGGTTCATCTCGACGTTCGTCGGCAGCACCAGATCCTCGAACGCCTGCGAAATCAGATAGTCGGGCAGCGAGAAGTCGCTGGCGACGCGCGGGACCGTGTCGTTGGAGAATCCGCGGATCGCCAGCGACTGCCGGTCCCCGCGATCCGCCGAGGCGTTGAGCGCCAGGTCGACCGGCTGCCGCGCGAGGAAGTAGGCCTGGTCGGCAACCGGATCGCCGAACGCGTACAGAACGACGCCGAAGTTCTGCGCCGGCCCGGGAAGGCTGGTGACCGGAACCGGTGCGCCCAGCAACGCAGGCAGTGGCAACAGCGGCAGCTGGCCCTCCGGCAACCCACCGGGCGCACTGATCGGTGACGGGCCGGCCAGGCCCGGTGCCAGGAGGATGTTCATGATCCCGGAGACCGCGCCGATGCTCGCCCACTCATCGGGGTGCAGCAGGCCGATCGCGTAGGAGCCGTACCCGCCCAGCGACTCACCGTCCAGCGCCCGCGAGGCCCGGCCCTTCGCGACCTGCAGATGGCGCTCGACGAACGGCACCAGCTCGTCCACGACGTAGGACTCGAAGCGCGGCGGCGGGGTCGCGTACGCCTCGTCCGCACCGCCTTTCGCATAACGCGGGTTCCAGTCCGCCCAGAACCCGTCGAGCAGGCCGCCCGGGCCGAACCCGCCGGGGACGGTCCGCCCGTCCGGCGCGACCAGCACCATGTCGATCGGCGACGCCGCCTTCCAGCGCCGCTGGTCGGCGTACTTCCATGGCTGCGCGGTCGCGTACGGCGAGACCGGGGGGCGGCGGGTGAGCGCGGCGACCCACGCGCTCGGCCGGCCCGGCGTACCGAGCATCGACGTGAGGTCACCCCCGAAACCGTGCAGGAGGTAGAGGGTCGGGCAGCGCCGCGTCGCGCAGCGCGGTGGCACGTAGTACTCGAACGCGGTCGTCCCGCCGAGCCGCGCAGACGGTTCCCGGCGGCAGGCGACGACGCCGATGCTGCGCGGCGCCGACGGCGCCTCGCACCGGGCGAACGGTCCGGCGGCCCCACGAGCCACGCCTGGCAGCGGGACAATCGCGGCAAGCGCCACGACCAGAGCAACCCAGCGGACCCGCCTCACGCAGGTGGTTTCGCGAACTTGCACAAAAGCACCTTTTTACGGCCTCGGAAGGTCGTTTCTTGCAAGTTCGGCGTTAGAAGGCGGCCTTGAGGTCGTCGACTCCGGCGAGCGCGTCGCCCCAGCCGGCTGCGGCCACGTCCAGCATCTTCTCGAGATCGACCAGCAGCACCGGACCGTCCTTGGAGCTGCGGACCCCGACGACGTAGGACGGCAGCACCTTCGCCGGCCGGTCGGTCAGCTCCGGAAGCGCATCGGCGGGCAGCACCGCGAGGACCTGGTCGACGGCCACCCCGACGGCGTCATCATCGACGTCGACGACCAGTACGTCGCCCTCGTCCTCGGGCGCATCGGGTCCGCGGACGTCGAGCACCGGCAACGGCGCACCGCGCAACTCGATCACTCCGGCCAGCGGCGCCTGCACCCCGGGCAGCCGCTGCAGCCCGGCCAGGCGGACGATCTCGCGGACGTCGTCGAGCGCGGTGGCGAAGGCCCGCTCACCGAGCCGGAACATCACGTAGCCGGTGATCACGATGAACCCTCCAAGCCGGCCGCTGCACTGGCGCGGTCAGCGAGCGTAAGGCACAAGGCAGCGAGCTCGGCAGCGTCGCGGCCGCCGAGCTCGTCGGCGGTGCGGTCGACCTCGGTGCGGGCCAGCGTGCCGGCCGCGGCCCGGTAGGAGCGCGCCGCGGCTACGCCCTCCCCGAGCCGGTCGAGGGCTCCGCCCAGCATGAAGTGGGCGAACCCGTGCTCGGGGTCCAGGTAGACCGTTTTCCTCAGCACGACCAGAGCATCGGCATCCCGGCCGAGGTTCGTGAGGGCAACTCCCCACAAATAGTGCGCATCCGCCCGCAGCGGGGTCGCCCCGGCGACCTCGGCGGCGAGGTCGGCCGCTTCGGCGTAGCGGCCTTCGGACAGGGCCACCCGCACCGAGTCGAGCGGGTCACGGGTCTCGAACTGGGGCGCGATGACCCGCGGGATCGGCATCGCCGGCGTGACCAGGCGCGGCAGCTTGGGCACGTCGGACTTCTCCCGCTTGCGGTGCCGGCGGTCGCTGTCGGCCTTGCGCCGCTCCTCCGATCCGCGGGCCTCCGACCTGGTCCGGCGCTCGGGCAGGATCCGGCGGTGCTCGATCGTCTCGGTCACCGGCTCGACCGCTTCCTGGTCCAGCCGCCGGTAGACGAAGGCGTCACCGAGCGAGACCAGGCTGAAGTCGTCGCTGATCTGCCACAGCGTCTCAGCGTGCCCGAGGAAGAGGTAGCCGCCGTCGCGGAGCCGGTTGTAGAAGCGCTGCATCAGCTTGCGCGTCGTGTCTCGGTCGAAGTAGATCGTGACGTTGCGGCAGAGGATGAGATCCGCTTCAGTCGGGGCGAACGGCGGCTCGTCGGTCACGAGGTTGTGGTGCACGAAGTCGACGACCGACCGCAGTTCGTCCCGAACTGTCCAGCTCCCGCCGGTCGGGTCCGCGACAAACCAGCGATTGAGATCCGAGGCGTCTGTCATGACGAACGCCCGCTCGCCGTACACGCCGCTCTTGCCGGCAGCGAGACCCCGCGTGGAGATGTCGGTCGCCACGATCTTGACGTCCCAGTCGGTCGTCGCCGGCAACACCTCGCGGATCAGGATCGCGAGCGTGTACGCCTCCTCGCCGGTCGAGCAGCCGGCACTCCAGATCCGCAGCCGCTTGGTGTGCTCGGCGTGGCGGATCAGTTCCGGGATCACGTACTTGCGCAAGGCCCGGATCTGCGGCGGGTTCCGGAAGAAGTGGGTCTCCGGGATCGTCACCTCGTCGAGCAGCGCCTGCAGCTCCGCTGCCCCGGTGATGGCGCTCACCCGGGACAGGTACGCCGCGACGTCGTCGACCTTCGTCGCCCGCATGCGTTCGGCGATGGAGAACGCGAGCGAGTCACGACGCGAATCGTCGAAGGACAGTCCGGCCGCGCTGTGCAGCAGGTTCGCGACGGTCGCGAACTCCGAGTCGGTCAGCGCGACCCTTTTCACTCCGAGCCGCCGTCCACGGGACTGAGGATCCGGTGCAACGCCACCGAGATCTCCGGAAGCGGCAGCTGCAGGTCCACGGCGTCTTCGGACTTGGCGGCCGCCGGCATGCCGTAGACCGCGCTGGTCGACTCGTCCTGGCCGATCGTGAACCCACCACGATCACGCATCCGCTTGAGGCCCAGCGCGCCGTCGCGGCCCATCCCGGTGAGCAGGACGCCGGCGGCCGCGGCACCGTAGTTCTCCGAGATCGACGTGAACGTCACGTCGATTCCCGGGACGTGGTACTGGGTGGGCGGCGGCTGCTGGGTGGTCACCCGGAACGACTCGTGAACGAGCAGGTTGAGCGCGCCGGGGGCGACGGTGACCACCCCGGGGCTCAGCCGCTTGCCGTGTGCGCCGAGCACGACCGGCAGCGGACAGACGTCGTCCAGCCAATGGGTCAGGCCCTCCATGAAGCCGTCGGCCATGTGCTGGATGACCACGATCGCGACGTCGGTCTTCGCCGGAAGATCCGCCAGGAGGGTGGCGAGCGCCTGCGGTCCACCGGTCGAGGCGCCGATCGCCAACAGTTCGAACTCCCGCTGAGCGAGCGCAGCCAGCGGGTCGGAGGAGGGGCGCGGTGCCGGCCGGAACGGCACCTGCTTCTTCGCCACCGGCTTCGGGGTCGGCCGGTCGCCGTCGAGGTTGACCGTGGTCATCGACGACTTCGACATGCCGAGCCGTCCGCGCGGATGGGTGATCACCCGGACCCGGCCGGCGACCCGCAGCCGCTGGCGCAGCTCTTCGGCGTACTCGGAAAGCTTCGCGCTGTCCTCGGGTCCGGGCTTGGCCATCACGTCGATCGCGCCGGCGGCCAGCGCCGACACCGCGTTCTCTCGGTCCGCCCCGTCGACAAACGCCGAGTAGACGACGATCGGGGTCGGCCGGTTGGCCATGATCCGCTCGATCGCCTCGATGCCGTTCATCACCGGCAGGTGCAGGTCCATGATCACGGCGGTCGGCTGCAGGCGCTCGACCAGCGCCACCGCGTCCCGGCCGGTGCGCGCCTCCCCGACGACCTGGAGCATCGGGTCCGACGACATCGCCGCCCGGATGAAGCGGCGCTGCGTCGCCGAGTCGTCCACGATGACGACGGTGACCGGAGTCGGTAGCTCCGCCTGCGCCATCACCTGTGACATGTCGTCGTGATCCTAAGTGTGCTTAAGCCGAATGGCAGAGGGTGGCGGTTGGTCGGGATTTGACCGGAATGACCGGTTGGCGGACTTCCTCACCCTGTATTCGCGTGGAAGTGAAAGGTCACCTGCTGCGCCTTGACCCCGTCAAGCTTCGCGTGCAGGTGATAGGTCCCTGCCGGAGCGGGATCACCGGACTTGCAGCCCGGGTCGAGTTGCTTGCCGTCCCAGGAGATCTTGATCTGCAGCTTGTCCTGCGGGTCGAGCTTCTTGGTGAACGAGCTGTCGGTCCTCGGGCAGCCCGCCGTGGTCCAGAACGTGGTGGGGCCGGTGATGACCTTCCAGGTCTCGTTCGTCGTGGTGGAGGTGAACTTGCACGTGGTCGACGAGACGTTGGTGATGGTCGCGGTGAACTCCGGCGCCGCCCCGAGCGGATAGATCGAGCCCGGCGCGGAAGTCGACAGCTCCGCGGCGAGGTCGCCCGGCACACACGCCTCGTTGGCGGCCGATGTGGCCGTGGTCGTGGGTGTGGTCGACGCAGTGGTCCCGCCCGCGCTCTGGGCCGGCTTGCCCCCTCCGCCTGAGCACGAGACCGCAATGATGAGAATCACGATGAGCGGCACACCCAGCACCAGAAGGCGCCGCACCCAGTAGACCCGCGGCGGGAGCGGGCCGACCGGATAGAGAAGGCTGCTCATGCGACGTGATCGTAGGGCCCTGCCCGGCCCGCCGTCTGCGTGGCAGACTCCGGCGCGGGGATGAGCGACACGATGACTGCTGACTTCTCCCGCGCGGTCCGCAGGTGGTACGACGCCAACGCCCGCGACCTGCCGTGGCGCCGGCCCGACGCGAGCCCGTGGGGCATCCTCGTCAGCGAGGTGATGCTCCAGCAGACCCCGGTCACCCGGGTGCTTCCGGCGTGGCAGGCGTGGATGGCCCGCTGGCCGCAGCCCGCCGACCTGGCGGCCGCTGCGGCGGGCGAGGCGATCCGCGCGTGGGGCCGGCTCGGCTACCCACGGCGGGCCCTACGGCTGCACGAAGCGGCGACGGCGATGGTGGCGCGCCACGACGGGACGGTGCCCTCGGCGTACGAGGATCTCATCGCCCTTCCGGGCGTCGGGACCTACACCGCCGCAGCGGTTGCGGTCTTCGGGTACGGCGCCCGCCACGCCGTCCTGGACACCAATGTGCGGCGGGTCCTCGCCCGGGTCTTCGGCGCAGACGCGGGCCCGACCACCGGGGCACCGACCAGGAGCGAGCGGGCCGCGGCGCTGGCGATGGTTCCCCCCGACGACCCGGCGCGGCACAGCGTCGCGGTCATGGAGCTCGGCGCCCTGGTCTGCACCGCGCGGTCGCCGCGCTGCGACGCATGCCCGGTGCGAACAGAGTGCGCGTGGCTGGCGGCCGGCCGGCCGGACGGTGCCGGAGCCCGGCGACCCCAGACGTATGAGGGGACCGACCGGCAGGTGCGCGGCCGGCTGCTCGCCGTGCTGCGCGAGTCGGCCGACGTGGTCGCCAAGCCGGCGCTCGACATCGTGTGGCACGACGTCCCGCAGCGGGAGCGGTCGCTCGCGGGGCTGGTCGACGATGGCCTGGTCGAGCTGGTTGCCGACGGCTACTACCGGCTGCCGACGTGAGGTACGCGTTCGCCCACCGCGGCGGCCGGGCCCACGGCCCGGACAACACGATCCCGACCTTCGTCAAGGCGATCGCCGACGGTGCGACGGGGCTCGAGACCGACGCGTGGGTGACCGCGGACGGGTACGTGGTGCTCGACCACGACGGGATCCACCGGGCCGGCAGTCCCGACCAGTGCCCGATCACCGAGATCGCGCGCGCGGAGCTCGCCGACCACATCCCGACCCTCGACGACCTCTACGACGCGTGCGGCACCGACTTCGACCTGGCGATCGACGTGAAGGGTGACGGAGCGGGCGAGGTGATCAGCCGGGTCGCCGCAAGCCGTGGCGTCGCCGGCCGGCTGTGGCTGTTCACCGAGCGGACGGCCGAACACGGCTCCGTCGCTGCCGCGCACCGCGGCGTCTCAGTGCGCGGCGAGGACCTGCAGGAGCCTGCGACCCGCCGAGCGCTGCTTCGCTCCCTGCAGGAACAGGACGTCGAGGTGGTCAACGCACGTTGGCCGTGGTGGCGGAGGGCCGCAGTGCAAGACGTGCACGCGGCCGGGATGCTCGCGTTCGCCTGGGACGTGCAGTGGTCCGTCGCGGTGTGGCGCTGCAGGCACCTAAGGATCGACGGGATCTTCAGCGACCACGTCCGCCTGCTCCGCAGCAGTTCGAAGTAGCACACAAAGTCCGCCCCAAGCAGTCGTACTGAGCGTGGGCCGCCCGCCTCGAGGCGACTTTGTGTGCTACTTCGGCGGAGTTAGCCGGCGTAGTTGCGGAGCACCTTCAGGGCAGCAGCGCCATACGGTCCCGAGGCCTGCAGGCCGGATGCGTCCGCCTCGAGACGTTGCGCGCCGACCCGGCAGAAGTCGCTCGCGGTACCGACGATGCGTGACGGCACGCCGGCGTCGCCGTAGGTCCAGGTCTGCCCGCTCGGCGATGTCAGCTCCACGTAGACCGGCTGCGGCTCCTGGCCGGCGAGCTCGAACCCGTAGGGCAGCGTGCGGTGCCCCAGCCAGGCGATGTGGCGCAGCCGGTCGGTATCGGGATGCTCGAGGCCCAGCGGCTCGGCGATGTCGAGCGCGTGTGCCCAGTGCTCGGCCAGCCGGGTGGTCGCGAGGGCACCTGGGCGCAGGCTCGCCGCGATCCACGGGTACCGCTGGTCAGGATCCGCGGCACGCAGAGCGTTCAGCGACAGCCGTCGCGCCTCGCGCCAACGCTCCCGCGCGTCCGACGGATCGCCCCGCTCCGCCTTGACCCAGTTGTCGACGATCTCGTCGGTGGTGTTGCCCTCGACCGGGAACGGCGGCCGGACCGGGTCGCCGGTGATGCTCGCGACGACCGACTCCTCACTTTGCGCGAGGTGCAGTACGACGTCCGCGATCGACCACCCCGGCGCGCCGGACGCCTGCTCCAACCCCGCCGCGTCCAGCGGCGCGATCATCGCTTCGATCGCGTCCTGCTCTGCCTCGAGATCGGCGATCACGCTCGCCGCGTCATTCCCCGCCATGGCGGAAGTCTGACGCAGACGCTCAGGCCTCGGCCGCGCTGCCGCCGCCCTCGCCTGATCCGGCGCCGGCCTCGACGAGCGCGACGTCGGGCGTCATCGGCTTGCTCTCACCGCGGAAGGTGAACCGCTCCTCGCCGTCGGCGTCCTCGACGTCGACCACCACGATCTGGCCGGCGGTCAGCTCGCCGTAGAGGATCTTCTCCGACAGCGTGTCCTCGATCTCGCGCTGGATCGTGCGCCGCAGCGGGCGCGCGCCGAGCACCGGGTCGTAGCCGCGCTTGGCGAGCAGCCGCTTGGCGTCGGCAGTCAGCTCGATCGCCATGTCCCGGTTCTTCATCTGCGCGTCCACCCTGCTGATCATCAGGTCGACGATCGTGACGATGTCGTCCTCGGACAGCTGGTGGAACACGATCGTATCGTCGACCCGGTTCAGGAACTCCGGACGGAAGTGGGTCTTCAGCTCGTCGTTGACCTTGAGCTTCATCCGCTCGTAGTTGTTGACGTCGTGGTCGCCTGCCGCGAACCCGAGGTTGAGGCCCTTCGCGATGTCACGGGTACCGAGGTTCGTGGTCATGATGATCACGGTGTTCTTGAAGTCCACCGTCCGGCCCTGCGAGTCGGTGAGCCGGCCGTCCTCGAGCACCTGCAGCAACGCGTTGAAGACGTCCGGGTGAGCCTTCTCGATCTCGTCGAACAGTACGACGGAGAACGGCTTGCGCCGGACCCGCTCGGTGAGCTGGCCGCCTTCTTCGTAGCCGACGTATCCGGGCGGCGAGCCGACCAGCCGCGAAACCGTGTGCTTCTCCATGAACTCGCTCATGTCGAGCTGGATCAGCGAGTCCTCGTCGCCGAACAGGAACTCGGCGAGTGTCTTGGACAGCTCCGTCTTCCCGACCCCGGACGGCCCGGCGAAGATGAACGAACCACCGGGACGCTTCGGGTCCTTCAGTCCGGCGCGGGTCCGGCGGATCGCCTGCGCGACGGCCTTGACCGCCTGGTCCTGGCCGATCACCCGCTTGTGCAGCTCGTCTTCCATCCGCAGCAGGCGAGCGGTCTCTTCCTCGGTCAGCTTGAACACCGGGATCCCGGTCCACGTTGCGAGGACCTCGGCGATCTCCTCGTCGGTGACCTCGGCGACGACATCCATGTCGCCGGCCTTCCACTCGCGTTCGCGGTCGGCCTTCTGGGCCAGCAGCTGCTTTTCCTTGTCGCGCAGCGACGCCGCCTTCTCGAAGTCCTGCGCGTCGATCGCGCTTTCCTTCTCCCGGCGCACGGAGGCGATCTTCTCGTCGAACTCGCGCAGGTCCGGCGGCGCGGTCATGCGACGGATGCGCATCCGCGATCCGGCCTCGTCGATCAGGTCGATCGCCTTGTCCGGCAGGAAGCGGTCGGAGATGTAGCGGTCGGCGAGCTGCGCGGCCGCGACGAGCGCGGCATCGGTGATCGAGACGCGGTGGTGCGCTTCGTACCGGTCGCGCAGGCCCTTGAGGATCTCGATCGTGTGCGCCAGCGTCGGCTCGCCCACCTGGATCGGCTGGAACCGACGCTCGAGCGCGGCGTCCTTCTCGAGGTACTTGCGGTACTCGTCGAGCGTGGTCGCACCGATCGTCTGCAGCTCGCCGCGCGCCAGCATCGGCTTGAGGATCGACGCCGCGTCGATGGCGCCTTCGGC
>CAZEAM010000121.1:0-14454 GCA_964510285.1 uncultured Frankiaceae bacterium | reverse complement strand
ATCGCGGACCGAACCGCCGGAACCGCCGACTCCGGCACGGCGATGGTCGGCGTGGCAAGCGACTCGGTAGCCACCGGTTCGGGCAGTGTCGTCGCGAGCGCGTCGGCGGCGCGAGCGCCGAACACCGACCCTTCGAGCAGGCTGTTCGAGGCGAGCCGGTTCGCGCCGTGCACCCCCGTCGCCGCGCACTCGCCGACGGCGTACAGACCCACGACGTCGGTCGCGCCGTCGTCGTCGGTGCGGATCCCCCCACACAGGAAGTGCTGGACCGGCGCGACCGGGATCAGGTCCGTCGCGGGATCGATGCCGTGGTCGTGGCAGATCCGGTACGCCGTCGGGAAGCGCTCGCGCAGGCCGTCCCGGCCGAACCCGGTGGCGTCGAGCCCGACCCATCCGACCTCGTCGATCCGCCGGGCCACGACATCGCGCGGCGCGAGGTCGGCAAGCGGGTGATGCCCGGCCATGATCGGGGCGCCGTCCCGGTCGCGAAGCACGGCGCCTTCCCCGCGCAGCGCCTCCGAGATCAGCGGCACCTGCCCGATCCCGTCGACCCGCAACCCGGTCGGGTGGAACTGCACGAACTCGAGATCGACGAGTGACGCTCCGGCGCGCAGCGCGAGGGCGAGCCCGTCACCGGTGACCTCGACCGGGTTGGTGCTGGCCCGGAAGACTCCGCCGACGCCGCCGGTGGCGAGGATGACGGCGCGCGCCGACACGACGTCGGGCGACGCCGAGCCCGCGCGGCGCAGCGTGACGCCGGTGACCTGCCGTCCCGAGACCCCGTGACCGAGGTTCAGGTCGAGGACGGTCGCGTGCTCGCAGACGTCGACTGCGGCGGTAGCCACCGCGGCGGCGAGGGCGCGGCTGACCTCGGCCCCGGTGGCGTCGCCACCGGCATGCAGGACGCGGCGGCGGCGGTGCCCGCCTTCACGGGTGAGCGCAGCGGTCCCGTCCGGTGCCGTGTCGAACCGCACGCCGTCGGCGAGCAGCCGGGTGATGGCCTGCGGTGCCCCACTGGTCAGCACGTGCAGGGCGGTGTCGTCGCACATCCCGGCGCCGGCGACCCGGGTGTCGTCCGCGTGGTCGCGAGGGTCGTCGTCGCCGCCTACCGCGGCCGCAATCCCCCCTTGCGCCCACCGCGTGCTGCCGGACCGCAGCGCCCCTGAGGTGACGAGCAGGACCCGCCGCCGGCCGGCCAGGCGCAACGCGCAGGTCAGGCCCGCGACGCCCGACCCGACGACGACGACGTCGTACTCGGCGCGCAGAGTCATTCGCCGCCTCCCGGCTTGCCGATCGCGACCATCCGCTCGACGCTGCGGCGGGCGGCGGCTGCGATGTCGGCCGGTACGTCGACCACGTCGCGGCCCTCGCGCAGGCAGCGCAGCAGGAGCTCCGGGGTGATCATCTTCATGAACCGGCACGACGCCTGCGGATTCATCGGGACGAAGTCGACCTTGTCGTTGAGCCGGCGGAGCTGGTGCAGCATCCCGATCTCGGTCGCGACCAGGGCCGTGCCGGCCCGCAACGTCGGCGCGATGTCCGCCATGCCGCCCGTGGACAGCACGTGGGTCCGCTCGGCGGGCAGGTCACCCGTCGATGTCAACCACAGCGCCGAGGTCGCGCACCCGCACTCCGGGTGGATCAGCAGCTCGGCGTCGGGGTGGCTGGCGACCTGCTCGCGGACGTCCGTCGGCGAGATGCCGGCGTGGACGTGGCACTCCCCCATCCAGATCTGCATGTTCGTCCGGCCGGTCATGCGCTGCACGTGCGCCCCGAGGAACTGGTCCGGGCAGAACAGCACCGGCGTCTCGGCGGGGATCGAGTTCACGACATCCACGGCGTTGGACGACGTGCAGCAGATGTCGGTCTCGGCCTTCACCGCTGCGCTGGTGTTGACGTAGGCGACCACCGCGGCACCCGGGTGCTCGGCCTTCCAGGCCCGGATCCCGTTGACGTCGATCGTGTCGGCGAGCGAGCACCCGGCCTGCGCGGTCGGGATCAGCACGGTCTTGCCGGGCGAGAGCAGCTTCGCGGTCTCGGCCATGAAGTGCACGCCGCAGAAGACGATCTCGGCGGCATCGGTCTGCGCCGCGATCCGGGACAGGGCGAGCGAGTCGCCCACGTGGTCGGCGATCTCCTGGATCTCGGGCACCTGGTAGTTGTGTGCCAGGAGGACGGCGTTGCGCGCCCGGGCGAGCGCGCGCACCTCGTCCTGCCAGTCCATGTTCGGCTCGATCCCCTCTCCCCAGGTTTTCGCCTCATAGACGATTACCTGTCTCAAACCGTAGCATCCGTCCGTGCGCAGCGCTGCCGGCGAGGGGTCGCTACCGGACTGGCCGGCGTACCCGCACGAGGTCCTCGCGGTCGTCCTCTCGGTCCGGGCCGGCCGCCTGTCGGTGCTGATGTGGCAACGGGCCAAGGCTCCGTTCGCCCGCCGCTGGGCGCTGCCCGGGGGCGGCGTGCTGGCCCACGAGCGGCTGCGCGCCGCAATCACCCGCCATCTCGCCGAGAAGGTCGAGGTCCGCGAGCTGATGCATCTCGAACAGCTCGCCACGCACAGCAACGTGCGCCGCGACCCTCGCGGCCGGGTGCTCGCGACGGCCTACCTCGGGATCGTGCCGACCTCGGCGACCCCGGTGCTGCCCAACGACACGGCCTGGCAACCGGTCGACGACCTGCCGGCCACCGCCTTCGATCACATCGACTTCATCACCGCCGCGGTCGAACGACTGCGCGCCAAGCTCTCCTACACGAACGTCGGCCATGCCCTGGCGCCTGACGAGTTCACTCTCGCCGAGCTCCGCGACATCTTCAGTGCGGCACTCGGTTACCCCGTCGCGCAGACGAACCTGGCGCGGGTCATGGACCGACGTCATCTGATCGAGCCGACCGGTAGACGCAGCGCACCAGGACACGCCGGCGGCCGGCCGGCGATGACCTATCGCTTCCGCAGCCGTGAGCTGACCGTCACGGACCCGTTCGCGACCCTCCGGCCCCCTAGACGGAAGAAGTGACGGGCTCGCCGACGAGGCCGTCCTGCTCCGGCGTCAGCCGGTGTGTCAACGTCATGGCGCCGCCGGCGGCCGCGGCGCCGCTCACCACGACGATGGCCAGCCAGACTCCCCACAGGCCGTGCCCGACCAGCGGAGCGCCGGTGACGGGGCCGATGACCGTGGTGACGCCGAACGTCATCGACGCGGCGGTGTTGTAGCGGCCGCGGATCGCATCCAGCGCGAGGCTGTTGGTGAGCGCCGGCATCACGGGAGAGAACACCATCTCCCCCATCGAGAAGACGACGCCGAAGGCGGCGATGGCGACGACCGCACCGGTCCCTCCGTTCCCATCGAGGGCGGCACATGCGAGGACCAGCCACGATGCGGCGATCACCGCTGCGGCAAGCGCCAGCAGCCGACTGCGGCTTCGTCCCTCGAAGTGAGGCAGAACGAGGAGTTGGATGATCACGATCGTCAGGCAGTTGACCGCAAAGGCCCATCCGATGATTCGCGGTGAGACATGCGCGACATCCGCCGCGAACGCCGTGAACCCGAACTCCAGCTGACCGTAGGCGCAGGTCATGAGCAGCACGCCGACGATCAGGAACCGCATGAACACCCTGTCGCGCAGCACGGTGCGATACCCGCCATGTGCTGGTGCCGCTGGGTCGTGGGGCAGTGGCCCGCCAAGATCACGCAGCGGCACGATCATCACGGCGGCGACGATGCCGGTCACGCCGACGATCCCGTACAACAGCTCGAACGAGCCGGGGTGGTGGACGTCGGCGATCGTGCCGCCGATAAGGCCGCCGAGCCCGATGCCGAGGTTGAGCGCCACGAACGTGACGCCGAAGAACCGCTGCCGGCTCTCCTCGGCCGTGGCGGTGGCGACGAGGGTGTTGAAGGCGCCGATCACGGCGGTGCCGCTCACCGAGGCGAGGGTTCCGGCGGCGAAGGCCTGCCAGACCGAGTGAACCAGTGCGTACGAAGCCAGACCGCACGCCTCGAGGACCGCCAGACCCACGAAGATGCGCCGCGACCCATAGCGATCGACCAGCGCCCCCGCAGGTGCGGCAACGGCGAGCCCGGCCACCCCGATCCACGCGCCGATGAGACCGACCCAGGTCGGATCGAGGTGGCGGACCTCGGTCAGGTAGACGAACAGGTACGGCAGGACCAGCCCCTGGCCGGTCGTCGCCAGCAGGATGCTGCCGAACAGCGTCGGAGCATGCTTCGCATCGGCCAGGGTCTCGCGAAGCACGGCGTCAGGGTTTCACCGCGCAGGGACCGCGGCCACCCGATTTCTCACTGCCGGCTGACGACGCTCTAGGGTCTTCAACCGGCAATCGCGAGCCGCCGCTAGTCTGCGGCGACCTCTTCGCCCGCGGCGGCTGCCGCCTGCTTGCGGGCCATGTCGGCCGGCTTCATGTTGCCCTGGATCACCTGCTGGATCAGCGCCTGCACGTCGCGGCTCATCGACGCGAGCGTGACGAGATCGTTGGAGCTCTGCCAGTGCACCCGCATGCCCATCAGCTCCCAGGCCCGCTTGAGGTTGGCCTTCGTCGCCATCAGCGTGGTGAGTGGAGCCTGCGCGATGTGCCGCGCGATCGCCTCCACCCGGTCCTCCAGCTGGTCGCGGGACACCACCTCGTTGACCAGGCCGTATTCCAGAGCCTTGCGCGCGTCGACGGTCTCCGACGTATAGAGGTAGTACGCCGCGCGGCGCCAGTTCATGAAGACCCACGGCTCGATCGAGCACTCACCGGACGGCATCCCGAATCCCTGCAGCGGCGGGTAGCCGAAGTACGCGTCGTCCGACGCGATGACGATGTCGGTGGTCAGCCCGTAGTGGGTGCCGCCGCCGACGCAGTACCCGTGGATCTGGGAGATGGTCGGCTTCGCGAACTCCCAGAGGTTCATGATGGGCTTCACGAACAGGTCGGCCTGCGCGTGCCAAGCGTTGCCGCGCACCGCCGACTCGCGCGCGAAGCTCGGATAGGTCTCCTGCATGTTCGCGACGATGTGCCCCGAGCAGAATCCCTTGCCGTTGGCCTTGAGGATCACGACCTTGATGTCGTAGTCGCGCTCCGCGTCGTACAGCGCCGCGTCGACCTCACGGGCCTGCGTCTCGTCCTGTGCGTTCGCCTTCTCCGGCCAGTTCAGGATGATCCGTGCGATCGGGCCGTCCTTCTGGTAGATGATCCGCTCGCGGGTCTCGTTGAGTTCCATGCCGTGGAAACCTAGACGATGCGGTAGGTCTGGACGGCGTGAGCCACGACGTTGCCGTCGGTGTCCGTCGCGGTGATCTCGGTGAAGGTCAGCTCCTTGCCGCGGCGCACCGTGTGCGCGTGGCAGAGCAGGTCGGAAGCCTTGCACGCGCCGACGTACTGCACGCTCATGGAGATCGTCGAAGCGCGGGCCCCCTTGTCGAAGTCGTGGTTCGACCAGGCCGCGGCTGCCCCCGCCGTATCGATGACCGACGCGACCACGCCGCCGTGGTAGTAGGTGCCGTCGTTGGTGAGGTCCTCGCGGAACGGCAGCCGAAGTACGACGTCGTCCGGGTCGTAGCGGTCGAACACGACGCCCAGACCTTTCAGGAACGGGGTCGCCGGCATGAGGTCACGAACCGCCTGCCGTCGAGACTGCTGCTCCTCCTCGGTGAGCGCCACGACTCCTCCTACCTTGATTGCCCGGGGCTGATTGATCCGTCAATGTAGGAGAAGTGGATGCCGAGCGGCAGGTCAGCCGCCGGGGCGTGCTCACCGCGGCCTCGCTGGGGGCGGCCGGGCTCACCGGTGTCCTCCCGCTGATCCGGCAGGCGACCGCGGCGGCCGAAGCCCTCGGACCGGCCCCGAAAGCGGCGCCCGACGCGGTGCGCAGCACGATCGCGGCCTTCGCCGACACGATCGTTCCCGGACCGGCCGGAAAGGCGGACAAGCACCCGGGGGCGATCGAGGCGGGCTGCGTCGAGGCGCTGTACGACCCGTTCTACGACTTCGCAGGCGCCTACCCGATGGTCCACGCGGATCTTCTGGTCCGCACGCCACTCGTGCTGCTTCGGCCGGCGACGTTCGATCTGGCGCTGCCCTACCCGGACCGGGAGAAGGTGCTGCGTGACTGCTTGAGCCCGCCTCCCGCCGGGGGCACGAACCCGCTCTACATCCTCTACTACGCGATCGCGGTGGTGGTCTACGTCGCGTACTACGGCAACGCCGAGAGCAACGCGGGGCCGCGCTACATCGGTCTTCCGGTGCACTCGAAGGGGTACCTGCCCCACCACTCGTACTACGTGACGTTCGAGGGAATGACGAAGCACGGGAATCCGGAGTGATGACGGAGCGGGTTGACGTCTGCATCGTCGGATCCGGCTTCGGCGGCTCGATCCTCGCCTACTACCTCGCGCACGCCGGCCAGAAGGTGCTGGTGCTGGAGCGCGGCGAGCGGCGACCCGACTCTTCGTTACAGGTCGACATCGACGCGAAGGCACTCACCAAGATCACCCACCAGTTCCTCGGCGACGGGATCATCGTGCTGGTCGGCTCGGTGGTCGGCGGGGGTTCGCTGGTCTACTCCGGCGTCAGCCTCCGGGCCCCGTCGTTCGTCTTCGAGCGCCGCAAGTCGGGACAGCGGATCTGGCCGAAGGCGCTGAGCCGGCACAGCCTGAACCCGTACTACGAGCGTGCCGAGCAGGGCCTCGGGGTGCACCAGCTGTCCTTCTCCGAGGTCGGACGTCGCGGCGGCACGTGGGCGCTGCACATGAACCGCCTGGGTTACCGCGTCGACCCGATCCGGCAGGCGACCACCCGATGCGTGCACTGCGGCTTGTGCAACACGGGCTGCAAGTTCTCCCGCAAGAACGTCGTCACCATGAACTACCTCCGCGGCGCCGAGCGGGCGGGCGCGGAGGTGCGACCGAACAGCGAAGCGATCCAGGTGATGCCGGCTGACGGCGGCTATCGCGTGCTGTACGGCGAACCCGACCGGCTGAGCATCCTGCAGCCGGCCGCACCGAACCTCCTGCACGCGAAAGAGGTCCAGGCGAAGCGCGTCGTACTGGCCGGCGGGGCGATGGGCACCGGCGGACTGCTGGTCCGCTCGCGCCCTTGGCTGCCGGACCTCTCGTTGCAGGCCGGCCGCAACCTGTCCGGCAACGGCGACCTCGCCCTGATGGCGCGGCTGCCGGCCGACCCGTCGCTGCCCGGCAACGGGATGTCGATGCAGCAGCGCGGCGTGGCGATGGACACGGTCTGCTACGAGTTCCTGAAAAGCCACGGGTTCGTGATCATCACGCAGCACGAGCTGTCACCGGCGACGATCGTCAACGGCGACCCCGACGACCTGTGGTGGGGACTGCGCAAGAAGCGGTTGATGCGGCACTACGGCACCGAGCTCGTCGGTCTCGCCGTCATCGGCGTCGACGGCAGCCCGGGGCAGATCATCGCCAACCCGAGCTCGAGCGACGAGATCAAGATCACCGAGGCGTTCGGGGTCTCCGGCATCCGGTTCCCGATCGACCCGGAGACCCGCAAGCTGTGGGACGACGCCCGCCGCATCGTCGGCGGGCTCGTGCATCGCATGGGTGGCGAGATGGTCGACCTCGTGCTCAACGCCTCGCCCGACCTCGACGAGTCCGCCTACACGGCGCACCCGGTCGGCACCGCGCGGCTGGCGGACTCGCCGCGGATGGGGGTCGCCGACGCCGACGGCGAGGTGTTCGGCCATCCCGGCTTGTTCGTGGCCGACGGCGCCGCGGTCCCGACCGCCCTCGGGGTCAACCCCTCGCTGACCATCGCAGCCCTCGCCGAGCGGATCGCGCACCGGTTGGTCCGGCGGCTCGGCCACCGGCAGGTCGACCCGCCGGTGGCCAATCCACATCACAAACCGTGGAAGGCCGGCGACCTTCCCAAGAGCCACGCCTGGCACGGCAGCTAGGGCGCCACCACTCCGTGCACCGGCGGGGTGGGCTGACCCTCTCCCGCCATCCGCGCCAATAGATCACTCGCGCCGTCGAGGCCGACCACCTCACGCGGCAACGCGTCGAACGGGTAGCGACCGGTAGCAAGCAGGTCGAGTGCCGCTCGGTATGCCGTTGCGTCAACGCCGAGCGCACCGAGGATGCGAAGTTCCTTGTAGACGACGTGGTCCGGATCGAAGCCCGGCGTATCGGTCGAGCCTCGAGTGCCCGCCATGACCAGCGTCCCGCCGACCTTCGCCATCGCGACGCCCTGCCCGAGCGCTGCCGGTGCCTTCGCCGTCACGTCGACGACCACGTCGGCGAGCCCGCCGGTCGCCTTGCGCAGCGCCACGGCCGGATCCTGCTCGGTGACGTCGACCACCAGGTCGGCGCCGAAGTCCCTGGCCAGCTC
Organism: uncultured Frankiaceae bacterium; assembly: GCA_964510285.1. GTDB lineage: Bacteria > Actinomycetota > Actinomycetes > JAFAQI01 > JAFAQI01 > DASZTV01. The sequence continues at coordinate 6,095 of CAZEAM010000121.1, read as the reverse complement.
CAGCCGCCGGCGGTCGCGCTCCCCCGCGCCGGTGACGAGAACGTACGCCGCGCCGGCCTCCTTGAGGGCGGCGACCGCCGACAGCCCGCGGATGCCGGGGCCGAGCACCGCCACGACGTCGCCGGCCTTCGTGCCGGGCACGGTCACCGCCCAGCGGATCCCCGCTCCGAGCGGGTTGAACATCGTCGCGGTGACCGGGTCGAGCGACGCGGGCACCGGCAGCAGGAGGCTGTCCGGCGCGAGGTACTGGTGGGTGGCATAACCGCCCCACAGTCCCGACCCACGGTCGACGGGCACGAAGCCGTACATGTCGGCAAGACCGTGCGCGCTGCACCGCCGGTACTCGCCGGCGAGACAGGACTCGCACTGCCGGCACGACAGGAACACCTCGACGGCGACGCGGTCTCCGACCTGCACGCCCCACCGCTTCGCGGCGAGCGGACCAACCTGCTCGACCACCCCGACCGACTCGTGGCCGGGCACGAACGGATAGCCCGGGGCCAGCAAACCGGCCCACTCCTCGTGGTCGGTTCCGCACAGCCCGCACGCCTCGACCCGCAGGAGCCCGTCGTCGTCCCCGATCTCCGGCAACGGCAGGTCGCGCACCCGCAGCTCACGGGGACGCTCGAGCACCAGTGCGCGAGCCTGGGTCACGACACCAGTTCGAAGTGGTCGAGATCCGGCGCCGCCATCAGGTCGCGGAACCGGGCCATGGTCCACGGCCAGGCGGCCGGGATCCCCCGGTCGTCGAGGTACCAGCTGCGGCAGCCGGTCACCCACACGGTCCGCTTCGTCGCCTCCACCCGGTCGGCCTCGAAGCGTTGCGCCGCTTCGCTGGTCGCACTCACCGCCGCGCCGTGACCGCGGGCGTGGTCGACGAGCTGCAGCACGTAGTCGACCTGCATCTCCGCGACGTCGATCAGCGAGAAGTTGCCGACCGGCCCGTTCGGGCCGTTGAGCAGGAACAGGTTCGGGAAAGCCGGTACCGACACCCCGAGGTACGCCGTCGGGCGATCCGCCCACACGTCGTCCAGCCGCAGCCCCCCGCGGCCGGTCACCTCGATCGGGCGCAGGAAGCGGTCGACGCGGAACCCGGTGGCGAGCACCAGGACGTCGAGCTCGTGCAGCGTCGCGTCCTTGGTCCGTACGCCGGCCGGCTCGACCGCGGCGATGTCGTCGGTGACCACGTCGACGTTCGGGCGGGTCAGCGCCTGGTAGTAGCTCGGCGACACGACCAGCCGCTTGCAGGCCGGGCGGTAGCTCGGGAGGAGCTTCGCGCGCAGCACCGGGTCGCGGACGTGGTCGTGCAGGTTCGCCAGGCACAGCTCCTCGATCTTGGAAAGGATCGGGGAGTCCTGGTCGACGACGACGTCGGCGAAGTTCGCGGCGAAGGTCCGCGCGAGCTCCGCGCGCACCTCACGCATCGTGCCCGGGTCGGTGCGGAAGCGAGCTCGGTCTGCCGGCTCGACCGCCGGGTTGTCGACCGGCAACACCCACTGCGCGGTGCGCTGGAACGCGGTCAGCGACCCGACCCGGTCGGCGATGGCGCCGATCACCTGTACGCCGGACGAGCCGTTGCCGACGATTCCGACGCGCGCCCCGTCGAGGGCGACCCGGTCGTCCCATCGCGCCGTATGGAAGCTGGCGCCGCCGAACGTCGCCAACCCCTCGATGTCGGGATAGCGCGGATGGTGAAGGACCCCGGTCGCCGCGAGCACGAAGTCCGCACGGTCGGCTCCGGCCGCGGTCTCGACCTGCCAGCCGGCCCCGTCGTAGCGAAGGCCGGTGACCTCGGTGTCATAGCGCACGACCCGGTCGAAGTCGTAGCGGGCGGCGACGTCCTCGAAGTACTGCTGGATCTCGGGCCCGGCCGCGAACACATGGCTCCAGTCCGGGTTGGGGGCGAACGAGTAGCTGTACAGCTGCGAGGGCACGTCGCAGGCGATGCCCGGATAGGTGTTCTCCCGCCAGGTGCCGCCGAGGCGCGAGGCCTTCTCGTAGACGGTCACGTCGTCGTACCCCGCCTCGCGCAGCTTGATGGCCGCCAGCAGGCCCGCCATGCCGGCGCCGATCACGACGAATCGTGGACCCATCGCCAAGAACCCTGCTCAGCCGGCGCGGGGCTCGCAGATGACGACGGGGATGTCGCGCGGGGTGTTCTTCTGGTACGCCGCATAGCCTCGGTACGCCGCGACCACCTGCGGCCACAGCTCGGCCTTCTCCTCCGCGCCGGCGGTGCGCGCGGTCATCGGCTTGCGTTCACCGTCGACGGTGATCTCGATGTCGGGGTTCGCGGTGAGGTTCTTGTACCAGTCCGGGTGGTCCTGCGAGCCGCCCTTCGACGCGACGATGATGTAGCGGCCGTCGCCGTAGACGGGCGTGGTCAGCATGTTCGAGTAGACCTTGCCGGACTTGCGTCCCTTGACATGGATCTCGAGCGTCTTCATCCCGCCGACCTTCTTCGGGAAGCGGCCACCGGTGATCGCGAGCAGGAAACGGTGGCCGTGCTCGAGCGTCCACGCGCCCGCACCGATCACCCGGTCAGACGTCGGCATCCCTACCCCCTCGCGTTGCGGCCTGCGACCTCAACGCGAACCCTACTTGCTCACCCGGGCCGGCTGGTCAGCTCTCGATGAGCAGGCTCTCCACCCGGCGAAAGGTCGCCGACTGACCGCGGCGCACGTGGATGTCCAGGTCTTCCAGCGGCACCGGCAGGTCGAGCAGCCGCGCAACGATCTCGGACACCTCGAGACGGGCCAGCGCGGCGCCGAGGCAGAAATGACGTCCGTGACCGAAGCCGACATGCGGGGTGCTCCGGTCGAGCCGGATCGAGTCCGGATCGCCGAACACGGCCGGGTCGCGGTTGGCAGCGCCCAGCCCGACCAGGACCTGCTCGCCGGCCCCGACGGCGAGTCCGGCGACCAGCCGGTCGGTCGTGGCGATGCGGCTCGCCAGCTGCACCGGTCCGTCGTATCGGACCAGCTCCTCGACCAGGACGGGTAGCAGGCGGCGATCCGCACGCGCGGCACGCGCGACGTCGGGATGGTCGTGGAGCGCGACGACCGCGCCGCCGACCAGGTTCGCGGTCGTCTCGTGGCCGGCCGCGAGCAGGATCAGCGCGAGCGGGATGACTTCCTCGCTGGGCAGGCCGGCCTCCTCGTCGAGCAGGGCCGAGATCAGGTCGTCCCCGGGCAGAGCACGTCGCTCGGCGACCAGGGCGACCAGCTCGAACATCAGGCTGAGCGCAGCAGCCGCTCCGGCCTCGATCGCCGGTGCGTCCGCGAGCGGGTCGAGGGTGGCGACCAGCCGCGGCGTCTCGTCACGCAACCGCGGAGCGAAGGCAGCCGGTGCGCCGAGCAGCTCGCACATCACGGCGATCGGCACCGGGTAGGCGACCTCGTCCATAACGTCGACGGCTCCGCCGTGGCCAAGACCGCCGAGTGCTAGGTCGACGATTCGTCCGACCCGGTCGCGGATGCGCTCGATGTTGCGCGGGGTGAAGTAGCCGCTGACCGCCTTGCGCAGCCAGGTGTGGCGGGGCGGGTCGCTCATCAGGATCGAGCCGAACTCGAAGCTGGCCGGCGCGACGACACCGAAGCGCTCGACGAGGCGGGCGCTGGTGCTCGGGTCCGACGACCAGTCCGCGCCCGCCAGGACCTCGGAAGCGAGGTCATGGCCGACGACGAGCGGCACATCGATCTCCGGCAAGCGGCAGATCGGCCCCTCGTCGCGAAGCCGGCGGTAGTCGTCGTACGGGTCCGCGACCGACAGCGGCCAGCCGAGCCGCGCGGACGCGGTCACGTCGCCCTCGCCCAGTCCGGCGGCCGTGGCAGCGGATGACGCTCACCCCAGAACGCGGCGTCGGCTTCGCCGATCGGCGTGCACGGCGGAGCGAGAAAGTCGAGCTCGGCCTGGATGCCACCCCAGTTTCCGACCGGCTCCAGCTCGCCCAGGACCGACATCAGGCCCAGGTCGACCCGCCCCATGAAGATGAAGTCGCCCGGGGCCCGCATCCTGCGCACCACATCGCTGGCCGGACCCGTCGGGGAGAACTCGTGCGCGATCACCTGCCCGACGTGGTCGGCGGTGATCCGAAACGGCTGCGGTCCGGTGATCAGCCGGAACGGCTCGGCGTACCAGGCAAGGCAGGCCGCCGCGTCCGGGGCATGCGCGTCGTCGAACATTCCCGCGTCGAGGAACAGCCGTCGAAGCCGCGGGCCGTCCTCGCGCACGACGGCCCGCACGATGTCCTGCATCAGGTCCACCTGAGTGCGCTCGAACCGCTTGACACATCCGAAGTCGAGGAAGGTCACCTTCCCGTCATCGCCGAACAGGTAGTTGCCTGGATGCGGGTCGGCGTTGAACAGTCGAAGCCGGCGCAGTGAGCCGAACACGAACCGGAACACCACCTCCGCCCAACGGTCGCGGAGCGCCTGGTCGGCGGTCAGCGCGTCGACCCACGGCCGGCCGGTGACGAACTCCTGGGTGAGCACTCGGCGGCTGGAGTGCTCGGGGACGACCTCAGGGATCCGGACGAACGGGTGCCCCCGGTAGGCATCGGCGAACTCCTGCTGGTTGCGCGCCTCGAGCCAGTAGTCGAGCTCCTCGGTGATCCGCTCCGAGATCTCGGCCGCGACCACCTTCGGTTCGATCTGGGTCAGTCCCGGCATCACGGACCGCAGCAGCTGGAACAGCACCCCGATCAGCTCGGCGTTCTTCAGGTCCGCGCGGATCGCGTCGCCGACGCCCGGGTACTGCACCTTGACCGCGACCACGCGACCGTCCTCGAGGGTGGCGCGGTGGACCTGACCGATCGACGCCGCGGCGAACGGGAGCGGCTCGAACTCCCGGAAGATCCGATCGGGTGGCGCACCGAGCTCGCGCTCCACCAGCTCCGCGGACAGCTCGGGGGCCATCGGCGGAGCATCGGCCTGCAGCCGGCTCATCGCGGTCTGGAAGATCCGACGGCTCTCCGGGGGGACCGCCGCGCCGAGCGGCACGAAGGACATCAGCTGCCCGACCTTCATCAGCGCGCCCTTGGACCGACCCAACGTGTCGACGTAGCGATCGGCGCGGCGAGCGAACCCGCTTGCCGACTCGCCGTCCGCCCCGCGTCGTTCCCGCCGCAACGTCGAGATGACCAGCTCGCCGGTCGCGCGAGCCGCCATCCCGGCGAGTGGCGCGGCGCGGCGCAGCCGTCCGGTCGAGATGCCGTCCCCGCCAGTCGCCACGCACTCTCCTAAGTGGTCACTTAGTAGAAGTCAGGATACGCTTAGGGCCGTGGCCGCAGCAACGGGGGTCGCCGCGCCGACCCGCGAGCGCATCGTCGACGAGGCCATGCGCCTGTTCGGACAGAACGGCTTTCGCGGCACGAGCGTGGCCCAGATCGAGAAAGCGGCAGGTCTCAGCCCTGGCGCGGGCGGGCTGTACCACCACTTCGCCTCCAAGGACGAGGTGCTGATCGAAGGGGTACGTCGACACCTCGCCCGCCTCGAGGCGCTGCGCAACGTGCGCGCCGTTCTGGGTGATCTCGGTGACCTGCGGGCCGAGCTGACCGTCGTGGCGCGGTTCACCCTCGCTGAGTTCGACGCCGAGGCAGAGCTGTTCCAGATCCTGGCTTCGGAGGTCCGACGGCGCCCGGACCTGCTCAACGAGGCCGCGGATGCCGTCGTGTCGTCGACGTACGACAGCTTCGCCGAGTGGCTCTCACAGCCGGACCGCGCGGACGCGGTCACACCGGAGCGAGCCCGGGCCGTTGCCACCTTCGCCATGGGCTCGCTTCTGGCGGGCCGGCTCCTGCGCCAGGTCCTGGGTGTTGACACCCAACTCGACGACGAGACGATGATCCCGCTGTGGGTGGACATGACGATGAACGCGATCGGGCAGTAGCCGTGGCGGAGTCGGTGGCGACGCACGTCGAGGCGGTGCGCCGCGACGGCTTCACGATCATCGAGGAAGCGTTCGACGTCGAGTTCGCGGACACGTTGCTCGCGGACCTGGACCGGCTCGAGCACGAGCTCGGCGTCGTACCGTCCGGCAACGACTTCGAGGGCGCCCGGACGCTGCGGATCTACAACCTGCTCGTCCACGGCGAG
>CAZEAM010000120.1:0-4974 GCA_964510285.1 uncultured Frankiaceae bacterium | reverse complement strand
GCGGCCAGCCGGCTCGCCGCGGGCACCTACACCTTCCACTGCACGTTCCACCCGAGCATGCAGGGCACGCTGATCGTCGAGGGTGGGGACGGAGGCGGCGTGCACCCCCAGCAGCCGCACTTCACGCTGCCGCTGCGGATACCGCCGGTGCTGTCCGGCAAGCACCCGCACATCCGGATCAAGCGCGCTCGCGTGCAGGTGTTCCCGACCGGGCCGAAGACGAAGATGTGGACCTTCGGCGGCACCTACCCGGGGCCGACCATCGAGCGGAATGCAGGCCACGACACGAAAGTCACGTTCAACAACGCGCTGCCGAAGTCGGTCGGCTCGGTCACCATCCACTTCCACGGTGACCACCACACCTGGCGGGACGACGGCCAGCCCGATCGCTTCTTGATCAAGCACGGAGGAAGCCGGACCTACGACTTCCCGCTGGTCGACCACGGCAAGCCGGTCACCGAGGCGACGGACTTCTACCACGACCACCGGATGAACGTCACCGCGCGCAACAACTGGCACGGACTGCAAGGCTTCTTCCTGGTGCATTCGAAGAAGGAGCGCTCCTTACACCTCCCGACCGGCAAGTACGACGTGCCGCTCATGGTCAACGACCGGAAGTTCACGGCGGACAACCAGCTGACCAACCCGTTCAAGGGCCGGACCCGGTCCATGCACGGCATCAAAGGCCCTGCCGCCCCGCCCGCCGACGGAACGGTCGGAAACCGGATCCTGGTGAACGGCGAGTTCGCGCCGCACCTCGACGTCGACCAGCATCGCTACCGGTTGCGACTGCTCAACACGTCGGACTTCACGTCGTACGACTTCGCCTTGTCCGACGGCCGGCCGTTCGTCCAGATCGGCACCGGCGGCGACCTGCTGCCCCATCCGATCGTCCGGCAGGACATCCTGCTCGGCCCGGCGGAACGCGCCGACGTCATCGTCGACTTCAGTGGCGAGCTGCACAAGAAGGTCGTGCTGCAGAGCGTCCCCCGGACCGATCCGCCGCCGTCCGGCGTCGGCACCCCGACCGCGGCGTTGATGCAGTTCCGCGTGACCGGCAAGGCCGCGGACCACACCAAGATCCGCAACTCGCTGATCGCGCCGCCGGCGATCCACCCCCCGCGGAAGGTCTCCTTCACCTGGAAGTTCGGCCTCGCCGGGGATGCCTCGACCGGGACCTACTGGACGATCAACGGAAAGGCGTACAACCCGCATCGGGTAGAGGTCGAGGTTCCCCGCGGCGCCACCCGGACCTGGCGGCTGACCAACGTCTCCTCGGTGACCCACTACATCCATCTGCACGAGGAGCAGTGGCACACGATCTCGCGCGACGGCAAGAAGCCGCCGCCCTGGGAGCGTGGCCTGAAGGACACCTGGCGGTTGGACCCCGGCGAAAGCGTGGTAGTGGCCGCGCGGTTCACCGACTACACCGGCGTCTTCATGATCCATTGCCACATGCTCGACCACGAGGACGACGGCATGATGGCGCAGTTCGCAGTGGTCAAGCCGGGCACCCACAAGCTGCCTAAGGGCTACCACCTGGCGGGAACGGCCGGCCCGGCGAACCATACGACGCACCACATGACCATGTCGCCGCCGGTGCTGCAACTGCAGCCGGTGGCATCGGCAGGCTGGAAGCGGGTGCTCGGCCGGCTCGGCAACGTCGCCGTGGTCGAGGCGCTGCTGGTCGTCAGCCTGCTCGGACTGGGCCGCCTCATCCGCTCGCTTCGCAACGCCGGGAAGGCCGGGATCCGGGCAGCGAATCAGTAGTACCAGGGGTAGTTCGACCAGTCGGGGTCGCGCCGCTGCAGGAAGGCGTCGCGGCCTTCCGCCGCCTCGTCGGTCATGTAGCCCAGCCGCGTCGCCTCGCCGGCGAACAGCTGCTGCCCGACCAGCCCGTCGTCGATCGCATTGAACGCGTACTTCAGCATCCGGATACCCATCGGGCTCATCGCATTGACCTTGCCGGCCCACTCGAGCGCGACGCGTTCGAGGTCCGCGTGGTCGACGACGGCGTTGACCATGCCCATGCGGTGTGCATCCTCGGCGGAGTACTCGTCACCGAGGAAGAAGATCTCGCGGGCGAACTTCTGGCCGACCTGCCTCGCGAGGTACGCCGATCCGTAGCCCCCGTCGAAGCTCGCGACCTTCGCGTCGGTCTGCTTGAAGCGCGCGTGCTCACGGCTGGCGATGGTCAGGTCGCAAACGACGTGCAGGCTGTGACCGCCGCCGGCGGCCCAGCCCGGTACGACCGCGATGACGACCTTTGGCATGAAGCGGATAAGCCGCTGCACCTCGAGGATGTGCAGCCGCCCGGATCGCGCGGGGTCGATCGTCTCGGCGGTGTCGCCCTCGGCGTACTTGTAGCCGTCGCGGCCGCGGATCCGTTGGTCGCCGCCGGAGCAGAACGCCCAGCCGCTGTCCTTGGGTGACGGGCCGTTGCCGGTGATGAGGACGCAGCCGACGTCGGAGGACATCCGGGCATGGTCGAGCGCGGTGTAGAGCTCGTCCACAGTGCCGGGCCGGAACGCGTTGCGCACCTCGGGCCGGTTGAACGCGACGCGGACGGTGCCGGACTCGCGAGCCCGGTGGTAAGTGATGTCGGCGAAGTCGAAACCGGGGACCTCGGTCCAGGCGGAGGCGTCGAACAGCTCAGAAACCACGACGCGATCGTAGGTGGGGGCGAAGGGCTGTTATGACGCGCCGTCGATGGTGCCGATCGTGACGCGGCCGTCCGCCCCGACCTGCCAGCCCGGATTGGTCGCGATCTCCCAGCGAAACCCGGAAGGATCGGCGAAGTAGCAGTGGAACCCGCCGAAGTCGGCCTGCTGCGGCTCCTTGAGCACGGTCGCGCCGGCTGTGCGCGCCCGCTCGCACACGGCGATGACGTCGTCCTCGGTCGCGACCACCTGAGCCAGGCTCATCGGCGCGGGAGTCTCTGCAGGCTCGGCCGGATCGTGCGGCGCCACGTCCCGCTCGAGGTCATGGGCGCCGTAGAACGCCAGCAGCAACCCGTGGTTGACCTGCACGAAGATGATGTCGCCCGGCACCTCGAGCGCGATGTCCCAGCCGAGCCCCTCGACGTAGAACTGCTTGGCCTGGGCAATGTCGGCCACTCCCAGCGTCACGATGTCGATCCGCTGTTCCATGGCCTCACAGTGCCATGACCGAAACCCGCTGGGAAGTGTCGGTACCGACCGGGATGATCGAACGCATGGAGATGGCAGTCTTTCCGACCGCGATCGGTGAGTGCGGCATCGTGTGGAGCGGCCGCGGCGTCGCCGGCGTCCAGCTGCCCGAGGGCACCGCCGATGCGACTCGCGAGCGGATCCGGAGGTCCTGGCCGGACGCCACGATCGGTACGCCGACTCCGGTCGTGGCGCGGGCGATGGAAGGCATCACGGCCCTTCTCGACGGTGAGCCCGACGCCATGCAGGACGTGGTCATCGACCTCGACGGCGTCAGCGAGTTCCGTAGCGGCGTCTACGAGATCGCCCGCACGGTCGGTCCTGGCCAGACCGTCACCTACGGCGAGATCGCGACCCGCCTGGGCATGCCGCATGCCGCCCGCGAGGTCGGTCAAGCGTTGGGCGCCAACCCGGTGCCACTGATCGTGCCCTGCCACCGGGTGCTGGCCGCCGGCGGGAAGCTGGGCGGCTTCTCCGCGAGGGGCGGCGTCACAACCAAGTCCCGCCTCTTGGCGATAGAAGGCGCCAGCCTCTTCTGACCGCTGTTCGCTGAGGCTGGTCCGCGCCCTCCCCCGACGCGAGCGGGTAGCGGGAGCGATCCCGGTCCTCTGACGACGCCATCGAGGTAGCTCCGGTAGGTCTGCGGTTAACTACCGGCATGACGGCGAAGGACCTCGCGGAGACATCGCTTCGACTCACCAAGGAGCGCGACCGCGCCGGCTGGCTTGCGCTGTTTGCCGACGATGCGTTCGTCGAGGACCCAGTCGGCGGCGGGCGACACGAGGGGATCGAGGCGATCACGGCCTTCTACGACTCGACGATCTCCACGGTCGAGTCCTTCGAGTACGAGATCGAACGGTCCTACCAGTGCGGCACCGAGGTCGCGGTCGTCATCCGCTTCGCGATCGTCGCGGCAGGCTTCGCGCTCGACATGGATGTGGTCAACATCTATGCCGCCACTCCGGACGGGGACAAGCTGCTGTCGCTGCGCTCGTGGTGGGACGGAAGCCGCCAAGGCGGGTAGTCGCGTCACGCAGGAAGTCATGGACAGGAGCCGAGGCAGCATGGATCAATCGCGTGCTCTGGCCGCGGCGCTGGAGCCGCTCGCCGCGCAGGTGTACTTCTCGCCGGAGTGCCACCAGGCCTATGAGGCGCTCGGCTTTGCCGGCAGCCCGGGCAAGATGGGCGAGGTCGCGCTTCCAGACGGGGCGGCGTACTTCTGCAGCCGCGGCTCGGTGATGGGCCAGGTGCCGGGACAGGTGATCGCCGCCGCGTTCGGCGTGTTCAACCCCGACGTCGTGGTGCCCGCCGTCACCCATGGCTGGACCCTCACCGACGCCGCTACCATCGAGCGGGCCAGAACGGCCGGTGCGGTCGGCCAGCTACGGCGAGTTCTCGGCGAGGATCCCGACGGTCTGGCCAGGGCCACCCAGCTGCTTCACCGCGCGACCGACGGGCTGCGCCCCGAGGGCCGGGCCCTGTTCGCCGGGCTCCTGAGCCAGGGAGTGCCCGATGACCCGATCGGCGTCGTATGGCGGCTGGCCGACCTGCTGCGCGAGTATCGGGGCGACTCACACATCGCCGCCTGGACCAGCGCCGGATTCGACGCCACCGAGATCGGCTTGCTCACCGAGCTGTACTGGGGTCTGCCGATGCGTACCTATATCCGGTCGCGGGGCTGGACTGCGACCAAGCTGGACGCAGCCGAGGAGCGACTGATCAGCCGCGGATTCGTCTCCGACGGTGCCTTCACCGACGCCGGACGAGCCGCGCGCGAGCAGATCGA
>CAZEAM010000119.1:0-1930 GCA_964510285.1 uncultured Frankiaceae bacterium | reverse complement strand
CAGCGGCTGGCCGACCTTGCAGTTGTCGCGGTAGATCGCGAGCGCCTTCAGGCCGAGCTTCCAGCCCTGGTAGTAGATGTCCGCGACCTCGTCGACCGTTGCCGACTCCGGCATGTTGACGGTCTTGGAGATCGCGCCGGAGATGAACGGCTGGGTGGCGGCCATCATCCGCACGTGACCCATCGCCGAGATGGCCCGCTCGCCCATCGCGCAGTCGAACACCTCGTAGTGCTCGGGCTTGAGGCCCGGCGCGTCGATCACGTTGCCGTGCTCGGAGATGTGCTCGATGATCGCCTCGGCCTGCTCGTCCTGGTAACCGAGCTTGGCCAGCGCCCGCGGGATGGTCTGGTTGACGATCTGCATCGACCCGCCGCCGACCAGCTTCTTGAACTTCACCAGCGCCAGGTCCGGCTCGATGCCGGTGGTGTCGCAGTCCATCATCAGGCCGATGGTGTTGTGGCTCACCAGCCCGTTGGCGACGTACGTCACGTTGCTCGGCACCGACAGGTCGTACGTCGGCTGCACACCGCCGTCGTCGTTGCGAGCCACCCGCTCGAACAGGTAGCCGAGGGCATGTGCCAGCCGAGCGTCGGCGGTCTCCGCGAAGATGCGCTCCGCCGTCGTACGTGACACGCCACCGCACTTGGCCAGCGAGGAGACCACAACCGAGCGGTAAGCGGAACCGACCGGAACGATCTCCTCCCACGTCGCCCGCGGCAGGAAGATCCGGTCGCGGTTGCCGGGTTGCGCCGCCGAGACCGCGGCGAGCAGCCGCTCCTTGCGGCCGCCGAGGAAGCCGACCGCATCGGCGTAGCGGCTCGCGTGGGCGAGGTTGCGCAGCCGCAACTGGAACAGCGGACCACCCCAGCCGCTTGTCGTCTCGCGCGTTGTGGTCGCCAGACCCAAGGCGAGCAGAACGGTCCTGACCTCAGCAGCGAACGACTCCGACGCCGTGGACAGCGTTGGCACGCCCTGAACGACGCTGCCGTCGGCCTCGAACAGGCCGCGCAGGAAGGCGGCGTAGACCTCGGCGTCGTTCGTCTCCAGAACTGCGGCGGGAATACGCGGGGTCCGGCCCTTGCCCGAGTGGTCAGCAGACGGAAGCAGCTTCGCGAAGCCGGCGGCCTGCCACCACCGCGCGAGCCGCACCGACGACAGCGTGACCTCGACGTAGCCCTGCTGCTGCTCCTTCGTGGCCTCGACACCGAACAGCGACTTGCCCAGCACGCTCAGCCGCTCCACGACGTCGAGGTCGGTGTCCGCGACGGCGAACCGGATCCCCTTCGCGTGCAGGCTGCCATCACCCATGAAGTAGCCGACGATCTCGGCCAGCTCCACGTCGACGACATCGGGCACGCGCACGGCATGGTCACCGGCGTGGTACGCCTGGTCGAGCACCGGCAGCGGGACCCGCCGCGGCTTGCCCACCATCGTGCCGAGCTGCACCGGAGCGAGATCGCCCGGCTTCACGTCGGCAAGGCGCCGCCACACCCACTCGCCAGTCTCCTCGTCAACGACCTTGATCCGGTGAGCGAGCGTGCCCTGGATGCGGTAGCCGCCTTCGGTCACGATGCGACGCGTCGGCTCCTCGCCGTTGACGAAGAACTTGGTCGTCTGCTGCGGACCTTCGTCGGTCGACACCCGCACGTCGAGGTCCTGCCACTTCTCGCCATAGACATCGCCGAGCGAGTCGAGGCGCGCCAGACCGCGGTCGGTCGTGACGAGCGTGTCGGGCGTCAGGCAGCCGGTTGGTGCGAGTACTGAGGCTTGGGCGTTGCGCCAGCCGTTCTTCTCGCCGATCTTCACGCACTCGGCCCACGCCTTGCTGGCGGCGTGCAGCACCCGCGCCGCGTCCGCGTCGACCGGCCGCACCGCGTCGTTGGCGGCGGCGTGCTTGCGCATCACGCGCTTGTGCGCCTCGGCGTTGCGG
>CAZEAM010000118.1:0-7381 GCA_964510285.1 uncultured Frankiaceae bacterium | reverse complement strand
GTCGCCGAGGTGTTTCCCCACGCGCGCATTCGCGCGCACGTCGGGTCCGGCGTGGTGCTGGTCGGTGTCGACCCGCTGGAGGTTTCCTCGCTCGCCTCGCTTAGCTCGTCGATCTCGGGTCTCGACGGGCAGGTCGTGGTTGCCTCGGCGCCCGATGGGGTGAAGCGCGAGCTCGATGTGTGGGGTCCGGTCCGCGGTCTCGCGGTGATGCAGCGGATCAAGGAGCAGTTCGACCCGGAGGATCGGATGTGCCCTGGGAGGTTCGTGGTCCGATGACGGAGCCGACCAAGCGGGAGCTGATTGCGGACTGCGTGCACTGCGGGTTCTGCCTGCCGACCTGCCCGACGTACCTGCTGTGGGGCGAGGAGATGGACTCGCCGCGCGGGCGGATCTACCTGATGAAGAACCTGCTCGAGGGCGCTCCGCTCGACGACCCCACGGTGGGGCACTTCGACGCCTGCCTCGGCTGCATGGCGTGCGTCACGGCCTGCCCGTCCGGCGTGCAGTACGACGCGCTGATCGAGTCCACCCGCGCCGAGGTCGAGGTCGGCGCCTCGCGGTCGGCGAATCAGCGCGCACTGCGGTGGTTGATCTTCGCGACCTTCCCGTACCCGCGCCGGCTGCGGGCGATCCGGCCGTTGCTGCGCGCCTACCAGTCGACCGGGGCGCAGCGGCTGGTGCGCAAGCGGATGCGCGGCACGTTGACCACGATGGCGGGGCTGGTGCCGTCGCTGGGGCCTCGTGAGCGCCTGCCGGCGCTCACGCCGGCCGTGGGAACCAGGCGGATGCGGGTCGGCATGTTGCTCGGCTGCGTGCAGCGGGAGTTCTTTCCCGGCGTCAACGCCGCGACCATGCGGGTCCTGGCCGCCGAGGGTTGCGAGGTGGTCGCCCCTGCTGATCAAGGCTGTTGCGGCGCCCTTTCGCTGCACTCCGGTCGGGAACCCGAGGCCATCGCGCGGGCCAAGCGCCTCATCGCTGCTTTCGAGGCCGCCCACGTCGACGCGGTGGTGGTCAACGCGGCGGGATGCGGCTCGTCGATGAAGGAGTACGGGCGTCTGCTGGCGGGTGACCCGCAGTGGGCCCAGCGTGCCGCCGCGTTATCGGCGAAGTGCCGCGACGTGGCCGAGCTGCTCGTCGAGCTCGGTCCGGTCGCGCCCCGCCACCCGCTGCCGCTCGTGGCGGCCTACCACGACGCCTGTCACCTCTCGCACGCGCAGGGCGTCCGGGCCCAGCCGCGGGCGCTGCTCGCCGCGATCCCGGGGCTCGAGCTGCGCGAGATCCCGGAGGCCGACATCTGCTGCGGGTCCGCCGGCGTCTACAACCTGCTCAACCCGCAACCCGCGCGCGAGCTCGGGGACCGCAAGGCGGCCAACGTCTCGGCGACCGGCGCAACGCTGCTCGTGACGGCCAACCCGGGGTGCCTCATGCAGATCGACAGCGCGTTGCGACGGCAGGGCAAGCAGGTCGCGTTGGCGCACACCATCGAGGTGCTGGACGCGTCCATCCGCGGCGCTAGTGTCGGGCCACGTGGCTAGATCGAACCAGCGAGACGACGCGATCATCGCCGAAGGCGTCCACAAGGCGTTCGGCAAAGTCAGAGCCCTCGACGGGATCGACCTGCATGTCCCGCGTGGCAGCGTGCTCGGGGTCCTCGGCCCGAACGGGGCCGGAAAGACCACGGCGGTGAAGATCCTCACGACGTTGCTGACCCCTGACGCCGGTCGGGTGGTCGTGGACGGCCGCGATGTGCTCAAGGACCCGGCGGGGGTGCGCAGCCGGATCGGGCTGGCCGGCCAGTCTGCCGCCATCGTCGAGGAGTTCAGCGGTCGGGAGAACCTCGAGCTGATCGGGCGGCTGTACCACATGAACGCGAAGGAGTCGCGCGACCGGGCCACCGAGCTGCTCGAGAGCTTCGGCCTGACCGACGCGAAGGAGCGCCGCGCGAAGACCTACTCCGGAGGCATGATGCGCCGGCTCGACCTCGCCGCCTCCCTGGTCGCCAAGCCCAGCGTGCTCTTCCTCGACGAGCCGACGACCGGGTTGGACCCGCGGGCCCGCTCGGACATGTGGGGCGTGATCCGCGAGCTCGTCGCGGCGCAGACCACGGTGCTGCTCACGACGCAGTACCTCGAAGAGGCCGACGAGCTCGCCGACAACATCGTCGTGTTCGACCACGGCCGGGTCATCGCCGAGGGCACCGCGGACGACCTCAAGGACACGATCGGTGGTGACGTGGTCGAGTTCACGGTGACCGACCCGCGCAAGCTCACCAGCGCGGTGCGCGCGGTGACCGGGTGTGGCGAGGGAGACCCGGAGGTCGACAAGGACAAGGCCGAAGTCACCGTCCGGGCCGGCCGGCACGGCTCCGCGGTGCTCCTGGAGGTCGTTCGCCAGCTCGACGCCAAGCGGATCAAGGTCACCGGGCTCGGGGTCCGGCGGCCGTCGCTCGACGACGTGTTCCTCGCGTTGACCGGGCATCGCGCGGAAGAGGAGCAGGCCACTGAACGCGAGGCCAAGGAGGCTGCCGGTGAGTGAGCTCACGTTGACCAGGCAGGTCGGCTGGTCGGCCTACGACGCGCTGGTGATGGCCCGGCGCAACCTGATGATCTGGTTCAAGGTCCCGGCGTTCATCGTCTTCACCGTCATCCAGCCGGTGATGTTCACGCTGCTGTTCCGGTACGTCTTCGGCGGCGCGATCGTCACCCACACGCATGGCTATGTGAACTACCTGCTGCCCGGCGTGATCGGGCAGACCGCCGCGTTCACCTCGTTCGGCACGGCGATCTCGCTGGCCATGGAGCTCAAGACCGGCGTACTCGACCGGCTGCGGGCGATGCCGATCGCTCGCAGCGCCGTGCTGCTCGGCCGGCTCGGCGCCGACCTTGTCCGGCTGCTGGTCACGCTGCTGATCATCGTGGGGGTCGGCTACGCCGTCGGTTTCCGGTTCGACAACGGCGTGGGCGGCGCGCTCGGCATGCTTGCGATGGCGCTGCTGCTCGGCCTGGCCACCTGCTGCGTCTCGGCCTTCATCGGCCTGGCGATCAAGGACGAGGAGTCGGTCCAGGCGTTCGGGCTGATCTGGGTGTTCCCGCTGACCTTCGTGAGCTCTGCTTTCGTCCCCGTGCAGACGATGCCCGGCTGGTTGCAGGCGTTCGAGAACAACCAGCCGATCACCCAGATCGTCGACGCGATGCGGGCGTTCGCCCTCGGCGGGCCGATGGGCAACCACGTGTGGGTCGGCATCCTCTGGATGCTCGGCGTGATGGCGTTGTTCATCCCGCTCGCGGTGCGCAGCTACCGAAAGGCCTGAGGAGGGCGCCCGGCAAGCGGCGTGTCTAAACGGACATCTGCCACATCAGTCCCTACCGTTTCCTCTTATGAGCGTGGCGGTGGACCTCCAGCCCGCGGAGGTTGTGGCGCGCCTCGAGGCCGTCGAGGTACGACGCGGCAGCCAGGTGCCGCTGCACGCGCTCGACTGGACCGTCCGCGCCGGCGAGCGCTGGGTGGTTATCGGCGCTAACGGCGCCGGTAAGAGCACCCTGCTCGGAGTGCTCGCCGGCGCGTTTCGGCCCACCTCGGGCCGGGTGCAGGTGCTCGGCGAGTACCTCGACGAGGCCGACCTCGACGACCTGCTGCCCAGAATCGGCTGGGCGAGCGCCTCGCTGGCCGACCTGTTGCCCGGCGAGCAGACGGTGCTCGACGTCGTCCTGACGGCCACGCAGGGCTGCGTGCGCCGCGGGGACGAGGACTACTCCGCGTGTGACGTGGGCCGGGCCTGCGACCTGCTGGCCTGGGTGGGCGCCCGGATGCTGCTCGAGCGTGCGTTCGGAACGCTCTCGGAAGGCGAGCGCAAGCGCGTGCAGCTGGCCCGCTCGCTGATGACCAACCCGGAGGTCCTGCTGCTCGACGAGCCGGCCGCCGGGCTGGATCTCGGCGGCCGTGAGGCGCTGCTGCGGACCCTGGGCCGCCTCGCCGTGGATCGCGACGGCCCGGTGCAGGTCCTGGTCTCCCACCACGTCGAGGAGATCCCGGCCGGCACCACGCATGCGCTGCTGCTTCGCGAGGGACGGGTGGTCACGTCGGGCCCGATCGGGATGGCCCTGACCTCGGCGGCGCTGTCGGCGACATTTCGCATACCATTGCGCGTGCTGTCACACGACGGTCGTTTCACCGCACGCATCGCCTAGCAACTTGCGGGGCAGGTCTTCGGCATGGCCCTGATCGACCTTCCGGTCGTGCTGCTGTCCCATCGGGGCCCCGCATCCTTCCAGCGGACGCCGTCCGGGTTGACCGTCAAGCGGGGCGCCGGCGGTCTGGTGTCGGCGCTGATGGGGCTGGCGGAGCACCTCGACCGCGCCGTGTGGGTCTGCGCTGCCGCAACCGCTGCTGACGCGGTCGTCGCCACCGAGCACGAGGGACACGCGGTCGAGATCGCGTTCGACCCAGAACCGCAGCTGGTCGACGCCGACACCGACGGCGACGCACCGACGATCGGCGTCCGCTACGTCGAGGTGGACCCGCACCGCCACGAGTCGTTCTACATGCAGATCGCGAACCCGCTGTTGTGGTTCGTGCAGCACGGCCTCTACGGCCTGGCGACTGCGCCGACCATCACCGCGGAGACCAAGCGGGCCTACGTGGACGGTTACGTCGCGGTCAACGCGCAGTTCGCCGATGCGGTCGCCGAGGAGGTCGAGGCGCAGGGCGGAAAGGCTCTCGTGCTGTTGCAGGACTACCACTTCTACCTGGTGGCCGAGCGGGTCCGGCAACGCTGCCCGGACGCGCTGATCAGCCATTTCGTGCACATCCCGTGGCCCAGCCCCGACGAGTGGCGGGTGCTGCCGCCGGACATGCGCGAGCCGCTGTTGCGCGGGCTGCTCGGCGCCGACGTGGTCGCCTTCCACACCCGCCGCTTCGCTCGCAACTTCCTGGTCTGCGCCCGGGAGCTGCTCGACCTGCCGGTCGACCTGGACGCCGGGACCGTGCACGTCGACGGGCGGGTGGTGGTGGCGCGGCAGTACCCGATCTCGATCGACGTCGACGCCGTCGAGAAGCTCGCGGCCAGCGAGGAGGTCGCCCGGCACCGGGTCGCGATCGAGGACCAGCACATCGTCGACGGCCAGCACGGCGAGCGCCAGCTGATCGTGCGGGTCGACCGCACCGACCCGTCGAAGAACATCGTGCGGGGCTTCCAGGCCTTCGACCTGCTGCTCGAGGCCCACCCGGAGCTACGGGGGAGGGTCACCTTCCTGGCCTCGCTGATGCCCAGCCGCACGGATGTGCCGGAGTACGGCGACTACCTCGCCGCCCTCGGCGGGATCGTCGCCGAGGTCAACGCCCGGCACGCGGTGGGCGGCTGGCAGCCGATCGACCTGCGGCTGCAGGAGGACCTGGCGTTCGCCGTCGCCGCCTACCAGGTCGCCGACGTACTGGTCGTCAACGCGGTCAACGACGGCATGAACCTGGTCGCGAAGGAAGCGGTGCTGGCCAACACTCGCGACGGCGTCCTGCTGCTGAGCGAGAACACGGGCGCGCACGAGGAGCTGGGCGACTTCGCCCTCACCGTCCACCCGTTCGACATCCAGCAGCAGGCGGATGCGATGTACCGGGCGCTGACGATGCCGGCGGCCCAGCGGCACCGGATGCTGGTCGACGCGGCCCAGACCGTGCGGGACAACGACGTGGAGCGATGGCTGCGCCGCCAGATCGACGACCTAGCCGAGCGGCTCTGACAGGACCCCTTCGACGTCGTGAATCTCGACGGCCACCTCGCGCAGGCGGGCGGCGTGCTCGCGGCCATGGTGCCCGCAGAACAGCAGGTCGCCGCCGCCGGGCAGCACGGCGCGCACGATCGCCCGGGCACCGCAGCGGTCGCAGCGGTCAGCCGGGGAGAGCGGGGGAGCCGCAGTAGTCGCCGTCGTCATCACAACTCCATACAACTACACCGGGGCAACCACGATTCCGCGCCGCGCCGTGACAGAAACCACATTGGCGGGGGGAATGCGAAGGGTGGCTGCGGGTCGAAGATAAGGTCGTCCGGCGGCGTGGGGAATCACCGCGCAGCCTGAACGGAGAAGGGACGGCCGCCCGACAATGGCGACGCAGACGGTGGCGACGCAGACCGACAGACCGACCGCACGGGCGGCGATCAGGGCGAAGACCCTGCGGACCGACCGCTGGTGGATCGACCCGCTGATCACCTTCATCGTGTTCGGCGCGTTCGTGATCTATGCGACGTGGGCGATCTTCGACCACCCGCTGACCTACGCCCACGTGGCCGGCAACACGACCCCGCACCGGTGGTTTTACGCCAAGCCCTACCTGTCGCCGTTCTACTCGCCGTGCTTCGCCGACGGCTGCCCGTCCGACGTGAGCTGGGGTTCGGTCGACATCTGGCACTGGCTGTCGCCCGCGCTGTACGTCGCGCTGATCCCGCTCGGCTTCCGCGGCACGTGCTACTACTACCGGCGCGCGTACTACCGCGCGTACTGGCTCTCGCCGCCGGCCTGCGCGGTCGCCGAGCCGCACAGCAAGTACACCGGCGAGACCCGCTTCCCGCTGATCGCGCAGAACATCCATCGCTACTTCTGGTACGGCTGCCTGATCGTCGGTGGGATCCTCTGTTACGACGCGGTGATCTCGTTCATCTACACGAACGACTCGGGGCACCACTTCTTCATCGGGGTCGGTTCGTTCGTGCTGCTGATCAACGCGATCCTGATCATGGGGTACGTCTTCGGCTGCCACTCCTGCCGGCACATCACGGCGGGGCGGATCAACAACTTCTCGAAGCATCCGATCCGCTACCGGTGGTGGACGCTGGTGTCGAAGCTCAACCACCAGCACCGGCAATGGGCGTGGGCGTCGCTGATCTGGATCGCGCTCGCCGACCTGTACATCCGGCTGGTCTCGAACGGGACCATCACCGACTTCCACCACATCTTCTAGGCGCGGCGAGAGATGGCAGCAGATCACGAGGTTCACGACTACGACGTCGTCGTCATCGGCGCCGGCGGCTCCGGACTGCGCGCCGCGATCGCGGCGCACGAGTCGGGTGCGCGCACCGCGGTAGTCACCAAGTCGCTGCTCGGCAAGGCGCACACCGTCATGGCCGAGGGCGGCATCGCCGCCTCTATGGGCAACGTCTGGCCCGAGGACAACTGGCAGGTGCACTTCCGCGACACCATGCGCGGCGGCAAGATGCTCAACAACTGGCGCATGGCTCAGCTGCACGCCCAGGAAGCTCCGGATCGGGTGTGGGAGCTCGAGGAGTGGGGGGCGCTGTTCGACCGCACCTAGGACGGCTAGATCTCCCAGCGCGACTTCGGCGGCCCCCGCTACTCGCGGCTGGCGGACGTCGGTGACCGCACCGGCCTGGAGT